>DASVWP010000165.1:0-10756 GCA_036393155.1 Solirubrobacterales bacterium | reverse complement strand
GAACACCAACGAGCTGCAGCGCTGGGCCCACGCCCTTGGGATCGGCCGGCCGACCGGGATCGACCTGCCGGTCTCCACGGACGGCCTGCTGCCGAGCAGGAAGTGGCGAGACCAGCTCTACAAGGAAGGCGAAACCGAACGGCCCTGGTCCGCCGGAGACGACATCCAGCTGGCCACCGGGCAGGGCGACCTGCAGACCAACCCGCTGCAGATGGCGGGGGCCTACGCCACCCTGGCAAACGGCGGCACGGTGGTGACGCCCCACCTCGGGCTGGCGATCGAAGACGCGGCCGGGCGGATCCTCAAGGAATTCGAGTTCAAGCCGCGCCGGCACGTGAAGATCGACCCCGCCTCCCGGTCTGTGATCCTGGAAGGTCTGCACGAGGCGGCCCAGTCGCCGGGCGGAACCTCATACCCTGTCTTCTCGGAATTCCCCATCGAAGTGGCCGGCAAGACGGGAACCGCCGAACGCGCCGGCCACGGCAACCAGTCCTGGTACATCGTCCTGGCTCCCTATCCCAATCCCCAGATCGTCACCGCCGTCACCATCGAGGAAGGCGGCTTCGGCGCCGAATCCGCCGCGCCGGCCGCGAAGCAGATCCTCGAAGCGTATTTCCACGGCCAGCTGAGCAAGGAAGCCGCGAAGGAAGGCGGCGAAGCGGGCGAAGAAGGCGGAACGCACGGATGATGTACGCCAGCCGCAGCCGCAACGGCCGCCCGGAGCCGTTCTCCGAGCGGGTCGGCATCGCCGAACGCCTCGGCCTCGCCCACATGGACTGGCCGCTGGCCCTGGCGGCGATCGGGCTGGTCGGCTTCAGCGTCTTCACGCTCGGGCAGGCGACGCTGCACGACGTCCCCGGCAACCCGCACTACTACGTCGACCGGCAGGCGATCTACGGCGTCCTGGGGGTGATCGGGATGCTGCTGCTGACCCGGATCGACTACTCGCGGTTCCGCGAGCTGCGGGTCGGGATCTACACCTTCCTCTGCGTCAGCATCTCCCTCGTCTTCGTCTTCGGCTTCGCCGCCCTCGGCTCGCGGCGGGCCTTCGAACTTCCCTTCTTCGCTTTCCAGCCATCGGAGCTCGGCAAGCTCCTGCTCGTCCTGGCGCTTGCCGGGTTCGTGATCGATGGCGCCAGGCGGGGCTCCAGCAGGCAGCGCACGTTGCGCTACCTGTGCCTCGGCCTGGGCCCGGCTGCCCTCGTCTTCCTGCAGCCAGACCTCGGCACCTCCCTGGTGTTCGTGGTCGCCACCCTCGCCGTGATGTACTTCGGAGGTGTCCCCTGGACCCACTTCGCAGTCATCGGCGCGGCTATCGTCGCCCTGGTAGCACTCGTCCTCGTGGTTGCTCCCGCGGTTGGTACCCCTGTTCTCAAGGGGTACCAGGTGGAACGACTGACCTCGTTCCTGCATCCGCACGAGCACGAACAAGGTGCCGGCTATCAGCAGAACCAAGGGGTGATCGCCATCGGCGCCGGTGGGAAGACCGGCCGTGGCAATCAAGCCACCCAGACGCGGCTCGACTTCGTCCCCGAGCGCAGCACCGACTTCATCTTCGCGGTGATCGGTGAGCGCTACGGGTTCGTGGGCGCCGCTTTCGTCCTGTCCCTTTACGCCCTCCTGCTCTGGCGGGCGCTGCGGATCGTGACGCTCTCGAAGAACTCCTACGGAATCCTGGTCGCGGGCGGCATCGCCGTCTCGCTGCTGTTCCAGGTCTTCGTCAACGTGGGGATGAACCTCGGCATCATGCCGATCACGGGCATCCCCCTGCCGCTTGTGAGTTACGGAGGATCCTCCGTGCTTGCCACCTTCCTTGCGGTCGGCGTTCTTCAGAGCATCAACATCCAAGCGCGTCTCAGCCAGGCCGGGAGGTTCGCCTACGTGAGACCTCGGACCGAGGTCCTGGGCGGTGCGTACCTATCCCGAAACTGAGCTGAACTGAAATGAAGAAAACGATCCTGGTCTCCGCCGAGCGCGGCGAGACCCGCGTTGCCGTCCTCGAGGCCAAGCAGAAAGGCAGCAAGGCCAGCGTCGCGGAGCTCTACATCGAGCGCCGCGGACGCCGCTCCATCGTCGGCAACATCTACAAGGGGAAGGTCGACAACGTCCTTCCCGGCATGGAGGCCGCCTTCGTCGACATCGGCCTCGAGCGCAACGGCTTCCTCCACGTCGACGAGATCGTCCTGCCGGGCGGCGAGCAGGCCCCGAAGCGGGGCCGCGGCCACGGCCGGCGGATCAACGAGCTGATCAAACCGGGCCAGGAGATCCTGGTCCAGGTGGTCAAGGACCCGCTGAAGACGAAGGGCGCCCGGCTCTCGATGAACCTCTCGATCGCCGGCCGCTACCTGGTGTTCGCGCCGCAGGGCTCCGGCGTCGGCGTCAGCCGGCGGCTGGGCGACAAAGAGCGCGACCGCCTGCGCAAGATGGTCGACCGCACCTACAAGGGGCCGGGCGGGCTGATCGTCCGCACCGCCGCCCACGGAGCGAAAAAATCCGACTTCGTGCGGGAGATCGGCTACCTGCACCGGCTCAACGAGATCCTCGAGCGGCGCACCGAGTCGAGCAAGGCGCCGGCCCTGGTGTTCCAGGAGGCCGACCTCTCGGTCCGGGTCCTGCGCGACGTCTTCCTCAGCGAGTTCGAGAAGGCGATCATCGACTCCGAGAAGCAGTTCGAGCGGGTCACCGGCTTCTTCCAGCGCACGGCGCCGGAGCTGGTCGACGGCGTCGAGCTCTACAAGGGCTCCAAGCCGCTGTTCGAAAAATGGAAGATCGACGAGGAGATCGAGTCGACCCTCTCGCGCCGCGTCGACCTGCCCTCCGGCGGCTACCTGATGATCGACTACGCCGAGGCGCTGACGGTGATCGACGTCAACAGCGGCAGCTTCACGGGCCGCGGCAAAGGCGGTCTCGAGGAGACGATCACCAAGGTCAACACCGAGGCGGCCGAGGAGGTCGTGCGGCAGCTGCGCCTGCGTGACATCGGCGGCATCATCGTCATCGACTTCATCGACATGGCTCGGGCCTCCAACCGGGACAAAGTCCTGAAGACGATGCGCAAAGCCCTCGACGCCGACAAGTCGAAGAGCTACGTGGTCGAGATCTCGCCCCTGGGCCTGGTCGAGATGACGCGCCAGAACGTCACCGACGGGGTGCGGGAGATCCTCACCGAGGCCTGCCCGACCTGCGCTGGCGAGGGCGTAGTGCTCTCGGCCGAGACGGTGGCCCTGGAGGGCCTGCGCAAGCTGCGCGACATGGCCGCCGAGCACGCCGACGTCGAGGCCTTCCTGATCCGCGTCAATCCCAAGGTCGCCCACGAGCTGACCGACGCCGAGAGCGGCCTGGCCGAGCTGGAGCGGGGGACCGGCAAGCGCTTCCACTTCGAGGGCGGCGACGCGCTGGCGATCGACACCTTCAAACTGGTCGAGTCCGGGACCCGGGCGGAGATTGAGGAGCGGGCGCTGCCGTTCAAGGTCGGCGAGGAGGTGCTAGTCCAGATCGACGAGCCCCACATGTACAACGCCGACGACGCCGTCGCCCGGATCGACTCCTACATCGTCAGCGTCACCGGCGGCGGCCCCTACGTGGGGCAGCGCAAGCTGGTGCGGATCGAGGAGGTCGAGCGCTCGGCGGCGATCGCCTCGCTGCTGGGAGGGGAGTCGCAGAATGGCGACGGAGGAGGCGAGGGCAACGGGTCCCAGCTAGACTCCAACGCTGCTTCGCGCAGGCGCCGTGGCCGCAGAGGCGGTCGCGGACGTTCGCGCGCCAAACAAGGCAGCAGCAAGGAAGACGATTAGAGCATGTACGCGGTAGTCGAAAGCGGTGGCAAGCAGTACAAGGTCGAGCAGGGCACGTCGCTGCTCGTCGATCGCCTGGACGCCAAGGAGGGCGACAAAGTCGCCCTGCGCCCGGTCCTGTTCCGCGACACCGAGGTTCTCGCCTCGCCGTCGGATCTGGCGAAAGTCAAAGTCGAGGCGAAAGTGACCGAGCACCTGCGCGGTCCGAAGATCAAAGTCTTCAAATACAAGGCGAAGAAGGGCTACCGGAAACGCGCCGGTCACCGCTCGGAGCTGACCAGGCTTGAGGTGACGAGCCTGAAAGCCGGCAAAGCCGCGGTGAAAAAAGCCGAGAAAGAGGAGGCCTAGGCATGGCTCACAAGAAAGGTCTGGGGTCCAGCCGCAACGGCCGCGAATCCAACCCGAACATGCTTGGGGTCAAGGTCTTCGCCGGCCAAAAGGTCAGCGGCGGCGAGATCATCGTCCGCCAGCGCGGCACCCGCTTCTGGCCGGGCGACGGGACCGGCATCGGCCGCGACCACACGATCTTCGCCACCCGGCCGGGGGTCGTCGACTTCCACTCGGCCCGCAAGGGCCGGACGATCAGCGTCCTCGCCGAGGACTAGCGGTTCCCCGGTCGGCTGAGTAGCATCACCCTCTCACTAAGAGGGAGGAGTCGATAGTGCTTTTGACCGGCCGCGCGGTTTCCCCGCGCCAGACCCTGATCGGTGGGCTTGCGGCATTCCTGGCCCTGATTGTTCTCGCCGCGATTGCGCCAGCTGCCCGAGCTGCCGAATTCGTCTACTGGGACAACTACTCCGGCACGCCGGACACGATCGCCTACGCCAACATCGACGGCACGGGTGGCGGCTTGCTCAACGTAGGCAGCAGCGTGGTGGAAAACCCGGAAGGGATGGCGTATGACAGCGTGACCAACCGCCTGTTCGTCGCAAACGAAGGCGGTGTCAACGGTCAGATCCTCGCGGTTAACCTGGACGGCAGCGGGGCCAGCGCATTCACGGCTCCTGGCGCGCCGATTGAAGAACCCGAAGGCATCGCCGTCGACCCGGTCAATCGACTCATCTACTGGATCAACACCAAAGGGGCCGGGTCGATCGCCTGGGCCCGCCTCGACGGCAGCGCCGGTGGGACCCTCAGCACCGCAGGGGCGACCTTCAACCAGCCGTGCTGCCGGCTGGCGCTGGATCCAGGCGCTGGTCGTGTCTTCTGGGTCAACGGCAACGGCGCGGGCGTCAACTCGATCTCCTACGCCAATGTGAACAACACCGGCGGTGGCGATCTCAATATCACCGGCACGACGGTTCAACCCGGGGGCGAAGGTCTGGTTGTCGATGACGCGTCCGGGCGCGTTTACTTCCTGGGGGGCACCAACGAAGTGGGTTTCGCGAATCTCAACGGCAGCGGTGGCGGCAACGTGGCCACCGCCGGGGCCGCCATCAACGGTCCCTACGGCCTCGCGTTTGACCCCTTGCTTGGACGCTTCTACCTCGGGAACTACAAAAACGGCACCACGACCACGAATGCCATCGGCTTGCTCAACCTCGCCGGCGGCGGTGGAGGCATCACCCCCACGACGGCCCCTGTGGCGGGTCCTCAGGACCCGGTGATTCTCAAGAGCCCGGTCGCTGCCGGTGTCCCTGCGGTGACCGCCTCGCCGACCGCTCCGGCCTCGCTCTCCTGTTCGACGGGCGTATGGGGTGCCGATTACCCGGGATCCTTCGTCTACCAGGTGCCGCGAGCGTTCGCCTACCAGTGGACCCTGAACGGCGCCGCGATCGGCGGCGCTACGGCGAACGCCTACGCCGCCACGACCGCCGGCTCCTACGCCTGCACGGTCACCGCGACCAACCAGGCCGGCTCGGCGGCTCAGACGAGCGCCGCGGCCACCATCGAAGCGGCGAAGCTGAAACTCGTCGTGAAGACCAAGAAGGTCAAGGTCAAAACGGGTAAGCAGGCCGTGATAAAGGTTCAGGCTCAGAACGTCGGCGACCTGCAGTCGAAGTCCGCGCGCCTCTGCGTGAAGGTGCCGAACAAGGCCAAGGCCGACCTGAAGGCCAGGTGCGCCTCGCTCGGCAAGCTCGCCGCGCTGAAGAAGAAGATCGCCAAGCTGAAGGTGAAGGTCGGCCCCGACGCGACCGGCGCCTACAAGCTGAAGATCGTCCCCAAGGGCGTGCCCGGCAAAGCGGCAAAGGCGACGCTGAAGGTCATCGGCTAGGGGCGCGCGGCGGAGCGCTGCGTACGTTTGCTCCCGCATAGGGTGCGAAAGGTACGCAGCGCTCCCTCTACGCTGTCTGGCCGATGTACGACAAGGCGAAGATCTGGGTCGAGGGGGGAGGCGGCGGCAATGGCTGCATCTCCTTTCGACGTGAGGCCCACGTGCCGCGGGGCGGGCCCGACGGCGGCGACGGCGGGCACGGCGGCGACGTGGTGCTGGTCTGCGACGCCTCGCGGCGGGACCTCGGGGCGCTGCGCGGCAGCAAGCACTTTCGGGCGCAGCGAGGGCGGCACGGAGAAGGCTCAAACCGCCACGGGGCGCGGGGGGAGGACAGGGAGATCCCGGTGCCGCCCGGTACCCAGGCCACCGCGGTGGATGGCAGCGCGATCGATCTGCTGGAGGCCGGGCAGCGGGCGGTGGTCGCCCACGGTGGGCGCGGGGGCCACGGGAACCGGCGGTTCACCAGCTCGACCCGGCAGGCGCCGCGCTTCGCCGAGCGTGGCACGGCGGGCGAGGAGGGCTGGATCGAGCTGCGGCTGAAGCTGCTGGCCGACGTCGGCCTGGTCGGCCTGCCGAACGCCGGCAAGTCCTCGCTGCTGGGCCGCCTCACCCGGGCGGCGCCGAAGGTCGCCGACTACCCCTTCACGACGCTCTCCCCGGCCCTGGGGACGATCGAAGACGAGGACCGCCAGGCGGTGATCGCTGACATCCCCGGCCTGATCGAAGGGGCGGCCGAGGGCGCCGGGCTCGGCCACGAGTTCCTCGCCCACGTCGAGCGTTGCTCAATGCTGGTCCACCTGGTTGACGTGGCGCCGCTGGAGGGCGACCCCTTCGACAGCTACGAGATGGTCCGCGGCGAGCTGTCCGCCTACGGCGCGGGTCTGGAGCAGCTGCCCGAGCTGGTCGTGCTCAGCAAGCGCGACCTGCTGCCGGCGCAGCGGGTGGAGGAGCTGCTGGTCGAGTGGCGCGAGCGGCTCGGCGAGCGGGCACTCGGCGTGCTTGCCGTTTCCTCGGCCACGGGGGAGGGACTTGACGGGCTGCGGCACCGGATCCTCGCCGAGCTGCCCGAGCAGGCGGCGGCAGCCGCGCCGCTCGTCGGAGCGGAGCCGGCCGAGTTCGAGGCCGAGCACCGCGTCTACCGGCCGGTCGGCGAGGGGGGCTACTGGGTCGAGCGCGAGGACGACGGCGGCTTCCGCGTCCTCGGGCGGGGCGTCGAGATGCTGTTCGAGCGCCACGACGTCGCCAACGAGGAAGCGCTCGCCTACCTCGAGCAGCGGTTGAACGAGATCGGCGTGATCGCCGCCCTCACCCGCGCCGGGTTCGAGTCCGGGGACGACGTCCGGGTCGGCGAGCACGAGTTCGAACTGCACGTCTAGAGCCCTCCTAGACTGCTCGCCATGACCCTGGTCGTCAAGCTCGGATCCTCGATCGTCGCCGCCGACGACGGCGAGCTGCGCACCGACGTGCTCGACTCCGTCTGCGAGCAGGTCAGCAGCCTGGAGCGGGGCGGCGAGCCGGTGGTGCTGGTCACCTCCGGGGCGATCGCGCGGGGGATGCGGATGATGGAGCTGCCGGTCCGCCCGCGGGCGATGGACGAGCTTCAGGCCGCCTCGGCGGTGGGGCAGGGCGATCTCTTCCGCGCTTACGAGACCCGCCTGGCGCGGCACGGGAGCCGCGCCGCCCAGGTGCTGCTGAGCGCTGGCGACGTCGCCGCGCGCGGCCACTACCTGAACGCCCGCCAGACCCTGCGCCGGTTGCTGGAGTGGAAAGTCGTGCCGGTGATCAACGAGAACGACACCACGGCGACCGACGAGATCACCTTCGGCGACAACGACTTCCTGGCCGGCCAGGTGGCGCTGCTGCTGGGCGCCCGGCTGCTGGTCCTGCTGACCAACGTCGAGGGCCTGCGCAGCGCCGACCCCGCGCTCGACCCCGATGCGGAGACGATCCGCGAGGTGACCGACTTCGCGGCCCTGGAGGCGCTGCGGATTGGCGACCGCACCTCGGTCTTCGGCTCCGGCGGCATGCGCAGCAAGGTGGCGGCGGCGGAGATGGCGAGCGAGGCGGGGATCCCGACCGTGATCTGCGACGGAACGGCGCGCGGGACGCTGCTCGCGGCGGCTGCCGGCGAGGCTGTCGGGACCCGCTTCGCCGTCAACAAGACCAAGGCGTCGAGCTTCAAGCTCTGGCTCAAGTACGCGAAGGAGCCGGCCGGCTCGCTGATCGTCGACCGCGGCGCCGCGCAGCGGCTGAGGCAGAGCGGCTCCAGCCTGCTGGCGGTGGGGATCGTCGACGCCACCGGCAATTTCGGCGCCGGCGACGCCGTCTGGGTGGTCTCGGAGGACGGCAACGAGGTGATCGGACGGGGGATCAGCGAGCTCTCGCAGGCCGAAGTCCAACTGGCGATGGGCCAGCGGACCGACGCTGTGCGCGAGCGGCTGCCGGGCGCTCCCGACGAGGTGATCCACCGCGATCGCTTCGTCCTGCTCTAGGCGCCCAAGTACCCTGTAGCGATGGCAGTGACGACCACTACCGTCGGCGAAGGCTGCGCCGCGGCCAAGCGTGCCGCGCGGGCTCTGGCCGCCGCCTCGACCGAGGCCAAGAACGCCGCCCTGGAGGCGACCGCGCGGCTGCTGCTGGAGCGCACCGAGGAGATCCTCGAGGCCAACGCGGCGGACCTGGCGGACGAGCGCGCTGCCGGCCTGACGCCGGCGCTGCGCGACCGGCTGACCCTGGACGCCGACCGGGTTGCGGCGATGGCCGAGGGCGTGCGGGTCGTCGCCGCCCTGAACGATCCGGTCGGCGAGGAGCTCGAGCACCGGACGCTCGCCAGCGGGCTCGACCTGCGCAAGGTCCGGGTGCCGCTGGGTCTGGTCGCGGTCGTCTACGAGGCGCGACCCAACGTCACGGTCGACTGCGCGGCCCTGACGCTCAGGAGCGGCAACGCCCTGGTCCTGCGCGGATCCAGCTACGCGGAGCGCTCCAACGGCGCCCTGGCGGCGATCGTCCGCGAGGGCCTGGCGCAAGCAGGCCTGCCGGAGGACGCGGTGATTCTGCTGGGGGTCGGCGGCCGCGAGGACCTGGCCGAGCTGGCCACTCAGGACGGCGTCGTCGACCTGCTGATCCCGCGGGGCGGCGAGGGGCTGAAGGCGGCGCTGAAGGACGTCGCCACGGTGCCGGTGATGTACGCGGCGGCGGGCAACTGCCACGTCTACGTCCACGCCGACGCCGATCCCGAGATGGCGCGGCGGATCGCCGTCAACGCGAAGGTGCAGCGGCCGGGCGTCTGCAACGCCGCCGAGACGCTGCTGATCGACGCGGCGATCGCCGAGCGCTTCGCTCCCGCGGTCCTCGCCGACCTGCACGAGGCCGGGGTGGAGCTGGTCGGCGACCAGCGCGTCCGCGCCGCCGCCGGCGGGGTGCCGGTGGGAGAGGCGAGCGCCGAGGACTGGGACACCGAGTACCTGGGGCTGCGGATGGCGGTCGCCGTGGTCGATTCCGTCGAGGAGGCGATCGAGCACGTCAACCGCCACGGGACCGGTCACTCCGAGGCGATCGTCACCGGCTCCGAGGAGGCGGCGGATGCCTTCACGACCGGCGTGGACGCGGCCGCCGTCTACGTCAACGCCTCGACCCGCTTCACCGACGGCTTCGAGTACGGGATGGGGGCGGAGATCGGCAACTCGACCCAGAAGCTGCACGCCCGCGGCCCGATCGGGATGCGGGAGCTGACCACCTTCAAGTACGTGGCCCGCGGCGAGGGCCAGGTGCGTGAGTAGCGCCGGCGCAGGGGAGGGCGCGCGGGGCGGGATCGGGGTCCTCGGCTCGGCCTTCAACCCGCCGCACCTCGGCCACCTGGCGCTGGCCCAGGAGGCGCTGTGGCAGCTCGGCCTCTCGGAGGTGATCCTGGTGCCGACCGGGCACGCTCCCCACAAGCGGATTCTCGACGACCCCGGCCGCGAGTTGCGGATGGCGATGACGCGCCTGGCCGCCGCCGAGGACTCGCGGTTCTCGGTCTCCTCGCTGGAGGTCGATCGCGAGGGGCCGTCCTACACGTATGAGACCTTGCAGATGCTTGCCGAGGAACGAGGCGACACGGAGCTTGTGTTCGTGATGGGGGCCGATGCCGCCCTGGGCCTGGAGAGCTGGCGGGAGCCCGAGCGGGTGGTCGAGCTCGCGCGCCTGGCGGTGGCTCGCCGGGCCGGGGTCTCCGAGGCCGAGGTGGCGGCGGTGCTGCGCAGCCTCGGGGCGGAGGGGAGGGCGACGATGCTGGAGATGCCGCAGTTCGGGGTCTCCTCCTCGGCGGTGCGCGAGCGGGCCCGCGAGGGGCGACCGCTGCGCTACCTGGTGCCGGAGGCGGTCGCTCGGTTCATCGAGGAAAAGGGGATCTACTCGTGAGCAAGGTTCACTCCGAGGCGCTGGCCCGCCGCCTGGCCGAGCTGGCCGACTCGAAAAAAGCCGAAGACATCGTCGTCCTCGACATGCGGGGCCTCGTCGCCTACACGGACTTCCTGGCGATCTGCACGGCCCGCAACGACCGCCAGGCGCGGGCGATCGTCGACGAGGTGAGGGTGCAGCTGAAGCGCGAGACGGGCCTCCTGCCCGGGGGGGTGGACGGCGAAGGCGAGGCGGGCTGGATCATCCTCGACTACCTCGACTGCGTGCTCCACGTGTTCACCAAGGAGGCGCGCGACCGTTACCAGCTGGAGGACCTGTGGCGGGACGCCCCGCGCCTCGAGCTCGATCT
>DASVWP010000164.1:0-28560 GCA_036393155.1 Solirubrobacterales bacterium | reverse complement strand
CCTGACCCGGATCTCGCGCCGGCGCGTCCTCGTCACCGAGTTCGTCGAGGGCATCGGCTTCGACGCGATCAAGGAGCTGCCGCACGAGGAGCGCAGCCGCTTCGGCGAGATCGTCTTCCGCGGCAACCTCGGCTCGATGTTCAACCTGCAGCACTTCAACGCCGACCCCCACCCCGGCAACTACATCCTGATGGACGACGGGCGGGTCGCCTTCCTCGATTTCGGGATGACGAAGAAACTCGACCGCGAGCAGATCCTGCTCGAGCAGCGCGCCTTCGACGCCGCCTCGCGCGACGACCCGGAGGCCTTCCGCGCCGCCCTGCACGACCTCGGCTTCGTCAAGAGCCCCTCGAAGCTCGACGCCGAGCGCCTGCTCGAGCACATGGGGGCGGTCGGCGGCTGGTACATCGAGGACCGCGAGATCGAAATCACCGGCGAGCGGGTGATGAAGATCATCGAGTCGACCAACGACCCGCGCTCGGAGTACTTCGACCTGATGCGGCGCGAGTCGATCCCCGCCGACGAGCTGATGGGACGGCGGATGGAAATCGGCGTCGTCGCCGTACTGGGCCAGCTGCGGGCGAAGCGCAACTGGCACCGGATCGCCCGCGAGTGGGTCTACGCCGACCCCCCGGCAACCCCGCTCGGACGGGAAGAGTGGGATTACTTCGAGGAGCGGGGGCTAAAGCGGACGCCCGGCCTGGCCGAAACGACCTGAGCCGGAACGAACGGAGGAGGGAACGATGGGACGGATCGCACGTGGCTGGGCACTGACCAAGAAGAGCTGGGCGCTGCTGAACGAAAACCGCTCGCTGCTGCGCTTCCCGCTCTACGGCGCCGTCGCCACCACCCTGCTGGCGGTCGTCTTCCTCGGCCCCGGCCTCTACCTGCTGGACAAGAACAGCTACGGGGGCGCGATCCCGCTGATCGTGATCGGCGTCTACGTGCTCAGCGTGGTCGGCTTCTACTTCAGCGTCGGGCTCGCCGCGGCGGCGAACATGATCTTCAACGGCCAGGCGGCGGACGTCGGCGACGGCCTCGCCGTGGCGCGTGAGCGGTTCAGCCAGATCTGCGGCTGGGCGGCGATCTCGACCGCGATCAGTGTGCTGATGGGGGTGCTGGAGAACCAGGGCGGGATCGGCGGCGAGATCGCCGCCCGGCTGGTCGGCATGGCCTGGTCGCTGGTCACCTTTCTCGCGGTGCCGGTGATCGCGATCGAGGGCACCGGGCCGGTGGAAACGCTGAAGCGCTCGGCCTCGATCTTCCGCCACAAGTGGGGACAGCAGGTCACCGGCAACATCGCGATCGGCGGCGCCGTCTTCCTGCTCGGCGTGCTGCCGGCGATCGCCCTGGTCGTCGCCGGGATCGCCGTCTGGTCCTCGGCCTCCTTCCTCGGGGCGCTGCTGGTGGTGATCGGCGCGATCCTGCTGGCCGTCGCGATGCTGATCTCCAAAGCGCTGAGCGGGATCTTCGGCGTCGCGCTCTACCGCTACGCGACCAACGGCGAAGTCGTCGGTGGCTTCACCAGCGGCGAGCTGGAGTCGGCGGTGCGCGCCAAGGGCGGCCGCAGGACGCCGCCGGGGGCGACCCCCGGGACGGTCTAGCAAGGCGGAACCCGCGGCGTTCCCTGAGTTTGGGGGTCCCTGGACCCCCAAACTGAAGCCTGGCCGCGTTCAGTGGGTCTGGTTGTCGAAGACGATCCGACCGAAGGGTTCGCCGGCGAGGAAGGTGGCGGGCTTGCCGCGCGATTCGGCCAGAGTCCGGTTCAGTCCCGCGGCGAGGACCGGGGGCAGCGTGAAGACGGTGGAGCCGAAGGCGACTTCGCCGGTGAAGGCGTTCCGGTAGAGGTAGGGGAATTCAGACAGCGAACCGATCGTCGTCGTTTCCTCGGTGCTCGGCGGCTGCGCCCTGACCTCGGCCTCGGCGCTCTTCCCCGCCAGGTCGACCGCGAGGTCCTGCAGGGTGACTTCGGGGGCGCCGGGCAACGGGTAGACGTCGCCCCCCACGGCTTGCCCCACGAACAGGCGCAGGCCTCCGGTCGACTCGACCAGTCCACCCGAGAGGTCGAGGGCGATCGTGCCGTGCAGCTTCGGCAGCGCGACGGTCAGCGGGGAGGTCGACTGGATCCAGCCGCCTGCGGTCGCTTCGGTCCCCACTTCGAGGGCCCTCAACTTGGCCACGAAGCCGTCGCTCAGTTCCAGGAAGCCGGTGCCGTGGGTGACCGTCAGCTGCGAGAAGCGGACTCCGGCCGTCGCGGTGCCGAGCACGTCCTTGCCGCTCAGCAGGTGGCCGAGGGCAAGCGCCCCGTCGAGCCGCGCGGCCCCGGTGTCGGTCAGGACCAGCTTGCCGAGCGTGATTTCGAAGCCGAAGTTGTGGCGCTTCTCGCGCGGGCGCCGGGCGCTTGCGATCAGCACCTGCCTGCCGTTGAGCCTGCCGATCAGGGCTCCGCTGGCGGTGTCCAGGACGAGGTGGCCTAACGAGGCGGCGCGAGAGCCGGCGCCGAGGCGCAGCTCGCCCTCGAGGCGGACCTGCCCAACGCCGGCGGCCAGCTCGCCGCCGGAGACCGGGAAGCTGAGCCTCGAGCCGTTTAGACGGGCGGGGGCGCGGGCGCTCAACCTCACGCCGGCGTGGCGCAGCTTGGCGCTCAGGTCACGGCCGAGCTGCAACCGGGCCTTGCCCCCGGACACCGGGTCGGCGCGGGCGCCGGCAGGTGAGAGAAGGAGCAGCGAGCAGCAGGCGGCGGCGAAGAGGCCGGGTGCCGCGAGCCTGGTCAACGGAAGCTTCATCGGACCGCCTAGCGCCCCAGTCGCCCCGCGAAGGAGATCGTGCCCAATCGTTCGCCGATCGCGAAGGGCGCCCCCCCGCCTCCGAAGGCGGTGTTGAGGACCGGGGCGCCGTAGCCGGAAAGCGTCAGCGGAGTCGGCGGCGCTTCCACCATCCCGTCCGAATCGATCTTGGCGACACCGAGGAAGCTGGCTTCGCCAAGCGGAGAGCCGCCAAGACCGGGCGACCCACCGGGGCTGACCCGGCCATCCAGCTGATCTTCGAAGTTAGCCGTGATGGCGATGTTCGCTTCGTGCTGGGCGGTGCTGAGGTGGAGGTAGCTGGGGGTGGAGATCCCGCCGCGGCCGAGGCCGCGATTGGTGCTGCCGGTGGCGTCGGGGAAGGAGAAGGCGAGCGGGTCCGCGCTGAGCTGCGTGCTCGCCCCGACCGGCGAGACCGTGATGCCGAGGCCCGCCAGCTTCTGCCGGAAGGCTTCGTCGAAGCTGAATTCGAAGCGGGAAAGGTCGAGGGGCACGGTCGGGCTTTCGCCGGTGACCAGCATCCGGCCCAGCGAGTCGCCGGCGCGCAGAAGGTGGCCCAGGCCGAGAGCCCGGTTGAGTTCCCGCGCCCCCGCCCCGGTGAGCACGAGCCGCTTCACCGCGACTTCGAGCCCGTACCGGGTCGGTTGGCCGCTGACCCCTTCCGGGCTGGCGAGGACGAGGCCGTGGCCGGCGACCTTGGCGTTGAAGCGGTCCTTGGCGGTGTTGAGGACGAGGTCCTTCAAGCTCGCGGTGCCGTGCGGGCCGTGCAACCTCAGACCGCCGCTCATGAAGGCGTAACCGGTGCCACCGCCGTACTCGAGGAAGGCGTTGAAGACCGGCATCGACACCGTGCGCCCCTGGACCCTGGCCTTGCCGAGGCCGGCCGCCCGCACCCCTTCTGCTTCCAGCTCGCCGAGCAGCGCCCTGTCGAGGACGAGATGCGCCTTCGCGTAGCGCAGCGCTTCGGCCAGGCGAGCGGTGGCCGGGGCGGCGGCGACGGACAGCGCCAGACAGGCGGCGAGAAGGGCGGCAAGCAGGGCCGGCCACTTCCCCTTGAGATGTTCGGAGCGCTCCACGGCGCTAATCCGAACACTCGAAGCGGACGCTAGCTGCGGTCCCGCTGCTCGATCTGGGCGAAGAGCCGCGGGTCGTTGGAGACGATGCCGTGCACCCCGTGAGCGACGAGCGTGCGCATCCGCGCCTCCTCGTCGACCGTCCAGGCGATCAGCTCGACCCCGGCGAGCTCGCAGATCCGGGCCAGCCGCGGGCTGACGAGCGGGTGGTAGACCCACATCGCGGCGACGCCGAAGCGCGGCAGCTTTTCCGCCGCCAGGCCGGGCAGGCGGTAGCGCATGCCCAGCAGCGCCGCCCGCACCGCCGGCTTCGCCCACGGGCGCGAGGTCCAGTCCTTGGTCACTTTCGGATAGGTCCAGCCGCGGCGCAGCTTCGGTTCCAGTTCCAGCACCCGTTTCAGGGTGTGCATCTCCATCGTCGAGATCATCGCCCGCCCGATCAGGTCACGCTCGCGCAGCGCCTCGACAAGCTCCTCCTCGCGGCCGGCGAGCTTGACGTCGAGGTCGATCTCGACCTCCTGCAGCGGCGGCTCGAGGAACGCGTCAAGCGCCTCGGTCAGGCTCAGCGGCGTGCGCCGCTCGGCGTCCTCCCAGTCGTGGGCAACCACCAGCGGCGTCCGCTCCTCAACCGGCAGGTGCCACTCCCGCCGCCAGATCACGTCGAGCTCGATGGTGTCGACGCCCGCCGCGACCGCCGCGTGGAAGCTCTCGATCGTGTTCCCCGGCGCGATCAGGTCGGCCCCCTTGTGCCCGACCAGCCGCAGCCTGCGCTCGGCGCGCTCGTCCTGCCGGGATGGGTTGGGCGTCAGCTCTTCAGCCATTGCACGGAAAGCCTCTCATTTCCAGGCGAACGGGCGGCAAGGCGAGGCGTGGCCGCCTGGGCGTCTAGGGCGCCGCGACTCGCCGCGGCCGCCCGCTCAGAAGAGTTGGTTCTCTCCGGCGAAGATCTCGCTCACCGAGTCGTCGGTGAAGATGCGGCGGATCGAGTCGGCGAAGGTGCTGGCGGTCGAGAGCACGGTGATGTTGTCCGGAGCCCCGGGGCGCAGCGGCAGGGTGTCGGTGACGACGATCCGCTCGATCGCCGAGGCGGCGAGGCGTTCGTAGGCGGGGCCGGAGAAGACGCCGTGGGTGGCGCAGGCGATGACCTTCGCGGCGCCCTCGTCGAGCACCGTCTGGGCGGCGGCGCAGAGGGTTCCGGCGGTGTCAATCATGTCGTCGACCAGGACCGCGGTCTTGCCCTTGACGTCGCCGACCACGTAGCCGATCTCGGCCACCTGCTGGGCGGGACGCTCCTTCTCCATCACCGCCCACTGGGTGCCGATGCGGCGGGCGAAGTTGCGCGCCGTCTTCACCCGGCCGGCATCGGGGGAGACGATCACCAGCTCCTCGGTCAGTTCCTGGTCGATGAACCATTGGGTCAGCATCGGCATCGCCGTCATGTGGTCGACCGGGACGTGGAAGAAGCCCTGCACCTGGCCGGCGTGGAGGTCCATGGTGAGGACGCGGTCGACCCCGACCCCCTCCAGGCACTTGGCGACGATGCGGGCGGAGATCGGCTCGCGCGGCGCCGACTTCTTGTCCTGGCGCGCGTAGCCGTACCAGGGGAGGACGGCGATGATCCGGTGCGCGGAGGCGCCCTGGGCGGCGTCGATCATCGTCAGCAGCTCCATCAGGGAATCGTTCGGGGTCATCCCGCTCTGCTCGTTGGCGCAGGTCGACTGGACGATGAACACGTCGGCGCCGCGGATCGACTCCTCGTAGCGCGAGTAGATCTCCCCGTCGGCGAAGGTCTTCAGGGTCACCTGGCCGAGGTCGAGTTCGAGCTTGCCGGCGACCTTGGCGGCGAGGTCCATCGAGCTGCGGCCGCCGAAGACCATCAACCGCTTGGAGTAGTCGTGCTGGATCGCGGTCGCGACCTGGGGCTGGTCCTCGATCGTGCTCACGGGCTCTGTTCCTCTCGCATCTTCGCGGCCTTGGCGGCCGCGTATCCGTCGATGTTCCGCTGGGCGTTCTCGCTCACGGCCAGCGCCCCCTCGGGGACGTCGTCCTTGATCACCGCGCCAGCGCCAGTGTAGGCGGCAGGGCCGACTTCTACCGGGGCGATCAACATCGTGTCAACGCCGAGCCGGGCGTGCGGACCGATCACAGTCCGGTTCTTGCGGAATCCGTCGTAGTTGGCGGTGATCGTGCCCGCCCCGAGGTTCGCCCCCTCCCCTACCTCGGCGTCGCCGACGTAGGCGAGATGCGGCACTTTGGCGCCGGCGCCGATCCGCGAGTTCTTGATCTCGACGAAGGTGCCGGCCTTGGCGCGCTCCTCCAGCCGGGCACCGGGCCGCAGGTAGGCAAAGGGGCCGACCGAGCAGCCCTCGCCGACCTCGCACTCGACCAGGTAGGACTGGACGACGTGGGCCCCCGGGCCGACGGTGGCGTCGGTCAGGGTGCTCAGCGGGCCGACCACGGCGCCGGCGCCGATCTCGGTCCGGCCCCGCAGGCTGGTGCCGGGCTCGATCCGCGCGTCGGCGCCGATCTCCACCCCGGCGTCGATCCAGGTCGAGGCAGGGTCGGCGACGGTGACGCCGGCCAGCATGTGGGCCTCGAGGATGCGGCGGCGCGCCTCGGCCTCGACCGCGGCGAGGTCGGCGCGGTTGTTGACCCCCATGGTCACCGCGAGGTCGTCGGCGAGGTGGGCGGCGACGGTGTGGCCGGCCTCGCGCAGGGCCGGGAAGACGTCGGGCAGGTAGTACTCGCCCTGGGCGTTGTCGTTGGAGAGGCTCGCCAGGGCGGCGGCCAGGGGCGCGGCGTCGAAGACGTAGGTGCCGGCGTTGACCTCGCGGATCGCCAGTTGCTCGGCGCTGGCGTCGCCGGCGGCTTTGGCCTCGACGACGCGCTCGACGTCGCCGGCCGCGGTGCGCAGGACCCGGCCGTAGGCGGCCGGGTTGTCGAGTTCGATCGTCAGCATCGTCGCCGCCGCCGGCGAGGCGGCGTGGGCCTCGAGCAGGGCGGCGATCGTGTCGGTGCCGATCAGCGGCACGTCGCCGGAGAGGATCAGGACCGCCTCGCTCTCCTCGATCAGCGGCAGGGCGGCGCGGATCGCCCCGCCAGTGCCGTCGGCCTCCGGCTGGACGACGGTCTCGGTGCCCTCGGGGAGGGCGGGTGAGAGGTCGCGGCCGGGCGAGACGATGACCGCGACCCGGCCTGCCCCCGCCTCGGTGGCGGCGAGGATCGGCCAAGCGACCATCGGCTGCCCGCAGACGGTATGCAGCATCTTCGGCGTCGACGAGCGCATGCGCGTGCCCTCGCCGGCCGCCATGACCAGGACCAACGGAGAAGAACTCACCAGGCCGACATCGTATTAGCGGACGCGCCTGAGCCGGCGTATCCCTGCGTCCTCGGTCGCTCGTGTGCAGAGCACACCACGCTCCCTGCGTCCTTGGCCTGCTTGGCTCAGGCGCGTCTTGACGTGCTTCGAGCTATGTCTTTGCCAGCCAACGCGACCGAGGTCAGGGTCCAGCCGGCGAAGATCAGGTCGATGCCGACCAGCAGGCCGATCGCCCAGTCGGCGGAGCTGGGGAACTTGGCGAGCACGAGGATCCCGATCAGCAGGCCGCAGACGCCGCTCAGCCCGACCAGGCCGGCGTTCGGCTGCCCGCGGCCGAGGAAGGCGACGGTGATCCGGGTCAGCCCCATGAGCAGGAAGTAGATGCCGAGGACGAGGGTCAGGGTGAGGGTCCCGTTGTGGGGCTCGGCGATCAGCCAGACGCCGACGATCAGCGTCAGCGCCGCCCACAGCAGCCGCACCACCAGGCTGCCGACCGAGACGGCCGTGAAGGCTCCGGCGGTGAGGAAGGCGGCGGAGACGACGAGGATGCAGCCGACGAACACCGCGGCCCCGACCGCCGCCACCGCCGGGACCAGGATGCAGATGCAGCCGAGGACGATCGCCAGCACCCCGACCGTCATCAGCGGCTTCCAGCTCTGCGCCAGCGCGCTGCGGATCTCCGGATCCATCGAGGCTCCTCCGATCTCCACGGCAAGACCCTATGCCGCCTCGCGGACGCTGTCACCCCCCTGCCGCTCGTAGAAACGGACCCACTTGCGGACGGCGTTGTCGGAAACCCCGTACTTGCGCCCGACGGCGACGTAGCTCGTCGCCTCGATCTCGGCGACCAGCTTCTCGTAGGGCGGCCGCTCGACTTTGCGGGCGCTTGGATGCGGAGTGCACCTCAGCCGCGACCTGTCCCATCTCATCCCGCAGGCGCGCGAACAGTGCCTCTGCTGCCTGTGCTTTGCGCGAAACATCTCGCCACAGCGGGCACAGTTCCGCAGCGGCGGCGGGTCTGATTTCGCTCGCCCGCAATGCGTGTCCAGCGTCGCGGCGCAATTCGGACACACGATCCGTAGGTTCTCCAGCCGATTGTCGTTTCGCACGCCGTTGATGTGGTCGAGAATCATCGACATGTGTCGGCCGCGCCATTCCTCTCCCTGGGTGCACATCTCGCAGACAGGGACCTTCAGGCCCTCGTCATAGAGGCGTTGCTTGAGGTTGCTGCGCGAGAAGGTCGAGTTCCGGACGAGGATCTCCTCAAGCGGTCTCCTTGGACGCCGGATCCGCTCCATAACGCCAGCGTATGGGTCGAAATGATCGGTCGAGATTCCCCACAGCGCCGCGTACTTCTTCAGCGTTGCGGGGTTACCACCCGTCGGGCAATAGTCGAGGCGGCGAAGAGACTCGGCCCACGACCGCGACGACGCAATCGCCCTTCTGGCTTCCTTCTCGGTGAATCGTGGGCCCCTGCCTGGCATGACCCGACATCTTGCCTACTCATGCAGACATAACATTCCCGAGCTGGGGGGCCCGGGATCGAACCGGGATAGCTGGCTTCAAAGGCCAGCGGCTTAACCTGATTAGCCGACCCCCCAGGGTCGGGTCAAGCTTAGATCAGCCCCTGCGAGAGAACTAATCCTCGGCCGCGCGCGCGACCTTGCCGCCCTTGGCGCCGGGCTCCAGGGCCGGGCCGCGGGGAGAGACGATGCCGAGCACGCGCATCGCCTTCAGGCCGAGGCCGAGCTTCTCGCGGCCCTCGGTGGCGGAGACGTCGTGGCCGCAGAGCTCCTTCACGCGCTCCAGCCGGTAGCGGACGGTGTGGCGGTGGGTGAAGAGCTGTTTGGCGGTGGCGGCGACGTTGCCGTCGTTGTCGAGGTAGGCCTCGACGGTGGCGACCAGCTCGGTCTCATACTGCTCGTCGTAGTCGGAGAGCGGTTTGATCGTCTCCGCGTAGAAGCGTTCGAGCTCGCCGGGGTCCTCGCTCATCGCCGGCAGCAGCAGGCGGTAGGCGCCGGTGTCCTCGAAGGCGAGCACCGAGCGGCCCTCAGCCTCGCCGACGTTGACCGCCAGCCGCGCCTCGCTGCCGGCGCGGTAGAGGTCGACCGGGTCGGCGCAGCGGCGGCTGCGGCCGGTGGTGAGGTGGAAGCCGGGGAGGCTGTCCTGCAGCTCGCGGGCCAGGCCGGCGGCGGCGCGGGCCAGCCGCTCGTCGTCCTCGGCCGGGACGATCACCGACAGCTCGGCGACCGCCGACTCGCCCTCCGCGGCGCTGGCCAGGGAGCCGGCGGCGATCGAGCGCAGCGCCCGCATCGCCAGCGTCAGCACCCGCTGGCGCCACTCGCCGGTCTGCGCGGCCCGCGGGGCGGCGCGCAGCATCAGCACCCCGGCGCCGCGGTCGAGGTCGGCGCCGAGCTCGGCGCCGCGGGCGACGATGTCGCCGCGATCGGTCACCTCGCGGGCGAGGACGGCGCGGACGAAGGCGCTCGCCACCTCCTCGCTGGCCCATTCCGGCGCCCGCGAGCGCTCCAGCTCCAGCGCCAAGAGCGTCGTCACCATGCGAGCGATCGCCGGCTCCGGCGGGGATTTGGCCCGGTAGCGCAGCTCGCCGACCGCGCTGTCGGCGACCCGCAGCACCACCGTCGTCACTCCCTCGCCGCCGGAGAGCAGCTTCTGCTCCTGGTCGGAGGAGGCCCCGGCGACCGCGAGCACGGCGCTGGAGCGGTCGATCAGGGCGACGCTGGCGTCCAGCAGCCGCGCCGCCGCCCGCGCCACCGCCGGCAGCCCGGCGCCCGATTCGACCGCCTCCGAGAGCGCCTCGAGCAGCGTCGGATCGCTGGGTTTTGCAGCGGTTTCGCTCCGCTTGGAGGCAGCAGGCATGGCGCCATTATCCCGTCTCTGCCGCCGTCGCCCGCGACCCGGGCGCGGCGGGGAGCTAGTGGCCGTGGAGGAAGTTGACGATGTCGGTCCAGTAGTAGACGACCCCGAGCCCGATCACGACGCCACCGATCACCAGCGCGGCGAGCACGAAGATGGCGAGGAAGCCGGCCGCCGCCTTCTCCCAGATTCGCCCGTAGGCGCTCAGCGCCGGGACGAGGATCAGCGAGACGAAGACCGCGAGGCAGACCAGGCCGGCGGCGCCGAACAGGACGTACTCGTGGTCGAGGCGGGTGATCGCGAAGACCGTCACGGCCCTGGATTGTGGCGCAGCTGAGAGACGGTCAGCGCCACGAGGCCGCAGAAGGCGAAGCTGGCGGCCCCCAGCGCCCAGCCGCCGCTGACATCGCTGAGGTAGTGGACGCCGAGGTACACCCGCGAGAGGCCGACCAGGATCGTCAGCGCGAAGCCGGCCGCCAGGACCGCCGTCGCCCGCGCCATTCCCGGCCGCAGGCGCAGCACGATCGTCAGCGCCAGCCAGACGTAGAGCACCGAGTGGGTGGCGTGACCGCTCGGGTAGGAGGAGCCGGAGAAGCCGACGAGGGCGCCTTCGGGGCGGGGCCGGTCGACGATCGCCTTGATCTCCTGCGCCGCGACCGAGGCCAGCGCCACCCCGGTGAGGAGGACCCAGAACTCGGTCCAGCGCCGGCGGACCGCCAACACCACCGCGCAGACCGCGGTCAGCGGCCAGGTCACGGCGCCCGAGCCGAACGCCGTGATCACCTTGGCGACGTCGGTCAGCCAGCCGGTGCGCAGGTGTTCGGCGATTTCGATCGCCGTCTGGTCCCCCGGCGTCGGCCCCGGTTCGCGGCCGAGCACGACCGCGTAGGCGATCACCACGAAGAGCGCCACCGCCAGGGTCGCCAGCAGCGAGGTGAACTCGAGCCCGAAGGTGCCGCCGGGCGTCACCCGGTTCCAGAGGAACCGCAGCTGCGGGCGGTAGCGGCGGGCGAGGGCGCCGATCCAGCGGGTGGCGGCGTGGGAGTCGAGCCAGCGCACGGCGGCGCGGCGGTTATCGGCCGCCCGGAAGTGCCGGTAGAGGGAGACGACGCCGACCACGACGACGATCACCGTCGCCAGCAGGAACGCCCCTTTGCCGGCGTACTTGGCCGCCGTGTCGACGCTGCGCGAGAAGAAGTACCCGACGAGGATGTGGGCGCTCGCCCACAGCCCGGTGCCGAGGACGCTGTAGGGGACGAAGTCGCGGTAGCGCATCCCAGAGCTGCCGGCGATGAAGGGGGCGAAGGCGCGGACCAGGCTGATGAAGCGGCCGATGAAGATCGTCTTGCCGCCGTGGCGGGAGAAGTAGTCCTCGACCCGTTCGAAGCGCTCGTGGCTGATCCCGAAGCGCGGCCCGTGCTCGATCACGAAGCCGCGGCCGAGCCGGCGGCCGATGAAGAAGCTGGTCGTGTCGCCGAGCCAGGCGGCGAACCAGGCGACCGCGATCAGCAGGTAGATATCGATCGCACCCTGGCCGGCGACCGCGCCGCCGAGCAGCATCACGGTCTCGCCCGGGACGACGAGGCCGACGAAGGCGCCGGTCTCGGCGAAGGCGAAGACGCCGACCAGCAGGTAGGTCCAGGCGCCGAGCGCGTTGGAGATCTGTTCCAGCAGGTGCTGGAGGTTGAGGTGGCCGAGCTTCTGGCTCAGCAGGTAGTAGCCGAAGGCGACCGCCAGCGCGACGGCGGCGAGGATCAGCCGTTTGCGGGTGCGGTTCCCGCCCTCCCCCTCGCCGGCCAGCTTCAACGCGGCGCCGCCTCCGGCGGCGCGACGCCCGCCTCGCAGACGATCGCGTCCTCGCGCCCGAGCGACTGGGCGGCGGCCCGGGCGGCGCCGAGATCGGCGAAGAGACCGACGGCGGTGGGGCCCGAGCCGCTGAGGATCGCCAGCGGCGCCCCCGCCCCGCGCAGCGCCTCCAGCGCCTCGCCGATCGCCGGGCGCAGCGAGCGCGCCGCCGGCTCGAGGTCGTTGACCAGCAGCTCGGGATAGGAGAGCGGCGAGGCGCCCGAACCGGCGACCTCGCGCAGCCGCGCCGCCAGCTCCTCCAGCTCCCCCGGGTCGCGGCCGAGGCCGAGCCGGTCGGCCTTGGCGAAGACCTCGGCGGTGCCGAGACCGCCCCCGTCGGGCAGCAGCAGCGCCGCGTGGGGAGCCGGGCGCGGCAGCGGCTCGACCCGCTCCCCGGCGCCCTGGACGAGGGCCAGGGACGGCGTCAGCTGCGAGGGGACGTCGGCGCCCAGCGCCGCGGCGATCGCCCGCAGCTCGCCGACCTCGCCGCGGGCCAGCCGCAGCACCGCCGCCGCGTCGCCGCTGCCGCCGCCGAGCCCGGCGGCGACCGGCACCCGCTTGTCGATCTCGATCCGCAGCGGCGGGCTCTCCCAGCCCGCGCCCCGCAGCTCCGCCAGCGCCCGCGCCGCCAGGTTCTCCCCCTCGACCCCCGGGCAGACCACCTCATCCTCCGCCGCCTCGGCGACCGTGATCAGGTCGGCGAGGGCCAGCGGCTCGAACAGCGAGCAGAGCTCGTGCAGGCCGTCCTCGCGCGGGCGGCCGAGGTAGAGGCAGAGGTTGAGCTTGGCAGGGGCGTGGAGGAGCATCGCTGGGCGGGTCAGGCGTCGGCCTGCAGCTTCGCCGATAGGGCGGCGAACTGGACGGGCGAGAGCGACTCGGCGCGCGCGTCCTGCGGCAGGCCGAGCTCGGCGAGGGCGGCGCGGGCCGCCGCCAGGGCCCCCGGGCGCCGGTGCTCGAGCGAGCGGGCCAGCGACTTGCGCCGGTGGGCGAAGGCGGCGCGAACCAGCTCGCGGGTCGCCGGGTCGGCGGCGGACCCGGTGCGCCGCAGTCGCAGGATCGCCGAGTCGACGCGCGGGCGGGGCCGGAAGACCGCCGGGTCGACGTTGCGCAGCAGCTCCACCTCGCAGGCGAGCTGGACCAGGACGCTCGGCGAGCCGTAGGTGCGGCTGCCCGGCGCCGCCCGCAGCCGCTCGGCGATCTCCCGCTGCACCATCACCGTCCAGGCGCGCAGCGAGGGCAGCTCCTCGATCGTCCGCAGGATCACCGGCGTCGCGACCGCGTAGGGGAGGTTGGCGACCATCGCGCTCGGCGGCGGCCGGAAGGCCGCGAGGTCGAGCTTCATCGCGTCTCCCCAGTGCAGCGTGACGTCGGGGCGGGCCGCCAGCTCGCTCAGCGCCGGCTCCAGCCCGCGGTCGATCTCGACGCTGTGCAGGTGGGCGGCGGCGGCGGCCAGGCGCTCGCTCAGCACCCCTTCCCCGGCCCCGACCTCGAGCACGACGTCCCCGGGCGCGAGCTCGGCGTCGCGGACGATCGCCTCGAGCAGGTTCGGGTCGGCGAGGAAGTTCTGGCCGAGGCGGACCATGGCGGCGGTCCCCGCTACCAGCCGAAGAGCCGGCGCGCGTTGGCCTCCACCGTGCGCTCCAGCTCCTCGTAGGAGACGCCGCGGACCTCCGCCACCACGCGCGCGGTGGCAACCACGTTGGCCGGCTGGTTGCGCTTGCCGCGCATCTCCTGCGGCGAGAGGTAGGGGGCGTCGGTCTCGACCAGCAGCCGGTCGGCGGGAATCCGCGCTGCCGCCTCGCGCAGCGCCTCGGAGCGGGGGTAGGTCGCGTTGCCGGCAAACGAGCAGTACCAGCGCCGCTCGATCGCCTCCGCGGTCCGCTGCGGCGCCGAGAAGCAGTGGAGAATCACCGTGTGGCCGGGCGCCCGCGCGTCGAGCATGGCGATCACCTCGTCGATCGCCGTGCTCTCCCCCTCGGCGTCGCGGGAGTGGATGACGATCGGCAGGCCGGTCTCGCGGGCGATCTCGATCTGCGCGGCGAAGGCGCGGCGCTGGTCCTCCGGCGCCGCGGTGTCGCGGTAGTAGTCGAGGCCGGTCTCGCCGATCGCCCGCACCTTCTCGTGCGCCGCCAGCTCGGCGAGCGCGGCGGCCGCCGCCTCGTCGAAGCCGCCGGCCTCGTTGGGGTGGCGGCCGACCGCCGCGAAGACCCCCTCGTTGCGCTCCGCCGAGGCGATCGCGACGCGGTTGGTCTCCTCGTCGAGGCCGACCGTCAGCATGCGGCCGACCCCGGCGGCGCCCGCCGCCGCGACCAGCTCGCGCTCCTCGCCGTCGCAGAGGAAGAGGTGGGTGTGGGAATCGATCATCGGCGGCCCCCAGCCTAACTGCGGCGGTTCGCCCGCCCGGTCGCTCCGAGCGCGGCTACGGGCAGGCGAACGCCGGCAGGGCGGCCGGCAGGGCGGGCACCAGCAGTTCGAGGCCGACCGGGATCAGGCCGCCCAGTTCGAGCCCGCCGAGGGCCGAGCCGAGCGCGTCGACCTGGCCGGTCAGGGCCGAGGTCTGGGTGCAGAGCGCTTTGACGTCGGCGAGCGCGCCGAGCAGCTGGGCGTTGCTCACCCCCGCCAGCGTCTTTTCCAGCGCTTCGACCCGTTGGGTGAGGGCCCCGATCCGCGTTTCGAGCGTCGCGGTGTCGGTGCCGGCGCCACCGGGCTGACCCGCCGCGCCCGGTGCGCCGTTGGCACCGCTTGCCCCCGTCACCCCTGCGACAAGCCAAGAGACTTTGCGCTCCCCCTTGTGGCAGCGGGCTTTGCTCCCGTGAACGGCCCGCAGCATGCCCTTCGGCTTCCCCTTGACCCGGTAGCAGGCGTGGATCCGGCCGTCCTTGCCGACCAGCGGCACTGCCGCGGCCGCCTGCGGCAGAGCGAGCGCGACGACCGCCGCGAGCAACCACGCCGCGAGACCCGCCCGAGCCGCCATTCCACCTCGCCGCTCCCCAAAGTCACCCGTGTTTCTCATACGCCCACCGTCCTCCCCGCACCCCTCCGCGGGCAACCGCCTCCCAGCGGATGGACGAGTTCCCCTTACCGAAAACCCAGTACCGGGATGTACTCCGAGGCTTGGGGAACGTGGAATAGCCTTGCGCCCGATGGCCGACCCCGCCGACCACTACCGCGAGATCTACGCGCGCGGGCTGGCCGGCGAGGTGCCGGCGGTGCCGGTGGCGGTGGCCGACCTGGAGCAGCGGGCGCTGGAGGCGATGGAGCCCAAGGCGGTCAACTACGTCTGCGCCGGAGCCGGGGCCGAGGAGACGATCCGCGCCAACCTCGAGGCCTTCCGACGGCGGCGGATCGTGCCGCGGATGCTGCGCGACGTCGCCCGCCGCGACCTGTCGACCACCGTGCTCGGAACGGCGATGCCGGCGCCGCTGATGCTCGCGCCGATCGGCGTGCAGAAGGTGCTGCATCCAGAGGGCGAGCTGGCGACGGCGCGGGCCGCGGCGGCGGTCGGGGTGCCGATGATCGCCAGCACCGCCTCGCACTTCACGCTGGAGCAGATCGCCGAGGCCGGCGGGGAGGGAGCCCGCCGCTGGTTCCAGCTCTACTGGCCCAACGACCCCGAGCTACTGCGCAGCTTCGTCGGCCGCGCCGAGCGGGCCGGCTACGAAGCGATCGTCGTCACCCTCGACGCCTTCATCCCCGGCTGGAAGCCGCGCGACCTGCAGCAGGCCTGGCTGCCCTTCCTCGAAGGCTCCGGCAACGCCAACTACCTGCAGGACCCGGTCTTCCGCTCGGGCCTGCAGCGCACCCCCGAGGAGGACCTCGGAGCCGCCACCGGCCGCTACCTCGGCGTGCTCTCCCACCCCTCGCTTACCTGGGAGGACCTGGCGACACTGCGCGAGCTGACCGAGCTGCCGATCCTGGTCAAGGGCATCCAGCACGTCGCCGACGCCCAGGAGGCGGCGCGGCGCGGGCTCGACGGGATCGTCGTCTCCAACCACGGCGGCCGCCAGGTAGACGGCGCGATCGGCTCCCTCGACGCCCTGCCGGCGATCGCCGAAGCGGTCGGCGACCGGCTGGCGATCCTCTTCGACAGCGGCGTCCGCGGCGGCGCCGACGTGCTGAAGGCGCTGGCCCTCGGCGCCGACGCGGTCTGCCTCGGCCGGCCCTACCTCTGGGGCCTGACGCTCGACGGGCAGGCGGGGGTCGAAGCGGTGCTGAAGATGGTGCTCGGCGAGCTCGACCTGACGATGGCGCTCTGCGGCCTGACCCGGCCGGCGGAGATCGGCCCAGACCTGCTCGTCGGCTGACCGCGCCAAAATCAGTGTTCCTTTTCGGCGCTATAGCGCCGAAAAGGAACACCAATTTCAGAGGTCCCGCCGCGCAAAGGCGAAGGCGGCGAGCGCCAGCACTCCGAGCATGTAGGCAGCCGCCCAGAGGATCAGGCCCGGCCCGGCGGCCTCGGAGGCGCCGAAGGGCCCGAGCTGCAGGACGATCCCCGTCAGCCCCGAGGTTTCCGAGATCAGCGCGTGCAGGCCGGCGGTGTAGAGGCCCTCGAAGGGCAGCACCCAGCTGAAGGTGCGGCCGATGTCGTGCAGCGAGCTGGAGTCGATCGCGTGGCCGATCTGGGCCAGCAGGCCGGCGGTCAGGCCGGCGCCGAAGAGCATGAAGACGACGATCCCCTGGGCGACGACCGAGAGCAGGACCGAGGCGAGCAGCGAGAGCGCGGCGATGATCGCCACCCCGAGGGCGAGCGCCAGCGCCGGCCCGATCAGGTGGTCGGGGCCCCAGTGGCCGGTCGCCTCGGTGATCCCCGCGGCGGCGAGGTAGACGACGACCACGTAGGCGGCGGAGATCGACGCGGCGCCGGCGAAGCGGGCGAGCAGCATCGTGGTGCGACCGATCGGTCGCACGACCAGCGGCTGCAGGAGCCCGGTCTCGGCGTCGCCGCGGACCGCGCCGAGGGTGAGGAAGACCGCCAGCACGGCGCCGAGGAAGAGGGTCGCGAACATCGCCAGCCCGAAGATCGTCGCCCCGGTGAAGGCCCTTGGGTCGAGGATCCCGTTTTCGTTGCCGGCGGCGAAATGGTTGACGTCGCGAAAGGCGAAGTGGGCGCCGAGCGCATACAGGGCGAGGAAGCCGACCGTCAGCACGAGCACCGCGAGAAATACGCGGCGGCGGATCCCCTCGCGGACCGAGAGGCCGACCACCGTGAGGGCCGAGACGAGCGGCGAGGGCGGCGTCGCCGCCGGGGCGCCAGGCGCGGGGACGGCGGTCGCGCTCATCCCGTCTCCCCTCCCACCGCGTCAAGGTAGACGTCTTCCAGCGAGCTGTGGCGGACCTCGACTCGGTAGACACGCTCCCCCGCCGCGACCAGCTCGGCGACGATCCGCGGGGCGTCCTCGCGCCCGGCCCCCTCGAAGACCCGCGGCCCCGCGGCGGTCTCGACCTCCACCCCGCCGGGCCCCGCCAGCTCCTCCGGCGTCCCCGCCTCGACCAGGCGCCCGCGGACGATGATCGCCACCCGGTCGCAGACCAGCTCCACCTCGCTCAGCAGGTGTGAGTTGAGGAGCACGCCGACGCCGCGACGGCGCAGCTCGGCCAGCAGGTTGCGGACGATCCGCCGCCCCACCGGGTCCAGGGCGCTGGTCGGCTCGTCGAGCAGCAGCAGGCGCGGCGAGCCGACCAGCGCCTGGGCGATTCCCAGCCGCTGCTGCATCCCCTTCGACATCGCTTCGACCCGCTTGCCGGCGGCATCGTCGAGCTCGACCATCTCCAGCAGCTCGCGCCGCTCCGCCGCCCCGCCAGCCGAGCCGGACAGGCGCTGGTGCAGCGCGAGCAGCTCCTCCGCCGTGCACCAGCCGGGGAAGCGGAAGAGCTCGGCCAGGTAGCCGAGCGAGGCCCGCGCCGGCGGCGAGCCCGCCGGGCGGCCGAGCACGGTGGCGGCGCCCGCGGTCGGGCGGACCAGCCCGCAGGCGATCTTGGTCAGGGTGGACTTGCCGGCGCCGTTGGGGCCGAGCAGCCCGACCAGCTCCCCCTCGCCGACCTCCAGGTCGACCCCCGCCAGGGCCACCTGCCCGCGGTACTCCTTGCGCAGGCCAGCGACCGCGAGGACCGGGGCCGCCATCAGGCCGAGGCGGCCGGCTCGATCTTCGGGAACAGCGGCTGGATCCGCTCGACGCTCTGGCCGCCCGGCCGCGAGCCGAGCTCGGCCAGGGCCCGGCCGTCTTCGCCGAGCGTGGCGAGCAGCTTCTCCGCGGTCGCGGGCAGGTAGGGGACCAGCATCAGCGTCGTCACCCGCAGTCCCTCGACTAGGTTGTAGAGGACTTCGTCCAGCCGCTCGGGGTCGGCCTCGTCCTTGGCCAGGACCCACGGCTGGGTCTCCTCGACGAAGCGGTTGAGGCGGCGGACCAGGGTCCAGATCGCCTCCAGCGCCTGGGTCAGCTCGGCCCGGTCGAGCAGCTCGCGCAGGCGCGGCAGGGCGCCTTCGAAGTCCTCGGCCAGGGTCGCGTCGACCTGGGCGGCCGGGACGACGCCGTCGCGGTAGCGGTCGACCATCGCCAGGATGCGGCTCGCCAGGTTGCCGTAGTCGTTCGCCAGCTCGGTCTCGTAGCGGGATTCGAAGCCGGCGGTGGAGATCGAGCCGTCCTGCCCGAAGCTGACCTCGCGGAAGCAGTAGAAACGCAGCGCGTCGGCGCCGAAGCGCTCGATCACCTCGAAGGGGTCGAGCACGTTGCCGAGGCTCTTCGACATCTTTTTCTCGCCCATCAGCAGGTAGCCGTGGATCACCATCCGCCGCGGCGGCTCGAGGTCGGCGGCGAGGCAGAGTGCCGGCCAGATCACGGCGTGGAACTTGAGGATGTCCTTGGCCATCACGTGCAGGTCGGCGGGCCAGAAGCGGTCGGTCAGGTCCTCGCCGGGGCGGGCGAAGGTGAGGGCGGTGACGTAGTTGAGCAGCGCGTCGAACCAGACGTACATCCGCTGGCCGGGGTCCCAGGGCAACGGCAGCCCCCACTTCAGGTTCGGCCGCGAGAGCGAGACGTCCTCCAAGCCGCCCTTGATGAAGGAGACGGCCTCGTTGCGGCGGAACTCGGGCACGACGAAGTCCGGCCGCTCCTCGTAGAGCCCTTCGAGCTGGGCCTGGAAGGCGGAGAGGCGGAAGAACCAGTTCTCCTCGCGCAGCTTCTCCAGCGGGATCTCGTGGATCGGGCAGGTGTTGCCGGGCCCCAGCTCGCGCTCGGTTTTGAAGTCGGCGCAGCGCGGGCAGTACCAGCCCTCGTAGGTCCCCTTGGTCACCCAGCCGTTGTCGTAGACGCGCTGCATGATCTCGGCGACCTTGGCCTCGTGCCGCGGGTCGGAGGTGCGGATGAAGAAGTCGTTGGTGGCGTCGATGATCGGCATCAGCGCCTCGAACTTGGCCGCGTTGCGATCGGCCAGCGCCTGCGGCGCGATCCCCTCCCGCTCGGCCGCCGTCTCGATCGGCTCCCCGTGCTCGTCGGTCCCGGTGAGGAAGAACACGTCCTCGCCGCGCTGGCGCATGTGGCGGGCCAGCACGTCCGCCGCCATCGTCGAGTAAGCGTGCCCGAGGTGCGGCTCCGCGTTGACGTAGTAGATCGGCGTGGTGACGTAGTAGCTGCCCTTGCTCATCTGCAGGGGGAAGCTACTGGAGAGCGTCCGATCTGATCGGCGAGCCGCCTAGCGCCGGGCCTCCCGGCCGGTCAGGGCTTTGTAGAGGTCGTTGGCGCGGGTGCCGGTGAGGGCGGCGACGACGCTGGCGGCGGCGCGGGGGCGGGCGCCGGACTGGACCAGGTGGCGGAGGGCGTCGACGGCGAAGCCGACGTCGCGGTCGTGCTCGGTCGAGGCGGCGGGGGCGATGACGAGGACGATCTCGCCCTTGACGTCGCCGCGGAAGCGGCGGGCCAGCTCCCCCAGGCTGCCGCGGGCGACCTCCTCGTGGACCTTGGTCAGCTCGCGGCAGACGGCGGCCTGGCGGTCGGGCGCCAGCGAGGCGAGCGCGGCCAGGGACTCGCCGACCCGGCGCGGGGACTCGAAGGCGACGACGGTCTCGGCGGAGCGCAGCACCCGCTCCATCTCGCCGGCGCGCCGCGGCAGGAAGCCCTCGAAGCGCCAGCGGTCGGTCGGCAGGCCGGAGGCGACGAGGGCGACCGGCACCACCGAGGGCCCCGGCAGCACGGTGACCTCGAGGTCGCGGTCGATGCAGCGGCGGATCAGCTTGTAGCCGGGGTCCGAGATCCCCGGCATGCCGGCGTCGGAGACCAGGGCGACGTTGTCGCCGCGCTCGATCCGCTGCGAGAGCTCGACCGCGCGGCTGGTTTCGTTGCCCTCGTGGTTGGAGACGAGGCGCGGGTGGGGGCGGATGCGCAGGCGGTCGAGCAGGGCTCCGGTCTTGCGGGTGTCCTCGCAGGCGATGAAGTCGGCGGTGACCAGCGCCTCGCGGACCCGCGGGCTGACGTCGTCGAGGTTGCCGATCGGGGTCGGGCAGACGGTCAGCCGACCCGGCATCAGCCCGCTTCCCTCTCCAGTTCGATCCGCGCCATCGCCGCGGCGCCGATCACCCCGGCGTCGGGACCGAGCTCGGCGGCCACGACCGGGATCTCGTTCATCGGTCGCAGGGCGCGTGTTCGCAGCTCGCGGCGGGCCGGGTCGAGCAGCAGGTCACCGGCGGCCATCACCCCGCCGCCGACCACGATCGTCTTCGGCTCGAAGATGTTGGCGAAGGAGGTGAGGGCGGCCCCGAGCCGGGTGCCGACGAGGTCGAAGACGGCGATCGCCGTCGGGTCGCCGCCGAGCGCCGCCTCGGTCACCGCCTTGCCGTCGACCGGATGGCCCTCGGCCAGCATCGTCGCCAGCACCGAGTCGGGGTCTTCTTCGGCGGCCAGCCGTCCCTCGCGTCCCAGCGCCGTCCCCGAGGCCATCGTCTCGACGCAGCCGCGCCCCGGGCAGTTGCCCTGGCAGGGCGGCCCGTTGACGTCGATCACCACGTGGCCGAGCTCGGCGCCGGCGCCGGTGGCGCCGCGGTAGACCTCGCCGTTGAGGATCAGCCCGCCACCGATCCCGGTGCCGATCGTCAGCAGGACGATGTCTTCGGCGCCCCGCCCGGCGCCGTAGAGGTGCTCGGCGAGGGCGGCGACGTTGGCGTCGTTGTCGACGAAGACCGGGAGCCCGACGCGCTCGCTGACCAGGTCGCGGATCGCCAGGTCACGCAGCGGCAGGTTGACGGCGGAGACCGCGATCCCCCGCTCGTGATCGATCGTCGCCGGGATCCCCAGCCCGACCGCGCGGGCGTCCGGGCGCGCTTCCTTGGCCTCGCTCACCTCGCGGACCAGCAGCTCGACCAGCTCCTCCTCCGTCTGGCCGGTGGAGGCCTCGCGGCTCTCCCACCGCGACTCGGTCCCGCTCAGCGCCGCGACCAGCATCTTGGTCCCCCCAAGATCGACGCCGATCGTCTCCAGCTCGCTCACGCAGCGCAGGCTAGCCGTCCGCCGTCCCCGGCGGCGCGTGGGCGCAAACCGCGCAATACGCGGCCCGGCGACGGGCCTATCCGCGACGTGCGGGGGCTTCGCAGATGGTCGAGGCGCCCGACCACAGCCGCCACGGCCCGAGCGGCCCGCCGGGCCGAGAGGGCTCGCGGAACTTCAGCCGCAGGTAGGCGCGGTGCCCTTCGCAGGTTCCGACTTCGCTGGCCCGCAGCTCGATCGCCACCGGGCGCCGGTAGTAGCCCCCATGGGGTTTGAAGATCGGGTTCTTGCCCCAGCCGATCGCCACCGCCCCGCCCCAGCTGCGCCAGTGGATCCTGGTGACCAGGCCGCTGGGGTCGCCGCCGTTGAAGATTTCCGCCGGGCGTTCGGTGCCCCAGCCGGCGCCGTTGGGCGCGAAGGCCTTGCCGCCGAGGACGATGCCGGCGCGCGCGCCCGCCGCCCCGCCGGCGGCGAAGACGAGCCCGGCGAGCACGAGCGCGACCAATCCAGCGCCCAGCGCGAGCCTCGCTTTGCCGGAAACGTTCCTGCGCATCGGGCGCAGTGTAGTTGCCGGAATCGACGAAACCTAAAGAACCCTCAGATCGATGGGCTACGGTTCTGAACCCTTTATGCCCGACGATGGCGCCCAGCGGCCCGAGGGGCCGCCCGAATACAACGTCTACCGCTCGCGGAAAGGCCTTCTCTCCCGGCTTCGCTCGCCGGACCTCAGCCGGCTGCGCAAAGGCTCCGAGGGCGAGGGCGGCGAGCCGCCGCGGCGAGGGCAGGAACCCGGCGGCCGCAGGTGGCCCTGGCGCCGCCGCGAACGCCCGCGCAAGGGCGTCACGCCGGGGCGGGTCCTCAAATGGGTGGCCCTGGCCGCCTTCGGCTGGATCCTCCTCAGCTTCCTCGCCTTCGCGGTCTCGGCCCAGATCCAGTCCTTCAAGCTCTCCGGCGAAGCCAAGGACGCGCTGCACGGCAACCCGTTCCTGCTGCCCAGCGAACAGACGATCCTCGTCCTCGGCACCGACGCCCGGCCTCCGAACACCAAGGAACCCGGCGCGCCCCACTCGCAGAAGTGCTTCGAACAGCAGGAAAAGGGCGAAGCGCCGCACGACGGCTGCTACCAGGGCGAATACCGAGCCGACACCCTGATGCTGATCCGGGCCGGCGGCGGCACCTTCCGCAAACTCTCGATCCCCCGCGACAGCTACGCCGAAATCCCCGGCAACGAATCGACGAAAATCAACGCAGCCTTCGCCTTCGGCGGCGCCGCGCTGCAGGTCAAGACGGTCGAGAAGTTCCTCGGCATCAAGATCGACCACCTGGCGATCGTCGACTTCACCGGCTTCGAAAAGCTGATCGACGCGGTCGGCGGGGTCGAAGTCAACGTCCCGCACAAGCTCTGCGCCGAAATCGCCGGCGGCGCCGGCCACGGCCAGGGCGGAATCACCCTGCGCCTGCACAAGGGCGAGAACACGCTCGACGGCCAAAAGGCCCTGGCCTACGCCCGGGTCCGCGAGCCGAGCGAATGCCCCGGGCCGGGAAAGAGCGCCTTCACGCTGGGCTACAGCGACTTCAACCGCGAGCAGGCCCAGCAGTCGGTGATCAACGGGATCAAGGAACGCCTCACCGACCCCATGCGCCTCCCCTACAACTTCATCAAGGGGCCGATCATCGGCTGGGATGCGCCGAAAGCCTTCGTCAGCGACATGGGCTTCTTCACGATGCCGCAGCTGATCCTGGCGGCGGCGATCGGCGGCGGCTCGACGGCCGACGTGCTCTGCAGCCTCCCCAAGGAAGAATGCTCCCTCGAAGGTCCCGGCGGCGCGATCGAAGTGCCCGAAAAGGCGCGCCGGGCCGCCGCCCACCGGCTGATCAACGGCTGAGAACCAAGCGTTCCGTGAGTTTGGGTGTCCATGGACCCCCAAAAGCGCGAAGCGCGATCAGTCCGCGGTGGAGGCCGCGGCCTTGGAGTCGCTCTTGGATCCCGACTTGGACTCCGACTTCGAATCCGAGGAGGAGGAGCTCTTGGACTCCGAGGAGCCCTCGCTGGAGGACGAGCCGGCGCTACCGCCGCCCTTCTTCTTCCCGTAATCGGTGTTGTAGAAGCCGGACCCCTTGAAGTGGACGGCGACCGGGTGCAGGACCCGCGCCGCCGGGGCGCCGCACTCCTGGCACTTGGTGAGCGGCTCGTCGCTCATCTTCTGGATCACGTCGAAGACGTGGCCGTTCTCGCACTTGTACTCGTAGATGGGCATGGCGGTGCGTGATTATCGCAGCCGCTACGGTTCTGCCATGGCAACCGCCGAGCAGAGCGCCCGCCCGACCGAGGTCTCGATGGAGGAGATCGTCGCCCTCTGCAAACGGCGCGGCTTCGTCTTCCCCTCCTCGGAGATCTACGGCGGCCTGGGCTCGACCTACGACTACGGCCACTACGGCGTGCTGCTGAAGAACAACGTCAAGGCCGAGTGGTGGCGGGCGATGCTGCAGGATCGCGACGACGTCGTCGCCCTCGACTCGGCGATCCTCCAGCACCCCCGCGTCTGGGAGGCCTCCGGCCACCTGGCGGGCTTCACCGACCCACTGGTCCAGTGCCTTGGCAAGTGCAAGCGGCGCTGGCGCGAGGACCACCTGCGCGAGGCCGTGGAAGCCGAAGGCGGCGACCCGAACGCCGAGCTGCGCTGCCCGGAGTGCGGCGGCGAGCTGAGCGAGCCGCGCCAGTTCAACCTGATGTTCGAAACCCACGTCGGCCCGGTCGCCGAGGAGGGCTCGACCGTCTACCTGCGGCCGGAGACGGCGCAGGGCATCTTCATCAACTTCAAGAACGTGCTCGGCTTCGCCCGCAAGAAGCCGCCGTTCGGGATCGCCCAGGTGGGCAAGTCCTTCCGCAACGAGATCACCCCCGGCAACTTCATCTTCCGCACCCGAGAGTTCGAGCAGATGGAGATGGAGTTCTTCGTGCCGCCGACCGAAGCCGACAGGTGGCACCGGCACTGGATGGAGGAGCGCGAGCGCTGGTACGTGGAGCTGGGGATCCGGCCCGACCACCTGCGGGTCCGCGCCCACGGGGCCGAGGAGCTCTCGCACTACTCCTCGGCGACCAGCGACATCGAGTACCTGTTCCCGATCGGCTGGTCGGAGCTGGAGGGGATCGCCAACCGCGGCGACTTCGACCTCACGCAGCACGCCAAGTTCAGCGGCGAGAAGCTCGAGTACTTCGACCAGCAGACCAAAGAGCGCTACGTTCCCTACGTGATCGAGCCGGCGGCCGGCGCCGACCGCGCCACGCTCGCCTTCCTCGTCGACTCCTACGAGGTCGAGGAAGTCGAGGGGCGCCAGCGCACGGTGCTGCGCCTGCACCCAAAGCTGGCCCCGGTCAAGGTCGCCGTCCTCCCGCTGGTCTCCAAGGAAGGGATGCCCGAGAAGGCGCGCGAGATCTTCGAGAGCCTGCGCCGCCGCCTGCCGGCCGAGTTCGACGAGGGCGGCTCGATCGGCAAGCGCTACCGCCGCCAGGACGAGATCGGCACCCCCTGGGGGATCACCGTCGACGGCGAGACGATGGAAAACGACACCGTCACCCTCCGCGACCGCGACTCCCTGGAGCAGGTCCGCGTCCCCGTCGAGGGCCTCGGTGACGAGCTGGTGAAGCGCCTGGAAACGCCCTGGCGCAGCCCGAAGCTGACTTCCTGAGCCAAATCGGAGCACCCCGTCCGCCGGGGCGACGAGCATGCGCGGTTAAAGCGGATCGGGCGCCCTGCCGACTACCAGGCAGCAACCTGTCACGTCCCTGCACGGAGGAGAAGAGCCAGATGGCAACCGAGATGACCATTCGCGGTACGCAGTTCGAGGTGAAGCAGCGCAACTTATGGGCCGTGGCGCTGCTGCCGTTCATCACCCTCGGCATCTACCACCTCGTCTGGTGGTACCGGATCAATCGCGAGCTGCGCGACTACGGGCAGGCCAAAGGCCAGGACCTCGGGCAGAGCCCGGTCAACTCGCTGCTGGCGCTGTTCCCCGGCGGCATCATCGTCATCCCGGCGCTGATCACCTACTGGCGCGGCGCCAAGCGCGTCCAGGCCGCGTCCGGGCTCGCCGGCAAGGAGCCGCTGAACGGATGGATCGCGATCATCCTCTACCTGCTGCTGGCTCCGGCCCTCTGGGCCTACATCCAGTCCTCGCTGAACGCGATCTGGGAGCAGGAAGCGGAAGCCACCACTTGAACGAAGCGGGCGCAGCCCCCGACTCCACCCCATCTTTCCTGAGTTGACAGGCAACTCGTATTGCCCTTAGTTTTCCGGTCCGCCATGGCCGACTCAACCGAAGGCAACGAGCCGGAGGCCGCACCGGAGGCGCCGGCTCCCGAGCCGGCCGAGCCCGACGCCACCTCCAGCCCCGCTCCGGGCTGGTATCCAGACCCGAACGCCGGCGGCGCGAACCTGATGCGTTACTGGGACGGCCAGGCCTGGACGGACCGGGTGCACAGCGGGAGTGAGATCAGCACCGATCGCCGAACCGCCGACGAACGTAAGGTCATCCTTGCCCAGCAGTTGCAGACGGCGGCGGCGCGCGGGCTTCGCATCGAGTCCCAAAGCGACTTCCAGGCCGTCCTGGTGGAGGGCAAACCGGTCAACCATGTCCTCCACGCGATCCTCACCATCTTCACCTGCCTGCTCTGGGGAATCGTCTGGGCGATCCTCGCCGCGACCGGCGGCGAGAAGCGGCAGATGGTGGTGGTGGATGAGTTTGGCAACGTCATCTGGCAGCAGCTCGGCAAGGTCTAGCGCCGCCGCGGCGGGCGCCCTGCTGGGGAGCGCCGCGGTATCGGCCGCGAGCCGAGACGCCGCCGCCGGCAGGCCGCTGACGGTGATGGGGCGGCCACTGCCCGACCTCTGCCCGGTTCACCGGGCGACCGGCCACAGGTGCCCTGGCTGCGGAATGGGGCGTGCGTTCCTGTTGCTGTGGCGCGGCCGCCCGCGGCAGGCGCTCAGGTCGAATTTCGCCTCTCCGTTTGTCTTCGCCGCCCTTCTCTGGCTCGCGCTGGAGCCGATGCGTCCGCCCCAGCGTCGACAGTTCAGGTCGGTGTCCGTCCAACCCTCAAACCCACAGGAGTGAGAGAAAGATGAATTTCGGCGAAGCGATAAGCGACGGGTTCTCGAAATACGCGGTGTTCAGCGGGCGCTCCTCGCGCTCCGCCTACTGGTGGTGGTTCCTCTTCTACGTCCTGGTTGCGATTGCCGCGTCGATCATCGACGCAGCGATCAAGACCCCCGCGCTCGCCGTCCTCGTCTGGCTGGCGTTCATCATTCCGAACCTCGCCATTCTCGTGCGCCGCCTTCACGACACCGACCACAGCGGATGGTGGGTGTTCATCGGGCTCATCCCGCTGATCGGGGCGATCGTCCTGCTCGTCTTCGCCTGTACCGATTCCGGCGGCCCGAACAAGTACGGCGAAGGACCCGACGGACGGGGCGGCATGACCGCCACCTCCCCGCTGGGGCAGACCCTTCCGCCGCCGCCCCCGCCGGCGCCCCAGAGCCCGCCGCCGAGCGAGATGCCGCCGCCGAGCGCGGGCGAACGCGCTCCCGACTGAGCGGCCGGCCTTCGAGCGATCGGGCCCTTTCGCCGGTATGTGAACGAATGGGCCCGATCGCCGTTCGTCAACCGAGGAATTCGAGCACCCGCTCGGCGTCGGCCTCCAGGGCCGCGACATCCTGCTTGGGCACCCGCTCCAGGTGCTCGATCGTGACCTTGCCGCCGGCCAGGCGCCAGGTCGCGACCGCGCGGCCGCCGACCAGCGCAAAGGGACGGAAGAGCCCGTTCGTCGTCACCAGGAGCTTGTGCGGGCCGACCACTTCCTCGCGCGAGGCCCAGCCGAGCAGCAGCGGGTCGAAGGCGCCGAGCAGGCGCGGCGGCGGCACCGCCGCCGCGGTCCCACGATTCGCCAGGTCGAGGAGGCCGTCCTCGCGCTGCACCAGCTCGGAGGCGATCGCGCCGAGGCCGGCCCTCGCGTCGCGGAGGGGCAGGCCGGCCCAACGGGCGAGGTCGCGAGCGTCGGCGGGGCCGTGGCCGGCAAGGTAGCGGCGCGCCAGCTCCGCCAGCGCCGCCTCGCGATCGACGCTGGGCTGCGGCCCGAGCCAGTCGCGGGTCAGGGCGTATGCGTGCTCCTTGTCGACCATCGGCCCCCGTACGGCGATCCCGCGCAGGGTGGCGAGGAACAGGAGGTGGACCAGGGCCTGCCCCTCCGTCCGCACGCCGGCCGATTCCAGCCGCTGGCGCAGCTGCGGCCGGGTCAGTGGCCCCTCCTCGACCAGCGAGCGTTCGATCGTCTGGACCGCCCGCTCGGCGGCCTCGGGACCGACCCCCTCCTGACCCAGACGGCGGGTATTTGAGGTGAGGAGCGGCGGCGTGGTCAGGGCGTGCAGCCAGGGATAGTCCTCGCTGCGCACCAGGTGCAGGGTGCCGCGGTTGAGCCAGGTGACCAGCAGCGAGCGGTCCTCGGTCAGGGCGCGGTCGACGTCGGCAACACTCAGCCCCCGCGTGCGAGCCCGCACCGCCAGTCGGGCGCCACGCGGGTCCTGGGCCTGGACCGCGAGCAGCCGCTCGGCTACAGCCTCCGCAGAGCTCAGCGGATCCCCGGCGAGCGCCTGGGCGGTCAGTCGTTCCGGGAGCGGTGAGCGGGGCCGGCGGGGCACCCGACGATCATCCCAATGGTCACCGGCAGAAGCACTCGGTTACCACCGAGGCGGTGGAGGAGCCGCTACTTAACCGCGAGCAGGTCGACGACGAAGATCAGGGCTTCGTTGGGACCGATCGAGGGCGGAGCGCCGGCGGCGCCGTAGGCCATTTCCGGCGGGATGATCAGTTCCCGCCTACCGCCGACCTTCATCCCGACGATTCCCTTGTCCCAGCCGGGGATCACTTCGCCGACGCCGAGCGTGAAGGAAAACGGTTCGTTGCGCGACCAGGAGGAGTCGAATTCTTCTTTCGACTTGTAGCCGACGCCGACGTACTGGACGGTCACTTCGTGTCCGGTCGTTGCTTCGGCGCCGCTGCCTTCGACGATTTCGTTCTCGACCAGCTTCTTCGGCGGCGGGCCGCTGGGGACCGTCACCTTCGGCTTCGTTTTGGTCGATTCGCTCGACGCCTTGGTCGGAGCCGAGGATTCGCTC
>DASVWP010000163.1:0-4401 GCA_036393155.1 Solirubrobacterales bacterium | reverse complement strand
TCCACATCTTCAGGCCGAGCAGGTAGAAGTAGACGTCGGAGGAGACCCGCAGCGCCGAGACGAGGTCGACGGGCCCGTTGGCCACGCCTTCGGAGTTTTCGAATTCCTGACCGCCGACGGTGATTTTGCCGTTGTCCTGGACCACGGTGCTCGGGGTGATCAGGCCTTCTTCGAGACCCGCCAGCGCGGTGATGAGCTTGAAGGTCGAGCCGGTCGGATACAGGCCTTCGGTGGCGCGGTCGTAGAGGGGCGCCGCTTCACTGCGGTAGAGGAGGTTGACCTGCTTCTGGGTCGGGTGGGTGAGAACCGAGGGTTCGAAGGTCGGGAACGAGCCGAGCCCGAGGATTTCGCCGTTGTGGACGTTCATCGTGATGAACGCCCCCGGCAGGCCGCGTTCGGCCAGCGCCGCTTCGCCGGCCGCCTGGACCCGGCCGTCGAGCGTCAGTTTCAGGTTGTCCCCGGGGGTCGGCGGCACGGAGACCAGCTGACCCCCCGGGGTCGGCTGCCCCATCGCGTTGACCTGGATTTTGGTCAGGCCCGGCTTGCCGCGCAGGAAGCGGTCGTAGGTGTACTCGACGCCGGCCTGGCCCACCTCTTCGCCCGGTTCGAGGCCCTTGTAGGGCCCCTTTTTGAGCTCTTCTTCAGAGACCTCCCCGACGTTTCCGAGCACGTGGGCGGCCTTGCTGCCGTCCGGGTAGCGGCGGACAAAGACCCGCTGCACGCTGACCCCCGGGAAGTGACGCCGGTGTTCTTCCAGGTAATAGACGAGGTCGTAGCCGACGTCCTGGCGCAGGGTCACCGGCGCCCCGGCGGCGACTTTTTCCTGATCGACGATCGTCTTTTCGACCTGCGGCAGCGACATGTGCACGAGGCTGCCCAGCCGGGTCAGCTCGCCCCGCCGGCGGGGCAGCCGCGAGGGCAGTTTGGTCTTGTTCAGCTGCAGGGTGAGGCTGGTCCGGTTCTCGGCCAGCACTTCGCCTTCGCGGTCGACGATCTCACCGCGCGGGGCGATCACTTTGAACGAGCGGGTGCGGTTGTTCTTCGCCTCGGCCAGATACTTGCCGCCGTTGATCACCTGCAGGTTCCAGAGGCGGAAGAAGAGGATCGCGAAGAGCGCCACGGCGACGCCGCCGGCGACGGCGATCCGCAGCGAGAGCCGGCTTCCGGTTGGGCGGTCGTCCGAGCGCAGATACATGTCGCGTCCCTAGGCTCCCAGCACCGTCGGCCGTTTGCGCCGCGCCGCCGAGCGCCGGCGGCGCCTCGGCAGGCGGAATCGCCTGCTTCGCCGCGCCGTCGGCTCCTCGACCAGCGCCGGGAGCAGCAGCCGCCGCAAGCCGAGGAAGATCGGCCAGCCGAGGAAGAAGGCGAAGATGCTCTGGACCAGGATGTCGCGGATCACCAGGGTGCTGACGGAGGAGTCGAGCCCGAGGGTCAGCGCAACCGCCCCGTAGCCCAGCTCGGCCACGAGAGTCAGGCCCATGCAGAGCAGCGGCGGCACCAGCGGGCTGTGGATCTCGAAGCGCTCGCGGAACAGGCCGGCCAGGTAGCCGACGGCGAGCAGGACCAGCGAGCTGCCGCCGAGCGGCTGGATCAGCAGGCAGCTCAGCAGGAAGCCGACCCAGAAGCCGGTCACCGCGCCGCTCATCGTCCCGCCCAGCAGGCCGATCGAGACGACCAGCGCCGGCAGGACGTCCGGGCTGACGTGGAACAGGGCGACCTGGGAGAAGAAGGAGAGCTGCAGGATCACCCCGGCGATCAGGATCGCCACCAGCCGGGCCAGCATCTTCGGCGTCAGGATCATCCGCGCGAGCCCCCCGTGAGGACCTGGAGGGTGCTGAGGTTGCGCAGGTCGGCGTAGGGACGCACGTGCACCTGCTCCTGGGCCTCCTGCTCGACGATCGAGGCCTTGGTGATTTCGCCGATCGGGATGTTGGGCGGGAAGCCGGATTCGATTTCCTGCGCCTTCCAGCCGGCGGTGACGATCGACTGCCCCTTGTGGACGTGCTTGGCGGAGTTGATGAAGTCGAGGATCAGTTCGCCCGGGTTGCCGACCGCCGGCCGGATCACACCCTGGATCCCCATCGGCACGACCCGGGCGCCGACCGCGCTTTCGCCGTCGGCGATCAGCGTCACCTTCGCGGAGTCGGGGGTGACGGCGGAGACCTGGCCCACCAGGCCGTCGCCGTTGACCACCGGGTCTTCGACCGCGACCCCGTCGCCGCTGCCGACGTCGATCGTCACGTCGGCGTACCAGACGCTCGGCGAGCGGGCGATCACGGTCCCGGTGACCTCTTCGTAGCCGGAGGGGACGACGCTGCGGTCGAGCTGGAGCAGCTTGCGCAGTTCGGCGTTTTCGGCCAGGGCCGCCCGGCCGGCGACCGCCGCTTTGCGTTCCAGTTCGAGTTCATGGTGCAGGCGGCTGTTGCGGCCGCGGGCGTCGAAGGTTTCGTCGAACCAGTTGACCAGGTCGCGGGCGGGCTTCAGGGCGCGGTCGGCGACCGACTGCACGGGGCTGAAGATCGCGCTCACCCCTCGTTGCACTCCGTTGGAGCCGTGGCCGTAGGTGATCGTCAGCAGCACGAAGGAGCCGACGATCAACAGCGCGAGTACCGCTCTACGGCGGCGTACTTGCTTCCGATACACGTGACGAACCCAAGTTTGGTGGCTTTTCTGAACGGCGGCTAAACACGCTGCCGCATTCCGTTCCTGTTCTTGCCGGCGCGGTGGATGGTCTCGAACTCCTCGAGCGAGATGCCCGAGCCGACCGCCACGCACGTCAACGGCGACTCTGCCAGTTGACACGGCATCTGGCACTCGTCTCGCAGGCGCTGCTCAAGTCCTTGCAGAAGCGCGCCTCCGCCGGCGAGCGTGATGCCGCGATCCATGATGTCACCCGCGAGCTCGGGCGGGGTGCGGTCGAGGGTCTCCTTAACAGCCGCGACGATGTTCCCGACCGGTTCCTCGAGCGCCTCGCGGACCTCCTCGGAGCTCAGCGTGACCGTTTTCGGCAGGCCGGAGACGAGGTCGCGGCCGCGGATCTCGGTCCGCACCTCCTCGGGCAGCACCGAGGCCGAGCCGGCCTCGAGCTTCACCTCCTCCGCGGTCTGGGTGCCGATCGCCAGTTTGTAGGCCGCTTTGCAGTGGGCGACGATGGCGTCGTCGAGCTCGTCGCCGCCGACCCGGATCGACTGCGAGACGACGATCCCGCCGAGCGAGATCACCGCCACCTCCGTGGTGCCGCCGCCGATGTCGACGATCATCGAGCCGGTCGGCTCGGCGACCGGCAGGCCGGCCCCGATCGCCGCCGCCATCGGCTCCTCGATCAGGTAGGCCTGGCGGGCGCCGGCGGAGAGGCAGGCCTCCTCGACCGCCCGCTTCTCCACCCCGGTCACCCCCGAGGGGACGCAGACGACGACCCGCGGGTGGGCGAAGCGGTTGGAGTGGACCGATTTGATGAAGTAGCGCAGCATCTGCTCGGTGACGTCGAAGTCGGCGATCACCCCGTCCTTCAGCGGCCGGATCGCGGTGATCGTCCCCGGCGTGCGGCCGAGCATCCGCTTCGCCTCGACGCCGACCGCGTGCACCTGGCCAGTCTGGGAGTCGATCGCCACGACCGACGGCTCGGAGAGCACGATCCCCCGCCCGCGCACGTAGACGAGCGTGTTGGCGGTCCCGAGGTCGACCGCCATGTCGCGGCCGCCGAGGCGGAACACCGAGCTGAAGAAGCCCATCAGCTGTTTTGCGTGGTTTCCAGGGTTTCCAGAGGGAGGGATGATTCCAAACTGCGCAAGCCTCCCTGTTTTTGCGAGCGTTTTTGCAGTCTAGGGGCGCTCGAGCAGCTCCGGCGCCAGCTCGGCGAGCAGCCCGACCGGAAGGCCGACCACGTTGGAGACGCTGCCCTCCAGCCGCTCGACCAGGGTCGAGCCGAGGGTCTGGACCGCGTAGCCGCCGGACCGGCCCCGCCACTCCCCGAAGCGCACGTAGCGCTCCTTTTCGGCCTCCGAGAGGGGCTTGAAGACCACCGTCGTCTCCTCGAGGCCGCTGCGCTCCTCCGCGCCGGCGAGGACGACCAGGCCGCTCATCACCGTGTGCGGACGGCCCGACATCCGGTCGAGGTAGCGGCGCGCGTCCCGCTCGTCCGCGGGCTTGCCGAGGACGACGCCGTCGAGCACGACGTCGGTGTCGCAGGCGACCACCAGGCGGCCCTCAGCGCCTCCTACGGCGCGGGCCTTGCGGCGTGCGTTCTCGACCACCAGCCGGTGCGGGTCGCCCTCGGTCAGCTCCTCGACGCCGGGAACGACGACCTCGAACTCGACTCCCAGCTTCTCCAGCAGCTCTCGCCGCTGCGGCGATCCCGATGCGAGGACTACTCGGGGTGCCGTGGCTGGCCTGGCGGGAACT
>DASVWP010000162.1:0-16960 GCA_036393155.1 Solirubrobacterales bacterium | reverse complement strand
GAGGTGGACGAACTCGCTCAGCGCCGCGACCACCGCCGCCCGCCGCTCGGCCAGCTCGGCGGCCGAGCGCCGCTGCATGAAGCGGATCGCGGCGCCGCGCAGGCGCTGTCCCGGCGGCCGGTCGCCGACCCCGGCGATCTGGCCCTCGTAGGCCATCAGGGCGTCGAGTTCGATCTGCGGCCTGCGTTCGATCTCGCGCGCCAGCGCCACCGCCTGCTCGACCGTGTGGACGGGCGAGCGCTTCGGCCCCACCTTGATCCGCCCGCCAAGCGCCCACCAGCTGGCGTCGAGGTCGATGCAGACTCGCACCGGCGCCGCCTGCGCGCCGAGCACCGACTCGATCGCGTCGAGGTGCTCGGGGCAGTCGACCATCACGATCGGCGCCCCGCCCGGGTTGGCGGCCGAGCGCAGAGCCAGCTCGCCGAGCGCCTCGCCGTCGACCGTCGGGTAGGCGAGCAGCAGGTTCTCGAACCCCTGCTCGGCCAGCCACAGGGTCTCCGGCAGGGTGAAGGTCATCAGTCCGTCGAAGCCCGGGTGCCGGCGCAGGATCGCCTCCAGCAGCGCCCGGCAGCGCAGCGACTTGCTGGCGACGCGGATCGGCTTGCCGCCGGCGCGAGCCAGCATCGCCTCCGCGTTGGCCCACATCGCGTTGAGGTCGACGAAGGCGAAGGGCGCCTCGACCTCGGCGAAGATCCGCTCGTAGCGCTCGTGGGACTGGCCGGGCGGATCGGACACCGGCGTCAGCCTATCCCCGCCAGGCGCGGTTAATTCCTACAATCGGGGGCGCGGCCCGGAGCAGCGGGGCCGTGGCGGTTCCCGGAGAGGTGGCCGAGTGGCTGAAGGCACTCGCCTGCTAAGCGAGTAGGGGGCGCAAGCTCTCTCGAGGGTTCGAATCCCTCCCTCTCCGCTCTACTCGGTGGCTTCGCTCCACCAGTCCTTGGCGCTGGCCAGCGGCCCTTCGCCGCCGGCTCGGCGCTCGCGGCGGGCGGCGCCTTCGCGCCGGGCGCGTTCCTCGGCCGCCTTCTGGGCTTCGGAGAGCTTGGCGATCAGCGTGTCGCGGGTCTCCTCCAGCTCCTCGACGCCGGCGACGTGGGCCTTGGCGCGGGGGCTGGCGGTGTAGAGGTCGGGGAGGTCGCGGACGTAGGCGGCCAGCTCGGCCTCTAGGCGGGCGATCTGGCGGCGCAGCTCCTGGCGCACCTCGATCGTCTCGCTGTCCTCCTCGCCCTCGGCCGCGGGGGTGGCCGGAGGCAGGCCGCTGAGCTCTTCCTCGCCGAGCATGCTCGCGCAGGCCATCACGACGATCGCGACGTCGGCCGGGTCCTGGCCGGCGCGCTGACCGCGCTGCAGCGCTTCCAGGGCGATCGCCTCGAGCTCGGGCGCGGCGACGGCGGTCTCGGCGACGAAGGTCCCCCGGCCCTGGTGGCTGACGATCAGACCATCGGCCTCCAGCGCGTCGTAGACCGAGCGGACGGTGTTGACGTTGACGCCGGCCCAGCCGGCGACCCGGCGCAGGCTGGGCAGTGGCTCACCGGCGGCCAGGCGGCCGGTTGCGATCAGCGCCCGCAGACGCCAGGTCAGCTGCACCCCGAGCGGGACGTCACTGCTCGGATCTAACGCAAACGGGTTCGACTGTGCCAGCTTGCTCATACAGCTCGCAGTTGAGACTACCAGCCGGTTTGGCGAGCTTGGTCGGTCAGTCGCGCCGGGCGCGGATGACCACGCGCGCGCCGCGCGCCGGGATCATCGTCACGTTGCGGTGCAGGGCGCGCTCGGGCTGCGGCTGGTCGGCTTCGAGATCGAGCCGGCGGGCCATCGCCTCCAGCACGACCCGCTGCTCGGCCATCGCCAGGGCGGCGCCGAGGCAGCGGCGGATGCCACCGCCGAAGGGGATCCACTCGTAGGTCCCGGGCTTCGGGTCTAGGCCGGGGCCGGCGTTCGGGCCGAGCCAGCGCTCGGGGCGGAACTCGAACGGCTCGGGATAGAGGTCCTCGCGGTGGTGGACGAGGAGGATGCTCATCGTCACCGGAGTGTCGGCGGGGACGCCGTAGGGGCCGAGCCGCCAGGGGACCTTGACCCGGCGGCCGATCAGCGGGATCACCGGCCGGGAGCGCATCGTCTCGACGATCGTCGCCTCGATCCGCTCCTCGGCCCCCCTGCCGGAGCGCACCGCATCCAGCAGCGCCTCGTGCGCGTGCGGGTTGCGGGTCAGCCGCTCCCAGGCCCAGGCCAGCGAGTTGGCGGTCGTCTCGTGCCCGGCCAGGACCAGGGTCAGGAGCTCGTCGCGCAGTTCTTTGTCGTTCAGCGCCTCGCCCTCCTCGGTGCGCGCCTGCAGCAGCAGCGAGAGGATGTCGCGCCGCTCCTCGAGGTCGCTGGCGGCGCGGCGCTGGGCGATCACCGCGTAGGTTGGGCGGTCGAGCAGGGCGATGCCCAGGCGCAGCGGGCCGATCGCCTCCTCGCGGCCGATGTGGAGCAGCTCGGTCAGCTGCGCCTCCGGGCGGGTCGAGGAGGCGACCAGGCGCTTGACCGTCTGGCGCAGGCCGGCCTCCGGGGTGCCGGGGGCGGGCTTGCCCTCGATGCCGAAGATCCCGGCCATGATCACGTCGAGGGTGATCGCCTGCATCCGCGGCGCCAGTGCCAGCGGCCGGTTTAGCGGCCAGCGGTCGATCTCGCGTTCGGTGGCCTCGGAGATCATCCGCGCGTAGCTCTCGATCGCCTCGCCGTGGAAGGGCGGCAGCAGCAGCTTGCGCTGGCGCATGTGACGCGGGCCGACGGCGGTGAGGACGGAGTCGGGGCCGAGGATCGGACGCAGCGGGGACTCGCCGGTCAGCGAGGGCGCCTGCTCGGGCTTGGCGGTGAAGAGCGAGCGGACGTGGTCGGGATGGCTGGTGATCACCGGGCCGCCGGGCACGATGCCGCGCATCCGGAAGACTTCGCCGAGCTCGCGCCGGGCGCGGAACACAAACTCGATCTGGCGCTGGGTGAAGCGCAGCGACTGGACCAGCCGGGGCAGCCGGATCGACGGCGGGGGAGCGAGGGAGGCGAGCTCTGCCTCCTCGATCGGCCCCGCCGGAGAGGGCGGCGCCTGCCCGACCAGCGGCGGCTGGGGTGGCGACTCCTGGGGGTCGGCGGCGGTCACGGTCATCGCGATCAGTGTCACACAAAACGATGCAGTGATCGGAGGGTGTGAGGGTGATCACACGCGCCGTTGAGGCGAGGCGATCGAAAGGTGCATTTGTTCGGGATGGCCGAACAAATGCGCCTGCCCCAGAGCCCACCGACCGGGGCCATGCGTCCGCCTCACGGGGCCTTTACGAAACGCGGGGGTTTCGCCCCCTAAAGTCACCGTTCGTGAATACCTCCAACCCGATCGCCAAGGGCCCCGCTCACATGGGGCGCCGCACGAAGATCGTCGCCACGGTCGGGCCGGCGAGCTGGGAGCGGCCGGTGCTCGAGCAGATGATTGGCGCCGGCGCCGACGTCTTCCGGCTCAACTTCTCCCACGCCGGGCCCGAGCGCCACGCGGAGACGATCGAGAGGATCCGCGCCGCCTCGCAGACGGTCGGTCGCGAGGTCGCCGTGCTCGGCGACCTCCCGGGCCCGAAGCTGCGGATCGGCGAGCTGGCCGACGACTTCGCCGAGCTGGAGACCGGGATGCACGTAACCCTCACCCCGCGCGCGGTCGAGGGCGACGCGGAGACGATCCCGGTCTCCTGGGCGGGCGTCACCTCACTGCGCGAGAACCAGCTCGTCTACCTGGCCGACGGGGCGATCCGCCTGCGGATCGAGGAGCCCGAGCCCGAGGGCGTGCTCGCCGAGGTCGAGGTCGGGGGCACCCTCTCCTCCCACAAGGGGATGAACATCCCCGGCGGCGCCGAACTGCCGGCGGCGACCGAAAACGACCTCAGCTGGGTCGACTTCTCGGTCGAGCACGGGGTCGACCTGATCGCCGTCTCCTTCGTCTCCGCCGCCGCCGACCTGGTGCCGGTCCGCGAGCGCCTCGAGGCCCTGGGGTCGGACGTGCCGCTGATCGCCAAGATCGAGCGCCAGCAGGCGGCCGAGCGGGTCGAGGAGATCGTCGAGCTGTCGAGCGGCGGGATCATGGTCGCCCGCGGCGACCTGGGGATCGAACTGCCGCTGGCCGAGGTGCCGGTGGTGCAGAAGCGGATGATCCGCGCCGCCGGGCGGGCCTCCAAGCCGGCGATCACGGCGACCCAGATGCTGGCCTCGATGGTCACCGCGCGCCGCCCGACCCGGGCCGAGGTGACCGACGTTGCCAACGCGATCTTCGACGGCACCGACGCGATCATGCTCTCCGAGGAGACCGCGGTCGGCCAGCACCCGGTGGAGGCGGTGCGGGTGATGGACCGGATCGCCCGCGCCACCGAGCCCGACCTGCCCTACGGCAGCTGGCTGTTCAGCCGCACCGACCAGGAGACCGCCGACATCGCCGACTCGGTCGCCCAGAGCGCCGTCGGGGCGGTCTACCGGCTGGGGCTGAAGGCGCTGGTCGTGCCGACCAACAGCGGCCGCACCGCGCGGCTGGTCGCCGCTCACCGCCCGAACGTGCCGGTGCTGGCGATCAGCCCGCGGCTGGAGACCGTGCGGCGGCTCAGCCTGCTGTTCGGGGTCACCGCGGTGCTGAGCGAGCACCACGACGACATCCGCGACCTGCTCACCCGCTGCGCCCAGCTCGCCGTCCACCACGGCGTCGTAGAGTCCGGCGACTTGATCGCGATCACCGCAGCCCTCCCCGACCAGCACCTCGGCACCAACCTCTTCGAGGTCCACCGTGTCCCCTGACGAGACGGTGGTGCGGCTGGAGCGCGAGCCGAGCGGGCTCGCGGTGCTGACCCTCGACAGCCCGCCGCTCAACCTCTTCGACCAGCGGATGATCGACGACCTGCGCTCGGCGATCGAGGCCGTCGCCGCCGAGCCGCCGCGGGCGCTGCTGATCCGGGCCGAGGGGCGCGCCGTCTCCGGCGGCGTCGACGTCCACGTCTTCTCCGGCCTGACGCCCGAGCAGGGCAGCAGCCTCTGGGACGAGCTGCTGGGGATGATCGACGCGCTGGAAGAGCTGCCGGCGCCGGTCGTCTTCGCCGCCCGCGCGCTGACCCTGACCGCGGCCTTCGAGATCTCCCTCGCCTGCGACTTGATCGTCGCCGCCCGCCGGGCGAAGTTCGGCCTGGTGGAGAAAGTCGTCGGGCTGACGCCCTCGATGGGTGGCACCCAGCGGCTCGCCGAGCGGGCCGGCAGCGGCCGGGCGCGGCAGCTGGTGATGACCGGCGAGATCTTCGACGCCGAGGAGCTGGAGCGCTGGGGGGTCGTCAACTGCGTCTTCGAGGACGAGGAGTTCGAGGCGCGCTCGCGGGGCCTGGCCGAGCAGCTGGCCGCCGGCCCGACCAGGGCGCACGCGATGACCAAGCACGTCCTCAAGCGCTTCCGCGAGGGCGGCATTCCGGCGGCCGACGAGGCGATCCGCACCGAAGCCGCCGAGCTCTTCGCGACCGAGGACCTGCAGGGCGCGGTCCGCACCTTCCTCGAGCGGGGCGGTCCCGGCCACGCCGAGTTCCACGGCCGCTAGCCGGCTGGCTCCCGGGCCGAACCCCGGGCCGCCCAGATAGGGTCCCCCGCATGACCGACTTCGAGGCGATCGCCCAGGGACTGAAGATGGCAGTGCCGTTCGTCGCCTACCTCGACCTGGAGGTCGTCAGCGTGGGCGAGGGGGAGGCGACGGTGGTGCTGCCGGAGCGCCAGGAGCTGACCAACCACGTCGGCACCCAGCACGCCGGCGCCCTCTTCACCGTCGCCGAGACCGCCTCGGGCGCCGCCTTCGTCGGCGCCTTCGCCGAGCGGATGGGGGACATCGTCCCGCTCGCCAAGGCGGCGGAGGTCGACTACCTGCTGCCGGCCCGTGGCCCGGTGACCGCCAAGGCGAAGCTCGCGATGGACCAGGCCGAGGCGCTGCGGACGCTCGACTCGGCGGGCAAGGTCGAGTTCCCCTGCGAGGTCGAGCTGTTCGCCGGCGACGGCACGCGCGTCGCCACGGCCACCGTGCGCTGGCACGTGCGGCTGAAAGAGCCCGTCGCCTGAGTCGAGTTTGTCTCCCGCGAGGAGACAAACTCGACACGCCGCCGCTTGAGGGTTTCCACAGCCGCGTCGCCCCGAGACCGAAGTCTCGGCGCCCGCGCGCCGCAACAATGGTCCGGCGCCATGGCCCACATCGAGTTCATCGACCAGACGCTGCGCGACGGGCAGCAGAGCCTCTGGGGCATGCGGATGCGCGCCTACCAGGCGACGCCCGCGCTGCCGCACCTCAACCGCACCGGCTTCCGGGTCATCGACCTGACCGGGGGCACCTTCTTCGTCGTCATGCTGCGCGAGTCCGGGGACGACCCGTGGGCGGCGCTCGACCACGTCGTCGGCGGCCTGCCCGACGTCCAGCGCCGCGCCGGCATGCGCCCGGTCGCGGTCGGCAGCTTCGGCTTCGTCCCCGACTCGATGCTCGACCTCTGGGTCGGGACGCTGGTCAAGCACGGGATCGAGACCCACTGGCTCTTCGACTGCCTCTACGACATGCCGCTGATGAAGGCCAAGGCCGAGGCGATTCAGCGGGTCGGCGGCGAGGTGGTGCCGGCGATCATGTACGGGCTCACCGACCTGCACACCGACGAGTTCTTCGCCGACCGGGCGCGCGAAATGGCGAGCTGGCCCGGGGTGAACACGATCTACGTCGAGGACGCGCCGGGCGTGCTGACCCCCGAGCGGGCGGCAACCCTGCTGCCGGCGCTGCAGGAGGCGACCGGCGACGTGCGGCTCGAGCTGCACGTCCACAACACCACCGGGCTGGCCCCGCTCGTCTACGTCGAGGGGATCAAGGCGGGGATCGACATCATCCACACCTGCTCGCTGCCGCTGGCCAACGGGCCCTCGCTGCCCTCGACCGAGGCGATGGTCGAGATCGTCGAGGAACTCGGCCACACCCACGACCTCGACAAGTCCCAGCTGCCGCCGGTCGCCGAGCACTTCGAGCGCGAAGCGAAGCGGATGGGCTGGGCGCTCGGCGTGCCCAACGAGTACCGGACGATGCCCTACCGCCACCAGTTGCCCGGCGGCATGACCGGCACCCTGATCAACCAGCTGAACGAGTACGGGATGCCGGAGCGCTTCCCGGAGGTGATCGACGAGATCGTCCGCGTCCGCGAGGACCTCGGGCAGCCGATCATGGCGACGCCCTTCTCGCAGTTCGTCGGCATCCAGGCGGTGCTGAACGTGGTGCTGCCCGAGCGCTACGAAGTCGTCCCCGACGAGGTGCTGCACTACGCGCTCGGCCACTACGGGCCGCTGATGCGCCCGGTCGAGCCGCACGTCGCGGACAAGATCTTCTCCCAGCCGCGGGTCAAGGACCTCGAAAAGTGGGAGCGCGACCAGACCTCGCTGGAGGAGTTCCGCAAGCGCCTCGGGCAGAACCTCTCCGACGAGGAGCTGCTGCTGCGCTACTTCTGCCCCGAGGACCAGGTCGACAAGATGCTCGCCGGGCCGCCGCTGCGGACCGAGGCGGCGCCGGCCGCCTCCGGGATCGGCGAGCAGCTGACGCAGCTGATCGAGCAGGCCAACGCGCGCCCGGTCTCCCACATCTCGCTCAGCCTGCCCGGCGTCAAGCTGGACCTGCGGCGGGACCGCGACGGCGCCGGCAAGTAGCCCGGCCGCCCGCCGCGCCCGCTCAGCTTGGCGCCGGCACCGCCGAGGCGACCTTGGCGGCCGCCTCGATCACCGCCTCCTGGTGGGGCTGCAGGTCCATGTAGCCCATGCCGCGGAAGGCCTCGATGAAGGGGTCTTCGATGCTCTCGGTGCAGCGCAGCAGGCCCTCGATCACCGCGGCGCCGCAGAACGGCACGTAGGAGGAGGAGTAGCCGCCCTCGTGGATCGCCACCAGCTTGCCGTCGCAGACCCGGTCGGCGAGGTCCATCATCACGTCGGTCATCTCCCGGTAGCCCTCGCTGGTCACCACCATCATCGCCAGCGGGTCCATCATCGAGGCGTCGAGACCGGAGGCGATGATGATGATCTGCGGCTGGAAGCTCTCGACGGCCGGCACGACGATGCGCTGCAGCGCCGCCACGTAGGCGCCGTTGCCCGAGCCGGGCGGCAGGGGGACGTTGACGCAGGTGCCCTCGCCCTCGCCCTCGCCGGTGTGCTCGACCAGGCCCGATTCGGCCGGGTAGAGGCCGTCCTGGTGCAGGGAGATCGTCAGCACCCGGGGGTCTTCGTAGAAGGCGTGCTCGGTGCCGTTGCCGTGGTGGACGTCCCAGTCGACGATCGCCACCCGCTCCAGGCCGAGCTCGTTCAGCGCGTAATGGGTGGCGACGGCGATGTTGGCGAAGACGCAGAATCCGCGGCCTTCGTCGGCCTCGGCGTGGTGGCCGGGCGGGCGGGTCAGCGCGTAGGCGTTGTCGACGTCGCCGTTCCAGACCGCCTCCAGGGCGCTGATCGCGCCGCCGGTCGAGAGCAGGGCGATCTCGTAGCCGCCGGGGCCGAAGGGCGCCAGTTCGCCGCCGTCGCCGCCGCCCTCCTCGCTTTCGCGGGCGACCCGGTCGACGTACTCGGGGGTGTGGACGGCGAGCAGCTCCTCGCGGGTCGCCTTGCGGCCGGGGATCTCGACGGTCTGGGCGAGCAGGCCGGTGACGTCGAGCAGGTTGCGCAGGCGGCGCTTGGTCGCCGGGCTCTCGCCGTGGGCCTCCGGCTCGACCAGGCCGCCGGTCGAGAGGAACCCCGACCCGGTCCCGGTGTCGTGCCACGCGTACAGCTCGTTCCAGTGGAAACCAGTGCTCATCGCTCCTCCATCCCGGTCGATTTGGCCCGCCCTCGACACTAGGTCGGCCGCGGCGGGGGAGGGGCGGGGAATCGTCGATGGGTGTGAATTCCTCCAAACGGAGGTGCGGCGGGGGGAGGGTGGGGGCGGTCGCGATCCGTAGCGTCGGTGGGGATGCGCCGCACCCTCTTCGAAGACGAGCACGAATGGTTCCGCGAGTCCGTCGCCGCCTTCGTCGACCGCGAGCTGATGCCCCACCGCGAGCGCTTCCGCGAGCAGCGCTACATCGACCGCGAGGCCTGGCTGGCGGCCGGTGAGGCCGGCTTCCTCGGGCTCGGCGTGCCGGCCGAGTACGGCGGCAGCGGGGTCGAGGACTTCCGCTTCAACGCGGTGCTGATGGAGGAGCTGGCGCGGGCCGGCTTCGCCTACAGCTCGAGCTTCGGGATCCAGACCGACGTCGTCGCCCCCTACCTGCTGCGGCTGACCACGGTCGAGCAGCGGCGGCGCTGGCTGCCGGGCTTCTGCAGCGGCGAGATCGTCACCGCGATCGGGATGACCGAGCCGGCGGCCGGCTCGGACCTGAAGGCGATCCAGTCGACCGCGCGCCGCGACGGCGACGGCTGGGTGCTGAGCGGCAGCAAGACCTTCATCACCAACGGCTACAACGCCGACCTCGTGGTCGTCGCGGCGCGCACGCCGGACCCGGGCGGGCTGAGCCTGCTCGTGGTCGAGCGGGGGATGGAGGGGTTCAGCCGCGGGGCGAAGCTCGACAAGCTCGGCCAGCACGAAGCCGACACCGCGGAGCTGTTCTTCGACGAGGTGCGGATCCCGGCCGGGAACCTGCTCGGCGAGCCCGGGCGGGGGATGGGGGTGATGATGAGCCACCTGACGCAGGAGCGGATCAGCACCGCCGTGGTCAACGTGGCGCACGCGGCGGTGGCGCTGCGGCTGACCCTCGAGTACGTGGGCGAGCGGCGGGCGTTCGGGCGGCCGATCGGCAGCTTCCAGAACAGCCGCTTCGCGCTGGCCGAGGCCGACGCCGAGCTCGACGTGGCCCGGGTCTACGTCGACCGCTGCGTCGAGGCCCACGTGGCGGGCGAGCTGACCGGGGTCGAGGCGGCGAAGGCGAAGCTCGTCAGCTCCGAGGTCCAGAACCGGGTCATCGACACCTGCCTACAGCTGCACGGCGGCTACGGCTACGTCAACGAGTACGAGGTGGCGCGCTCCTGGGTCGACGCCCGGATCACCCGGATCTGGGCGGGGACGAACGAGATCATGAAAGAGGTGATCGGCCGCTCGCTCGGCCTGGCGGAGGTCGAGAGCTGAGCGGCGAGTCGCCGGCGACGCCGCGGCCGCTCGGCGGGATCCGCAGCCTGCTCTTCGCCGGCGCGACCCGGCCGGACCTGGTCGGGAAGCTGGGGCGCAGCGGCGCCGACGCGGTGGCGATCGACCTCGAGGACGCGGTGCCGGCGGGGTCGAAGGAGGAGGCGCGGGCGGCGCTGGCGCCGCTGGTCGGGTCGGTCGACGGGCCGCTGGTCTTCGTGCGGGTGAACGGGCCGGAGACCGGCTGGTTCGAGGAGGACGTGGCGGCAGTGGCGCTGCTGCCGCTGCCGGTGGCCGGGATCGTCATCCCGAAGGTGGAGTCGACGGCGGACCTCGCGCGGGCGAGGGAGCTGCTCGGCGACGGCCCGGCGATCGTCGCCGGGCTGGAGTCGGCGCGCGGGGTGGCGGCATGCGAGGAGATCCTGCGGTGGGAGCCGGCCCTGGCCTACTTCGGGGCGGAGGACTACATCGCCGACGTCGGGGGGCGGCGCAGCGAGGGCGGGGAGGAGGTGCTGTACGCGCGGTCGCGGGTTGCGCTGGCGGCGCGGCTGGGCGGGGTGCCGGTGCTCGACCAGGTCGTTGTCGACTTCCGCGACGCCGAGGCGATGCGGCGCGACAGCGAGCGAGGGAGGGCGATCGGCTACCGCGGGAAGCTGTGCATCCACCCCGGTCAGGTCGAGATCGCCAACCGGGCCTTCGGGGCGAGCACCAAGGAGGTCGAGCGCGCCCAGGCGCTCCTCGCCGCCTGGCAGGAGGCGGCCGCCCGCGGCATCGCGGCCGTGGAGTTCGAAGGAGCGATGGTCGACGGCCCGGCCCTGCGCATGGCCCATGACACGATCGCCAGAGCCAGCGCCTAACCGCCCCGAGCCCCTAGAATCCCCAGTCCCCGCAACTGCGGACCCCTCGGGGACCCCGCCACCACCGGGGCACGCGCCCGTAGCTCAGCCGGATAGAGCGTCGGTCTACGAAACCGAAGGTCACAGGTTCGAATCCTGTCGGGCGCGTTCCTCCCTGTTCCTTGGAGTGCCGCATTTTCCCCTTGCTAGAGCCGATTGCTCGGCTGCCGATTGAAAGTCGGTGCCGGCGCGTTCCGAGCGATTCCGAGGCGTTCCGGCGCCTCGGTGTCTCTTTTCTGTCTCTTTTTTCGGACCGCGCGGGCCGGCTACTGCCGCCCTTCGGCGCGCTTCGCAAGCTCGCTGACCGAGATGCCTAGTGCAGCGGCGATGCCCCGCAGCGTCACCCACGACGGGTTGCCTTCGCCACGCTCGATCAGCGAGAGCATGTTGGGCGTGATCCCGGCCTTGCCGGCAAGCGTCTCCTGGCTGGCGCCCTGCTTCTTGCGCAGCTCGCGGATCGCCTTGCCGAGGGCAAGCTGGGCCTGAGGATCTTGGGGCGTCCGAGGATTCACAATAGATTTGGTGAAGCTGCTACGCTCGGCGGTCCAAACATAAGTGGGGCCGCGCGAGTGGAGTCGCCGGCCCCGTGGCGACCGGCTCAGTTCGCACCAGGCCAGTCGCAGCGGGAACGGTAGCTACCTGCCGGCTCCAAAAGCGGCCCCCGGCGGCGCTGTCACGCCAACCGAGGGCCTGACCACAAGGAGAACGAACCTCCTCATGGCTGATCAGAACCCTACGGGCGCTGGCTGTGCGTCGGCCGACGCTGCTTCGCCCGCAAGAGAAGACGCAAAGGTCGAGTCTGCCGTCCTCGGCTTCATCCTGGAAGCGCACCCAGACCACCTGACGGCCGCCGAGTTGTCGCTGGCCCTCAACCCTCGGGACGGGCAGTTCGCCGACGAGGACGCCGTTGAGCGGGCGCTGGATGCCCTTGTCGGCGCCGGCCTGCTGCATCTGGCGGGTGGCCTCGTTATTCCGAGCCGCGCCGCCCTCTACTTCGACCGGCTGGAGGTCGCCTGATGGCCCCGGCCTTCCCCCGCGAGCTTGCAGAGCAGTTCGGCCGCAACCTGATCCGCTGCCGAAAGCGCGCCGATCTCTCCCAGGAAGAGTTGGGATTCCTCGCCAGCCTGCACCGCACCGAGATCGGGATGCTTGAGCGCGGCATCCGCCTGCCGAGGATCGACACCCTCCTGAAACTGGCGGGCGGCCTTGAGATCGAGCCCGGCGAGCTGCTTGAGGGGATGGGCTGGATGCCCAGCGATCCCAGGATCGGCAGCTTCCGGATCAGCGAGGAGGACCCGGAGGAAGGAAGGTGAGCGTCGCCGAGCGCTTCAGCGCCAACCTCCTCGCCGCTCGCACCGCCACCGGCCTCTCCCAGGAAGAGGTCGGCTTTCGGGCCGGGCTGCACCGCACCGAGGTCAGCCAGCTTGAGCGCGGCCCGCGGGTGCCGCGCATCGACACCCTCGCGAAGCTCTGCGCCGCCCTGGGGGTCGAGGCGGCGGTCCTGATGGCTGGCATCCGCTGGAAGCCGCCTGCCGTGATGGGTGGCGGCTTCGAGGAAGGCATCAATCAGACCCATCCAAAGCCCAGCGAAGCCAGATGAGCCAGATCACCAAGAACAGGCAAGGCAGAGGCCAGCAGACCCAGATCCAGAGGAGCCAACAGAACCGAGATCCGAGACCGAGAAGGCGATTCCCAAGCCACCCCCAGAGAAGCGAAGTAGCCCCCCGACAAACTACGAACCCCCCTGGTTCGTGTCTGAGGCGCTCCCATTGAGCCGTGAGCGCCGCGGGGCGCGGAGCGAGTCCGTCGCGATGTTCCCCGCCCCTCCGGGCGGCCGATTCTTGCGCGGCTTTGCCGCGCTGAGGCCGCCGGTAGGGAGGGCAGGGGCTTGACCTTCGGTCGCCCTTTTCTCGAAGAATTTAGAAATCACCCGATACAGAAGGCCCTCCCGCTGGACAGGGAGGGTGTGAACGGAAAGAACCCCGAGCCGCCCTTCTTCACCGAGCGCACCCTCGCCGCCTACCTGGCCGTCTCCGATCGCACGATCCGCAATTGGATTCGCCGAGGAGAGCTGCCCAGCTACAAGCTCGGCGCCGCGAGGCGGATCGACCCCGCCGACGTTGAGGACTTTCTTACCCGCCACCGGGACGAGGCGGCATGAGGCGCGAGTCGCCGATCAAGCGCCGCTACCCCTCCGGGCAGATCGTGTGGGTGGCTCGCTACACCGGCCGCGACGGCAAGCACCACATCGCGAAGCCGACCTGGAATCGTGGCAAGGGCACGTTCGACAGGAAGACCGACGCCCAGCGCGCGATTGACGAGGCCTACGGCCTGTCGGACCGGCCAGACACCGTTGGCGACTACTTCGCCACCTGGACCGATCGTCATCCGCGGTCGGAAAGGACCAACGTCACCAACGAGCACCGGATCAGCCGCGTCCTCGACGTGGAGATCGAGGGCATGGCCTTCAAGGACTGGCCGCTGCGTGAGCTGCGCCGTCGCCACGCCCTTGCTTTTGTCGACCACATGCTCAGAGTTCAGGGCCGGGCGACCACCGGGGTCGTCGGCATCCTCCGTTCGCTCTCAGCGATGGCCGAGGACGCGATCACCGACGAAATCGCCGACCTCAACCCCTTCAAGGGACTCCGGATCCGAGCCAGCGACCCAAGAGCGAAGAAGAAGCCCCGCCCGATCCGCGTCTTCAGCTTCGATGAGATGCACCGCTTCGCTAAAGCCGCCGGTCGCTACGAGACCTTGGTCCGAGTCTTCGCCGACACGGGCCTGCGGCTCGGTGAGGTCCTGCCGCTCCGCGCTGACGACTTCGACGGCGAGGTCCTACAGGTCAGGCGCACCGCCCACGAGGGAGTCGTCCTCGAGGGCACGAAGACCGACCACGGTGACATCAACGCGGGCCGCAAGGTGCCGGTTCCCCCGACCTTGGCCTGGATGCTCCAAGCTCAGATAAATGTCAACGGCCCTGGCTGCGCCCTCCTATTCACAACCCCAGGCGGCCACATGTGGCGCGAGCGCAACTTCTACCGAGACGTGTGGAAGCCAACCCAGGAGGCCTCCGGCCTGGACATCCGTCCTCACGAGTGCCGCCATAGCTACGTCACCCACCTGCGCGCCGCCAGCGTCAACGACGCCGATTTGGCTGAGATCGTGGGGCACCGGGTCGAGACGATGCTGGCCCGCTATTCGCACGCAGTCGGCAGGAGTTTCAATGCGGTGCGTGGGGCAATTGGTTAGGAGGCAGCGCACGCGGCGCACGCATAGATGCAAGGATTCGCGCGCACGCTGCCGAATGCGAGGCCCTTGTGGGTTCTCAGCATTTCCTAAATACTGCTCAAGGGGTTTCCATCCGATGCCGAAGTCAATATCCTGTCCATGATGACCACCGCAGCCCCACTCACCGACGAGACGATTTCTCGGGATGGCGCTCAAGCGGCGTCCGCTGACTTTGCCAAGAAGGTTGAGGAGGCAGAAGAGGCGATCCGGGACTACGTGCGCGCTCAGCCGGGGACGACTTGGACCCTTCGAGAGCTTCGAGAGGCGACGACGGAGGACCGAAGCTCGTCTGTTATGACCACCGCGTTCTTCAATCTAGATGACAGCGGTGACTTGCTGTTCGACTACGTAGCGTCAACTGTCACTGCCGGCAACCTTTGAGCCACCGCTTCACCGCATTCGTTGATCGAATCCCTGACGATTCCGAGCGACGAGATTGCGGCGACGCTTTCAGAGCGACGGGTCACTGAGCCCGCCCCTAGCATTCGCACCGAGTCGCAACGGGACCGCGACCGCATCCTCTATTCATCGGCATTTCTCCGCCTTGGCCACGTGACGCAGGTAGCCTCTCCGGAGGCTGGCTACATCTTCCACAGCAGGCTCACTCACTCGATCAAAGTGGGGCAGGTCGCTCGCGGATTGGCACAGCGTTTGAAGGTTCTTGCGGACCAAGGAGAGCTGGACGCCGCTGCGATCCGTCTCGCCACCTTGCTAGACGAAGACGCGACTGAAGCGGCTGCACTAGCGCACGACCTCGGCCACCCTCCCTTTGGGCACCTTGCGGAGAGAGTGCTTCAGCGCAAGGCAAGACACGCTTCGTTCGAGGGAAATCCACAGTCTTTCCGCATTGTCACCCGACTGGCATTGCGGACCAACAGCTTGACTGCGGACGGCGCTCCGATTGGCTTGAACCTAACTCGACAGACCCAAAACGGGCTGCTCAAGTATCCCTGGCTTCGCGACGAGGAGGCTGAGGGTCGGTGGGACAAGTGGGGCGCCTATGAAGATAGTGATCGGAAAGCTTTCGAATGGACTCGTGAGGGCTATCCAAATGGCGAGCGGACGCTTGAGGCCTGTCTAATGGACTGGGCCGATGATGTGACCTACGCCGTGCACGACATGGACGATTTCTACCGCGCCGGTCTCATACCGCTAGAGCGGCTGAGCGCACCGCATTCATCGGAGCTTGCCCGCTTCAGGGTCTACCTTGAAGAAAGCGCCAAATCGGACGAGGAGAAAGAGCGCTTTGTGAGGGCCGCGGACCTCCTCTTTGCCGATGGTCTCATTTCGTTTGATCTTCCCTTTGGAGGCTTGACGGACGAAAGAGTTGGGCTCCGCCGGCTCGGCTCAAAACTGATCGGAATCTACATTGCTGCCCCGCGGCTGACGGATTCCGGCAATGGGAACATTGTCTCGTTCGAGATCGACGATCACATCGTTGACCAAGTAAAGGTGCTCAAGAAACTGACCTGGCACTACGTGATCAATCGACCGTCTCTCTCCGTGATCCAGAGGGGCCAGCAGCAGATCATCGAAACGCTGTTTGAAATGTATTTGGAAGCCGTCCAAAATGAAGAACCTCACCTCTTGCCGCCTCTGTCGGCCGAACGCATAGAACGGGCCAGAGGAGAGGCAAGTCAAGAGCGGGTAATCATTGACCTCATTGCTGGAATGACGGAGGCAGAAGCCTCCGAGATTTACCGCCGTCGGTTCGCGATGACGAGCGGATCGGTTCTAACGCGGGTCGCGGGACCGGTCTAGTCGTCAGCGGCTTCGGAGACCCCATCGGGCCCCAGCAGCTCCTGCTCGATACGCCCATAGTCCAATGGGCTGTTGGTTTTCAGGCTCGCCACGACCAACGTGCCTTGAAGGCCGGGCCGGTCAGAGGTATCCATTGGCTCTGGGGTGAGTTCTCGAGAAGCGGTTCCCGATCGGATTAGAAGGGTCCCGCCATTGTCCCGAACCAGCTTCCGCGCCAGAAAAAGTCCCATTCCAGCGCCTCTCCCGGGCTCCCCGGTGGCTTGAGGCGCCATCGCTGACCGGATCGCGGCGAGATCACCAGTCTCGACTAGATCGGGGTTGCGGGCAAGGCTCCGTCGGATACCAACGCCGCTATCAGCGATTGCCAGGACCAGCTGGCCGCTAGCTGGGTCGATCTCTACGACCACTACGCCGCAGGACGCCTCGGAGTGTCTCAGCACGTTGTTGGTCAACTCGAATCCCAGCGCGTGCATCGCCGCCATCCAGATGGGAGGTAGCGGATCGATTGCGCCTAGCCGGCCGGCAGTCTCCTTCAATGCCCTGTAGATGCCGTCGTGATCGGTGAAGACCTCACTTCCAGTGATCGTCTTCCCACCGGGATGTTGGTGCCAATGACCGACATCGCCTTGAAGCAAACCCCTCAAGATTTCGGTCTGAAGGCAGGCTGGGCCGGCCGTCTCCGCCGGGGGCACGAATCCGTCCAGCGCGCCTTCGCGGGGTGGCCCAAGCGCTGCTAGCAATACTGCCAGGGCTGCTGGCTCCAGGGCGGCCAGGTCGCTGAGATCAAGGTGACCTCCATTGCCCTCCCGCATCCTTCCGAGCTCCTGGCACAGCGTATCGAGATTAGTTTGAGTGTAGGCGCCCCGTAGCTTCAAAAGTGAGC
>DASVWP010000161.1:0-9413 GCA_036393155.1 Solirubrobacterales bacterium | reverse complement strand
TCAACGTGATGGTCGACTCGGAGCAGTACCTGGCCCCCTGGATCAACGAAATCATCCCCGGCAGCGCGACGACGGCGATGCACCTGGTCGGGATCGTCGAGGTCCTCGCCGGCGTCCTCGTCGCCCTGAAGCCGCGCTACGCGGCCTACGTGGTCGCCGCCTGGCTCGGCGGGATCATCGTCGACCTGCTCACCTACTCCGGCTACTACGACGTCGCCCTGCGGGACTTCGGGCTGCTCCTGGGGGCGCTGACGCTCGGCCGGCTGGCCGCCATCTATGACCCGCCGGGGTTGGAGGTGAAGCTCTAGGGGCGCAACGGGCGGCGGGCTGCCGCGAGAGCCGGCCAGCTGGCGTTGCGCCCGCTGGCGGGTTCAGAATGCGCGTATGAGCAGCAAGTTGGTTCGCATGCCGGAGTTGGCGGAGCTGCGGGCCTTCTGCGCCGCCGTCGACCTCGGCAGCCTCGGGAAGGCGGCGCGTCTGCTGCGTGTCAGCCAGCCGGCGGTGTCGAAGCGACTGCGCGCGCTGGAGGAGCTGGCCGGCTCTCGCCTGCTCGAGCGATCGACCCAGGGGGTTACCCCGACGGCGGCGGGCGAGCGCCTCTATGAGGCGGCCCGCAGCCTGCTGCTCGAGGCAGAGGCCGTCGAACGGCTGATGGTCAGCTTCGATGCCGAGGAAGCGCCGGTGCGGCTCGCCTGCAGCCCGACGATCGCGGAGTTCGTGCTGCCCGCGATCCTCGTCGAGCTCGAGAGCCTGCACGAGCACCACCTCTCGGTGGAGCTGTCGGTGGCCAACTCCGGCGCGGCGCGGGCCCTGGTGCTCGAGGGCAGGGCTGAGCTGGGCCTCGTCGCCGCCGCTCCTTCGGGGGCCGCTACGGCCGGCCTCGTCGAGACGCCGTTTTGGGAGGACGAGATCGTCGTCGGCGTGCCTGCCGGGCACCCCTGGGCGGACTCGGAGGAGGTGGCTCTCGAGCAGCTCGTGAAGACGCCGATGATCATGCGCGACCCGGGCGCCAGCAGCAGCCGCGTGGTCAGGGCCACCCTGGAGTCTCTCGGTCTCTCCGCGGCCCCGCCGAGGGCCGAGATCGGCAGCACGTCGGCCGCGCTCAACACCGCCGTCTCGGAGGGCACGCCTGTGTTCGTCTCCTCGCTGGCCGCCGCGGGGCGTACGGACCTTTTGGTGCGCCGTGCGAAAGGGGTGCGCTTCGAGCGCCGGTTCGTCATCGTCCACAGCGGCGAAGAGGGGCTTCAGTCGCCCGCCCGGGCCCTCCTGCGTCACCTGGCCAGCGCCGCCCAGCCCAGCCGGCCCACCGTCGGCCCATAACCCCCGGTTATGCCCTTCCCAACCGGTTCGGGTCTACCCGAACTGGGGCCTGAGCCCGATGCTTGTCTTGGCAGCCAAAGGAGGAAGCCATGCCAGGTATCACCGGCGACAACAGATCGGGTCAGCCCTTCGTCGTGCTGCTGTCGATATTCGCGCTCTTGCTGTCGATGGGGGCGCTTCTGGCGGTGGCATTCAAGCTGAACAGCGACCAGAGCCCGGCTCGGGCCCAGGCCAAGGCCCCGGCCGCGTCCGCGACCAGCGCCCGGTCGTCCACCGGCGCCGGTGTGCAGAACCTGACCGTGAACATCAAGAGCGACGAAGAGCACGGCAAACGGGGCTCGGACGGCAATTGGCACGACGCGTTCCTGCCCGCCGACTACTCGGTCAAGGCGGGCGCGACCGTGAAGATGACCTTTTACAACTACGACGACATGCCCCACACCTTCACGTCCTCGGAACTGGGCACGAACGTAACGATTCCCGCCGGCTCAAAAGACAAGCCGGGCGTGACGACTGTCACCTTCCATGCTCCTCAGAAGGCTGGCACCTACCAGTGGTACTGCTCAATGCCCTGCGATCCCTGGGCGATGGGGCAGGACGGCTACATGAGGGGGTTCGTGAAGGTCACCTAAGCGACAAGGCACGCCTCTAGCGACCGGTCGCCGGCCGGTCGCGGCGTTCAGGGCTGAGCAGCGACCGCCAGCCTGGAGATGCCGCGGGTGACGATCACCGCGAAGCCGAGCGTCACCGCTGCCGCGGGCGGCGTCAGGCAGATCACGGCCACCACGGCCGTGCCGCCGAGTATCGCTGAGAACGCCTTCCCCATCGGCGTGAGCTTAGCTCCGAGGCAACGCTTCGCGCAAGACCTCGTGCCACGCCGCGCCACCCCGCGGGCCGGCGTCGGAGACCATCGCGACCCTCAACGCGCCACCTCCGCCAGCAGCTCGTCCCACTCGGCGAGGAAGCGCTCGATGCCGAAGCGGGCGCGGGCGTGGGCGCGGGCCCGGACCCCGTCTTCGGCCGCCAGCTCGGGATCGGCCATGTAGTGGCGCAGGCTTTCGCGCAGGGTCTCGACCCGGGTCGAGATCACGCCGGCCTCCGGCGGCACCGCCTCGACCGCCTCGGTGGTGGCCAGCGCCACCACCGGCATCCCCAGCTGCATCGCCTCGATCAGGGAGAGCCCCAGCGAGGTCCAGCGGATCGGATGCAGGTAGGCGCGCCGGCGCGCCATCTCGGCGTGCAGCTCGGCCTTTGGCAGGTTCTCGACTCCGCCCAGCTCGCCGGCGCCGATCCCGAACAGCCGCAGGGTCACGTCGTGGTTGAGCCGCCCCAGCAGGTCGGTGCCGGTGACCCGGCCGTGCCGCAGCGGTTCGTTGATCGTCACCGCGGCCTCCGCCAGCTCGCCGGTGTAGCGGTAGCCGGGATCGACGATCCCGTGCTCGATCACCCTGGTCGGTGCCAATCCGGGGTCCCAGAAGAGGTCGTTGAAGTGGGTGACGTGGACGAGGACGACGCCCTCCAGCTCGGCGGCTGGGTGGCGCATCTCGGCGATTCGGCCCTGCGGGGCATCGTGCTCGACATAGACCGCCGGCAGGCCCCGGCCGGGCCGCCGGCCCAGCCACTGTTCGACCCGGGCGACCTCGTGCGGCCGTTGCAGCACCACCGCGTCGACCTCCTCGTCGGCAAGTGCCTGCGGGCTCAGCTCGCGGGCCGCCGGCCACTCCACGTCCTTGTCGCGGCCGCGGCCGTCGGGACCCCGCTCGGGCAGGACCGGGAGGAGGTACTCGTGTGGTCCCTGCACGAAGGCGTTGGTCCAGGAGTCGTGAAGGTTCCAGAGCAGGACCTTCACTGAACCGGGGCGGCCTGAATCACGAAAGAAGGAGTACCCGCAAGGGATGGGCTGAAAACGGGAGGTAGCCTGGGACGATGATGACCGCAATGCGCGTCTCCGTCCGCGGCCGGGTCCAGGGCGTCTTCTTCCGCGAAGCGACGCGGCAGCGGGCGCTGGAGCTGGGGGTCCGGGGCTGGGTCCGCAACGCCGGGGACGGCAGCGTCCTAGTCCACGCCGAGGGACCGGAGGGCGCGGTCGAGCAATTGGCCGAGTTCCTGCGCGAGGGGCCGCGGGCCGCCGCCGTCGAGGCGGTGGAGACGGAGGCGGCGAAGGTCGAAGGTCACGAGCAGTTCGCGATCCGCGGCGTCGCCGCCGGCGTCTTCGTCGTCCAGGAGCACGCCGCCACCGCCCACCACTTCGACCTGCGGCTCGAGGTCGGCGGGGCGATGCGCTCCTGGGCGGTGCCGAAGGGCCCGGCGATGGACCCGGCGGCCAAACGCCTCGCGGTCCAGGTGGAGGACCACGAGCTCACCCACAACGACTTCGAGGGGACGACCGGGGGCGGCGGCGTGATCGTCTGGGACCGCGGCCCCTACGAGCAGGGCGGCCGCGTGCCCTGGCCCGAGGCGCTGGAGCGCGGCCACGCCGTCTTCGTCCTCCACGGCGAGAAGCTGCGCGGCGGCTTCGCCCTCCAGCGGACCCGCGGCAGCGGCGAGAGGTCCCAGTGGCTGCTGATCAAGCGCCGCGACGAGGAGGCGAGGCCGGGCTCCGACGTGGTGGCCGAGCGGCCGGAGTCCGTGCTCAGCGGCCGCACGCTCGACCAGCTGCTCGAGGGGGTGGATTAGGAATCGGCATTCGACCTATTCCGATTAAGCGAACTGGCTTGTTTATTTGGCAAATGCTGGCTAGAGTCGGCGCGTGCTGTCCGGCCAGGCAGGGAGGCGTCCAGGCTGGGCCCTGGTCGCAGGGCTGATCGCGCTTGCCTGCCTTTTCTCATCCGGAAGCGCGAGCGCTTTCTCCGGGCCCGAAGTCTTCGAAGTCAACAGCACCGCCGACGAAGCCGACGCGGCGCCGGGCAGCGGCGGCTGCCTGACCGCTGCCGGCAAGTGCACCCTGCGGGCCGCGATCGAAGAATCGAACGAAAACCTCGGCGAACTGGACACGATCGAGTTCGACGAAAACCTCTTCGACGGCCAGCCGGGCAGCACGATCGCCCTTGCCACCAGCCTGCCGAAGATCGTCGACCGGACGACGATCGAAGGGCACTTCTGCCAGACGCCGGCGGGTGCCAGGGGGCCGTGCGTCGAAGTCAAGGGGCCCGGCGGGGGACCTGCGATAAGCGTGGAATCGGAACTGGTGACGATCGAAGGGATCGCGGTCACCGACGCCAAGGTCGGGATCGACGTCCTCGGCGCCTCCTCCGAATTCGTCGCCGCGCGGGACTGGCTCGGCGTCGCGCTGGACGGCAGCGCGGCACCCGACGAAACCGGGATTTTCCTGGGCCCGGGCGCCGGCGAATCGAGGATTGGCAGCGAAGGAGCCGAATTCGGAAACGTCCTGGGCAACAGCACGGCGGTGGCGCTGGAAATCGAAGGCTCGAGGAAGGTGAGGGTCCTCGGCAACTACGTCGGCGTCGGGCCCGACGGCTCCACGCCGGCACCCAACGGGGTCGGCATCCGCCTCGTCTCGACTGCCGAACACCGCGCCGAAGCGAACTCGATCGGAACCAGGGTCGGCCCGACCGCCGCCGCGACGCCCCAGTGCGACGGCGGCTGCAACGTGATCGCCGGCTCGCTGGGCCCGGGAATCGAAATCGCCGGCAAGGTGTTCGAAGGGGCCGCGCCGGTCGAACCGGGAGAACCGACGACCATGCGAGCCAACTACGTCGGCCTCGATGCCACCGGCTCGATCCCGATGCCCAACGGCCTCGCCGGCATCGAGGTGGCAGAAGCGCCGATGGTCACCATCGGCGGCACGCGCGAAGCGGAAGCCAACCGAATCGCGGGCGGGGGGGCGGCCGTAGCCGGCGAAGGCGCCGCGAACCTCACCGTGCGGGGAAACAGGATCGGCACGGCCGCCGGCGTCGCCGGCGCGGGCGTCTCGCCCGGCGCCGGGATCGCCGTCGACTCGCAGGGGCTCGAAAGGCGCGGCCAGGAAGCGGTGATCGACGCCAACCGGATCGGCGGCGCGAGCGGGGCGGCGATCGTCCAGGAAGGGCCCGGCGCGCTGATCTCCCACAACCTGGTCACCGGCGGCGGGGTCGGGATCCGGACGGCCGAAGGCGTCGGCCTCGGCTTCGAAGAACGCGGCAACCTGATCGAGGGCAACACGATCGAAGCGACCGGCGGCGACGGGATCCTGCTGCAGAACAACTTCAACGTGCTCACCGGCAACGCGGTCAGCTCCGCCGGGGGCGCCGGCATCCACGTCGAGGGCTCGGCGAGCAACGAAGTCACCGAAAACCTGATCGGCGGCGACGACCCCGGCGCCGAGAACGCGATCTCCGGCAGCGGCGGCGACGCGATCGCGGTCACCGACGTCGCCAACAGCCACACCGAGATCGCCCGCAACCATGGCTCCGGTAACGGCGGCCTGTTCATCCACCTCATCGCTCTCCCCGGGGGGAAACTGCCCAACAAGGGCATCGAACCGCCCGGCTTCACGGCAGCGACGTCCACCTTCGCCGCCGGCACCGCCGAACCGCTCTCGACCGTGCGGGTCTTCCGCAAGGCCAGCGCCGCCGCGGGAGAGGTCGAATCGTTCCTCGGTCAGGCCGTGGTCGATGGCTCCGGGCACTGGCGGGTCGGCTACGGCGAGCTGCCGCCGGGAACGGTCGTGGCCGCCACCCAGACCGGGTTCGCGGGGGGAACGTCCCAGTTGGCGATCGCGGCGACGCCGGCCGCGCCCCCTGGAGCCGCGCCCCGGGTGTCGCCGACGCCGCCGCAGACCTTCCTGCTCCACGGCCCCCGACGCCGCTGGCACCATCGGACCGCGCGCTTCCGCTTCGCCTCCAGCGAATCCACGGCGACCTTCCAGTGCCGCTTCGACCACCGGCCCTTCCGCAGCTGCCACTCGCCGCGCGCCTACCGGCACCTGCGCCCGGGCCGCCAGGTCTTCGAGGTTCGCGCCGTGGCCGCCGACGGGGAAGTCGACCCGACGCCGGCGCGGCGCCGGTTCACGGTCCTGCGGCGGCGATGAGGCGGCTCGCCTCCCGCCTCGCCCCACCCGCCCTGGCGGTGGCGCTGGCGCTGCTCGCCCTCGCGGCCCCGGCGCGCGCGGCGATCGTCGCCAACGGCGACTTCGAGTCGGGGACGCTCGACGGCTGGCACGTCCACCGGCTGACCTCGGGCGGCAACTGGTTCGCCTACGAAGGAACCTCGACGCCGATCAGCGTCAAACGCGGTCGCTTCCCCGTGCCGCCGCCGCCGCAGGGGTCGCACGCGGCGGTGACCGACGAGCTCACCGCCGACACGCTGGTCCTCTACCAGGACCTGACGCTGCCCGCGGGCTCGAGCGACGAGCTGAGCCTCCTCGCCTACTACGACTCCCAGCGGCCGATCGCGGTGCCGAGCCCCGACACGCTCTCGGTCGAAGAAGAAGCGCTCGGCGGACAGGCCAACCAGCAGTTCCGGATCGACCTGATGCGACCCGAAGCGCCCCTCGAATCGCTGGCCCCGGGCGACGTCCTGGCGACCCTGTTCGAAACGCGCCCCGGCGACCCCCAGCACATGGGCCCGACCCGGCTGACGGCGAGCCTCGCGCCGTTCGCAGGGCAGACGGTGCGGCTGCGGATCGCCGTCGCGGCCCATGAGGAACTGCTCAACGCCGGCATCGACGCGGTCGCGGTCACCGGCGGCGGGGGCGGTCGAGGCGGGCTGCGGGTCGGCAAGCCACGGGCCAACCCGCGGAACGGGACGGTGGTCCTGCCGGTGGCGGTTCCGGGACCGGGCCGGGTCGGCGCCACCGGGAAGCGCCCCGGCACTCTGCGCGCCGCCGCGTCGAAGGTCAGTGCCGCGGGAACCGTGAAGCTGGTCTTGAGACCGGGGCGCAAGACGCTGCGGTTGCTGCGACGCAGGCGCCGGGCGCGAGTGCGGGTGACCGTCTCCTATGCACCCCCCGGGGGTGGCGAGGAAGCCTTGGGGCTGCCCGTCGGCTTCCGGTTGCGTCGCCCTACCCATTAAAAACCTGACTGTATTCTTTAGCTTGAGCAATCAATCTCGGCCCGTCGTGCACGCGGGTGGGCCGGGTGAAAGGGAGAGAGCCATGAAGAGGAATCAGCGACTGCTGCTGGCGGCCTCGATCGCTGCCGTCGCGCTGCTGGCCGTGCCGGCCCTGGCGCAGGCCGCGGTCTGGAAGGACGGCAGCACCAACGTCACCAAATTCGTCGAACTCGGACTCACCGGGGGCGAATTGTTCGAAGTGCCGGAAGGTGAATCGGCCTACGGCATGTCGTGCGAAATCCACGCCACGCTGACCACGGAAGGCGGCAGCACCGGGAAGATCACGAAATACGAAACCAAAGGCTGCCCCACCGGCTTCGGGAAAATGTCCGGCTGCACGCTGGCGAGCTCGGAATCGCGAGGCCTCCCCTGGAGCGTCACGGTGAACACGACCACCCTGACGATCAAAAACATGCACACGAAGCGGACCTTCGGCTCCGGCTGCGCGGTCACCGAACTCGACAAGACGATCGCCGAAGTGAAAGTGAACCTGAACACGCCGAGCGCGATCACGGAAATGGAATGGCTCGGCTCGATCACCGGCTACAAGATCGCCTCGTCGTTCAAGGTCGACGCTCCCAACAGCGGTACATACGGGATCGGCTGAGATTCAGCCGATAGCGCCTGCCGGCTTCGCGCCGGCGGGCGCCTCCAGCGGTCGGCGGCCGTCGACGCTCGCCGCCGGGCGACGGTTACGGTAGGCCCGTGCCCGTGACGATCGACGAGCTGACCGTCGCCGACGCGCCCGAGGCCTGGCGGGCGGTGGGCTTCGCTGTCGAGGGGGATGTCTGCGTCGTCGGCGAGGTGCGGATCCGGCTCGCCGGCGCCGAGGCTGCAGCGCCCGCTGGGCCACCCGTCCCGGTCGGCCTGCGCGGCTGGTCGCTGCGCGGGCTCGCCTCCACCGAGCTCGACGGGCTTCCGACCGCGCGCTCCCAGCGCCCGCCGCCAAGCGCTGCGGCCCCGCATCCCAACGGGGTGCTCGGACTCGACCACGTGGTGGCGATGACCCCGGACCTCGAGCGGACGGTCGGCGCGCTCACCGAGGCCGGCCTGGACCTGCGGCGGATCCGCGAGGAGCCGACGCCGGCCGGGGCGCCGCGCCAGGCCTTCTTCCGCCTCGGCCCGGCGATCCTCGAGGTCGTGCAGGAGCCGGCGGAGGCGATCGCCCGCGCCGGTGGCGACCACCCCGCCTTCTTCTGGGGCCTCGCATTCCTGGTCGCCGACCTCGAGGCGGCCGTCGCCTCGCTCGGCGAGCGCGCCACGCCGGTCCGCGAGGCGGTCCAGCCGGGCCGGCGGATCGCCGCGCTAGGGCGCTCGGCCGGTCTCGCGATCCCGGTCGCGCTAATCACGCAACGCCAATGAGCCATAATCGGATCAGGTTTCAACCTTTTCCAACGCAAGCGCCACGAAAGGCAGTCTGATGTCACTGACGATCGGTTCCGAAGCGCCGGACTTCACCGCAGAGACCACCGAGGGGACGATCCATTTCCACGACTGGATCGGCGACGGCTGGGCGGTTCTCTTCTCCCACCCCCGCGACTTCACGCCCATCTGCACCACCGAGCTCGGCTACATGGCCAGCATCAAACCCGAGTTCGACAAGCGCGGCGTGAAGATCATTGGCCTCTCCGTCGACCCGGTCGACAACCACGCGGAGTGGGCCAAGGACATCGAGGAGATCCAGGGGACTGCCCCCAACTACCCGATGATCGCCGACACGGATTTCAACGTCGCCAAGCTCTACGGGATGCTGCCGGCCGAGGTCGAGGGCGACCCGACCGAGCGCACGGCGGCCCAGAACGCGACCCTGCGCAACGTCTTCGTCATCGGCCCCGACAAGAAGATCAAGCTGGTCCTCGTCTACCCGATGACCACCGGCCGCAACTTCGACGAGATCCTGCGGGTGATCGACTCCCTGCAGCTGACCGCCAACAACCAGGTCGCGACCCCGGCCCAGTGGCAGCCCGGCGAGGACGTCGTGATCTCCGGCTCGGTCAGCGACGAGGAAGCCAAGGAACGCTATCCCGACGGTTGGGAGGCGC
>DASVWP010000160.1:0-7158 GCA_036393155.1 Solirubrobacterales bacterium | reverse complement strand
CCGAGCCAGACGACCTTCTCGACCCCGAGGTATTCGCCCAGGGTCGCCTCGATCTGCTCGCGCGAGAGATCGGGGTTGCGGTTGGGGTTCAGCAGGCACTCTTCGGTCGCGATCAGCGTGCCCTCGCCGTCGACGTGGATCGAGCCGCCCTCCAGCACCAGCGGCGCCCTGTAGCGGTCGGCGCCCTCGATCTCCAGCACCTTGGCGGCCACCCGGTCGTCGCGGTCCCAGGGGAAGTAGAGGCCGCCCTCCAGCCCGCCCCAGGCGTTGAAGCGCCAGTCGACTCCCCGCCGCCCGCCCTTGCCGTCGATGACGAAGGTCGGCCCCATGTCCCGCATCCAGGCGTCGTCGGTGGAGACCTCGACCACCCGCACGGCGCGGGAGAGCAGGGAGCGGCAGTGCTCGAACTGGGCGTCGGAGACCGCCATCGTCACCGGCTCGGAGGCGGCGATCGCCTCCGCCACCGCGGCGTAGGCCAGCTGCGCCGGCTTCGCCCCCCAGCGCCAGTTGTCCGGTCGCTCCGGCCAGGCCATCCAGCAGCCGGCGTGGGGCTCGAACTCCCCCGGCATCCGGTAGCCGTCGGCCGCCGGGGTCGAATCGAGGGTCGCGCTCATCCGGCGCAGCCTAGTGGCCGCCGGTGGCCGGCTGCGCGGGTATCGGCCGGCGCTCGGGAGGCCGCTTTGCCGCCTTCGGCTTGCCCGGGTGGGCCATCCGCCAGATGATCGCCTCGCCGACCACCAGGGCGGCGACGACGATCCCCAGCAGCGGCCCGGTGTAGGACCATTCTTCGGGGGCGTTGGGGATCTCCGGCCAGACGAAGAGCACCATCGAGGCGGCGACGATCAGCGTCGTCACGATCGCGTAGGCCCAGGCTCCGACTTCGCCCCCCGGCATCCGGAACGGCCGCGGGCGGTCCGGGTCCTTGCGCCGCAGGACCACCACCGCCGGAAACATCAGCAGGTAGGGCAGCAGGAAGACCACGGCGGAGGCCGCGAAGATCGCGAAGAAGAGATTGTCCTGGGTGTCGATGAAGATCGCCGAGACGACCAGGACCGCGGTCGAGACGATGCCGGTGAGGACCAGCGCCGCGACCGGGGTCCGCCACTGCGGATGCTCGCGCCCGAGCACCTTCGGCAGCTCGCCGTCCGCCGCGGCCTCGACCGCGGCGCGGTTGGCGCCCATCGTCCACGTGGTCATGTTCGTGAAGTAGGTGTAGAGGACGCCGATGCCGAGCACGTAGACGGCGACTTCGCCTAGCCCGCTGCTGCCGAAGATCGCACGGAACGTTTCGACCAGGCCTTGGACCAGTTCCAGCTTGGTCAGCGAGAGCGCCAGCAGGATGCCGACCGTCGAGAAGACGTAGAGGGCGCCGATCGCGAGGCCCGACGTGAATAGCGCCCGCGGGATGTCCTTCTCCGGCCTCTTCACCTCTCCCGAGAGGTTGGCGACGAGCTCGAAGCCCATCAGCAGGTAGATGATCACCGGCAGGTAGGTCTTGGTGACGCCGAAGGACGGCAGCAGGTTGCCGGCGCTGATCGAGTTGGCCGACCCGTGGCGGATCGCGAAGACGATGCCGCCGGCGCCGATCGCGAAGATGATCACCATCTTCAGCGCCGCGCCGACGTTGTTGACCCACTTGCCGAGATCGAGCCGCACGATGCCGACCGCGACCACGGCCCAGGAGAGGGCGACGGCGATCGCCACCTGCGGCCACTTGCCGTCGGGCCAGTTGGTCCAGTCGCTGACGAAGAGCTGGCAGAAGAGGCCGGCGAAGAGCAGGAACACCGAGGGCATCCAGAGCGCCACGTTCACCCAGTACCAGTAGGTGTTGCGCGCCGCCCAGCGCCGGCCGAAGGCCCGCTTGGTCCAGACGTAGATGCCGCCCTGCTCCGGGTAGGTGGTCGCCAGCTCGGCGGTGATCAGACCGTAGGGAACGAGGAAGACGAGGAGCGCGATGATCCACCAGCCGATCGCGCCGGTGCCGATCGAGGCCGAGGCCGTCAGCTGGTCCACCACGAGGATCGCCGAGACGGCGAACAGCGTCACGTCCAGGCGTCCCATAACTCTGCGTCGTTTCATCATGCCTCCTGTAGGGCGATCCGGTTGAGTTGGGCCTCGACGCGGCCCGCGTGGTACTCGCGCAGCTCGGGGCTCGGCGGCTCGCCGAGCGTCGGCAGGGTCAGCCAGGCGAGGATTCCCTTCTCCGCGTGGAGCCGGTTCTCGGCCTGGTCGAAGACGATCGAGCGTGGTCCGTCGATCACCTCGTCGGTGACCTCGACCCCGCGCGAGGCGGGCAGGCAGTGCATGAAGCGCGCCTCGGCCGGCGCCCGCGCGATCAGCTCGGCGTTGACCTGGTAGCGCGGCATGAAGGCGGCGCGGCGCTCGGGGATCTCGTCCTCCTGGTCGACCCACCACCAGAGGTCGGTGTAGACGAAGTCGGCCTCGGCGACGGCGGCCTCGACCTCCTCGGTGACGCTCACCGAGCCGCCGGAGGCGTCGCAGTTGGCCTCGGCGACCCGCAGCCACTCCGCCGGCGCCTGGTATGCGGCCGGGGCGGCGTGGACGAAGCGCATCCCGAGCCGGGTCGTGAGGAACATCTCCGAGCTGCAGACGTTGGTGCGGTCGCCGACGAAGACGACCGTGCAGTCCTCCAGCGCCTTGTCGGCCGGCAGGTGCTCGCTCATCGTGAAGAGGTCGCAGACGGCCTGGGTGGGGTGGTTGAAGTCGGTGAGGCCGTTGATCACCGGCACCTCCGCATCGCGCGCCAGCTCCACTACGGTCTCGTGCTTCAGCGTCCTCGCCTCGATCACGTCGCACATCCGCGACAGCACCTTGGCGGTGTCGTAGAGGGACTCGCGGACCCCGAGGTGGATGTCGCCCGGCTTCAGGTAGAGGGCATGGCCTCCCAGCTTCGCCATCGCCACCTCGAAGGAGACCCGGGTGCGGGTGGAGGGCTCCTCGAAGATCATCCCCAGCGAGCGGCGGCTCAGCAGGGTCGGCACGGCGCCGTCGCGGTCGGCCTCCTTGAGCAGGCGGATCAGCTCCAGCAGCTCGCCGATCTCGGCGCGGGTGAAGTCCTGCGTGTCGATGAAGTGCCTCATGGGGAGAATTCAACGTCTGAGTGCCGCCGCCGTCATCGGGAGGCGCCCGCAGGCTCGACAGGGGGTAACTACGTACGGGCGGGTACAGTCGCAGTGGATGGAGCAGATCCGCCTCATCGCCGCGCCTGAGCCGCACCCCTCGCCCGCCCGCACGCGACCTCCCCGCCGCGCGCCCTTCCGGGTCGCCGCGGTCCAGCACCGCTGGCACCCCGATCCGGCCGAGCACGAGGCCGAGCTCGGCCGCGGCATCGGCCTCGCGGCCAGCGAGGGGGCCGAGCTGGTCTGCCTGCAGGAGCTGACGCTCAGCCCCTACTTCGCCGTCGACCCCGCGGGTCCGGAGGGGGCGGGCGTGGAGCCGGAGGAGCTGCCGGGCGGGCCGACGCACGCCTTCGCCGCACGGATGGCCGCCGAGCACGGGATCAACGTCCACGCCTCGCTCTACGAGCGCCCGGAGGAGGGGGGACTGGGGTTCAACACCGCGATCGTCGTCGGCCCCGACGGCGACCTGCTCTGCCGCACCCGCAAGCTCCACATCCCGGTCACCGCCGGCTACCACGAGGACCGCTACTTCCGCCCCGGCCCCGGGAGCCTGGAGCCGTTCCCCGTGCTTGCGCTGGGGGAGGCCCACCTCGGGCTGCCGACCTGCTGGGACCAGTGGTTCCCGGAGGTCGCCCGCGCCTACAGCCTCGAGGGCGCCGACGTGCTCGTCTACCCGACCGCGATCGGCTCGGAGCCCGACCACCCGGAGTTCGACACGCAGCCGTTGTGGGAGCGGGTGATCGTCGGCAACGGGATCGCCAACGGCGTCTTCATGATCGCCGTCAACCGGATCGGCGCCGAGCCGCCGCTCTCCTTCTACGGCTCCTCCTTCATCTCCGACCCATACGGCCGCATCCTCGTCCAGGCCCCGCGCGACGAGCCGGCGGTGCTGGTCGCCGACCTGGACCTCGACCAGCGGCACGACTGGCTGGAGCTGTTCCCCTTCCTCACCACGCGCCGCCCCGACGCCTACGCGCGGCTCGCCGAGGAGCAGGCGGAGCTGCTCAACCCCGAGACCTGAGGCTAGGGCGCCAGAGCCTCGATCGTCTCGGCCAGCTTCTCCGGCGGCACAATCGGAGTGAGGATCGGCAGCGTGATGCCTCCCTCGACGAAGGCCGCGAGCCGCTCCTTCATCTCCTCCGGCGTTCCGAAGATGAACATGTCCTCGATCGCCTCCCAGGGCGCCGCGGCGGCAGCGCCCTGGCGGTCGCCGGCCTCCCAGGCGGCGACCATCGGGTCGATCTGCTCCCCGTAGCCGAGCCAGCGGTAGAAGGCGGTGTAGACGGGCACGGTGATGTAGGAAGAGAACATGAAGCGGGCCAGCGGCTCGACCGCCTCGCGCTCGCCGGGGATGCAGAAGAAGCGGCAGAGCAGCTCGAAGCCCTCCGGCGCGCCCTCGAGTTGGGCGGTGACCTTCGGCAGGCCGGCGAGCGGCAGGAAGTTGGTGAAGGCCCCGGCCGCCCGTTCGACCGCCAGCTCCAGCATCTTGCCGCGCAGCGCCGCCAGGACGATCGGGATCCGGTGCGCCGGCGCGGTTTCGAGCTTGAAGCCGGTCGCGGTCCGCTCGCCGCCCAGCGCGACGTCGAGGAAGTCGAGGGTCTCGCGGACCCGGCTCAGCGGCTTCTCGAAGGGGATCCCGTTCCAGCCTTCGACGATCCGGTCCGAGGAGGAGCCGATGCCGAGCACGAAGCGGCCCCGCGAGGCGTCGGCGAGCGCCGCCGCCTCCTGGGCCAGCAGCGCCGGCCCGCGCTGGAAGACGCCGACGATGCCGGTCCCGAGGCGCATCCGCTCGGTCCAGACGGCGCTCAGCGAGAGCGGCGTGAAGCCGTCCGGCCCGGCCGTCTCTCCCGTCCAGAGGTCCGTGTAGCCGGCCGCCTCGGCCCGCTTGACGAGCTCACCGTGGTCCGCCAGCGAGGTTCCCGGCAGCGGCAAGGTCAGTCCCCAACGCCTGTCCACCCCGCGACCCTATAGCCTGCGGGCCGCACGATGGAGAGCAGTCAGGTAAAGCCGGACCGCAACCTCGCCCTCGAGCTGGTGCGCGTCACCGAGGCCGCCGCGCTGTCGGCCGCCCGCTGGGTCGGCAAGGGCGACAAGATCGCCGCCGACCAGGCCGCGGTGGACGCGATGCGCCACGTCCTCGACTCGGTCTCGATGGACGGCGTCGTCGTCATCGGGGAGGGCGAGAAGGACGAGGCGCCGATGCTCTACAACGGCGAGCAGATCGGCGACGGCTCGCCTCCGGTGGTCGACATCGCCGTCGACCCGCTGGAGGGGACGCGGCTCTGCGCTCTCGGGATGCCGAGCGCCCTGGCGGTCATCGCCCTGGCCGAGCGCGGCACCATGTTCGACCCGGGCCCCTGCGTCTACATGGAAAAGATGGCCGGGGGCGAGGAGATCGCCGACCTGCTCGACCTCGACCGGCCGCTGCCCGAGACGCTGGAGATGATCGCCGAGCGCAAGGGCGGCTCGATCGGCGACGTGGTCGTGGTGATGCTGGACCGTCCGCGCCACGAGGAGGCGATGCGAGAAGTCCGCGAGGCCGGCGCCCGGATCCGCCTGATCACCGACGGCGACGTCTCGGCGGCCCTGCTCGCGGTCAGCGATCGTTCGCCGGTTGACCTCCTCTGGGGCATCGGCGGCACGCCGGAGGGTGTGCTCTCAGCCGCCGCCCTGAAGTGCATGGGGGGGCAGCTGATCGGCCGTCTTTGGCCCCGCGACGACGGCGAGCGGCAGGCGGCGATCGACGGGGGCTACGACCTCCAACAGATCCTTACCGCCGACGACCTCTGTTCGGGCGAGGACGTTTTCTTTTCCGCCACCGGCGTCACCGACGGCGACGTCCTCCAGGGCGTCCGCTACCGCGGTCCCGGTGCGACCACGGAATCGCTCGTGATGCGATCCCGCTCGGGCACCGTTCGACGCGTCCAAGCTCGGCACGACCGCTCGAAGCTGCGAGCGGTCACCGGCTCCCGTTACGGCTAGTCAAGCCATTTAAAGCGTTTTTGCAGCTCAAAGAACGCTGATCTGGCTCTTCCGCTTTGCAAGGCCAAATGCGCCTGCAAAAAACAAACCTTTTTGTTTACGGGATTTCTATGTTCCAATAAGTGACCATAGGCATCCTGAGACAGAGAAGGGGAGGAACAGGTTGACCAGTGCCCAGGTGAGCGTCCGGGCGGGGGAGAGGGTCCTGACGCTGCTCGCGACGCCGCTGAACTTCATGGTCATGCGGGCCTTGGCGGAGCGGCCGATGCGCCTTGCCGACCTGCGACAGGCGACGGGCCTGCCGGCCCAGACCACGCTGCGGGGACACCTCGCCAGCCTGGGGGAGCTCGGCGTCGTGCACAAACGGCCGACCACCCAGATGCCATACGCGGTCGAGAACGAGCTCACGGACATGGGTCGGGAACTTCTTGAGGTCGCCGACCTGCTCGAGGGCTGGCTCGCGCAGGCGCCCGAGCGTGCGATCTCGTTGGCCAACGGGGCGGCGAAGGGGGTCGTCAAGGCGTTCGTCGACGGCTGGGGCTCGACGATGATGGGCGACCTGGCGGCGCAGCCGATGTCGCTGACCGAACTCGACCGCCGCATCCCCGAGCTCAGCTACCCGGCCCTGGAGAGGCGCCTGGCCAGCATGCGGATGGCCGGTCTGATCGAGGCCTGCACCGGCGAAGGGGCTGGGACTCCTTATGGGGTGACCGACTGGGCCCGCCGCGGCGTCCTGCCCCTGGCCGCCGCCAGCTACTGCGAAAGCCTGCACATGCGGGGCCGGGCTGCGCCGGTGACCGAGCGGGACATCGAGGCGGCGTTCCTTCTGGCAACGCCCCTCGTCCACCTGCCCGCCGAGACGACGGGCGTCTGTCAGCTGGAAGTCGAGGTCGATTCGGCGGCTGCGCGGGGGCAGTCGGGAATCCGGGTCAGGTTCGAGCAGGGCGAGGTGGTGGCCTGCGAGCCGGGCCTAGAAGAAGGTCCGACGCCGTTTGCCGCCGGCTCCGCCGCGGACTGGTTCGAGGCGGTCAGAGAC
>DASVWP010000159.1:0-7641 GCA_036393155.1 Solirubrobacterales bacterium | reverse complement strand
GGCTGGCGGCGCCGGCGGTGGCGCCGCCGGAGCGCTCGGCGGCCTCGGCGCCAGCGGCGCCCTGAAGCTGGGGGTGGCGACGGCGCTGATCGCCGGCTCGGTCGGCGCGGGGGTGGCGATCCAGCACCAGAGCGGGGGCGCCGGAGAACCCGCCGAGGCGACCGCCTCCGAACTCCCGGCCAAGCAGGCCGGCGCAGGCGGGGAAGGCGGCTCCCAGGGCGAAGGCGCACCTCAGGACAGCGGCCGGAGGCACGGATCGGCGGGGAGCAGGGGAAACGGCGGCAAGGGAGGCGAAGGTCCGAATGGGCGCTCCGGTCATGGCTCCGGCTCCGGCGAGGGTTCGGGCGGCAGTGACTCGGGCTCCGGGCAGCACGGGTCCGGTTCGAGCCCCGGGGACCCCTCGCATCTCGCGTCCCCTCCCTCCCACGATGGAACCTCCGGGGGCGAAGGCTCCGGCCCTCGCCACGACGGCGGCGGAGGTGGCCGTGAAGAAAGCCAAGCCCCCTCCGGTGGAGAGCACCAGAGCGGCGGCGGGCAGGACGGCGGCAGCTCCTCGGGCGACGGCCTTGGGGGACACGACGGCGGCAGTGGAGGCAGCGACGGGGGTGGGGACACCACCCTGCAGCAGCCGGAACCGAACGGGGAAACGCAACCGGATGCCGGCCTGGAAACCGAATCGTCCGATGGCGGCGGCGGGGAATCCGAAACCTCCGGCTCGGGCACCTCCGGGACCTCCGGCACTTCTGGGAGCTGGGGCAGCGGGGACGGCTCGGGCACCTGGGGTGGCGGCGAAACGAATCCGTGATCTTCGGCGGGCGCTCGGGTTGATGCCCTGAACGTGCACCGCTTCCAATCACAAGGAGGACCGGAATGACCCGCTCGAAAGCCAGGGGCATCCATCTCGGCGGCCTGCTGGCGCTGGCGCTCGGCGCCATCGCGCTGCTGGCGATGCCCGGGGTGGCGGCCGCGAAGATGAAGGACCGCAACCACGACCACATCCCCGACAAGTGGGAGAAGCGCCACCACCTCTCGCTGCAGGTCAAGCAGACCTACCGCGACCAGGACGGCGACCACCTCAACAACCTCGGCGAGTGGGAAGCGGGAGACAACCCGCACAACGCGGACACCAACCACAACGGGATCGAAGACGGTGAAGAAAACGCCGGCACGATCGCCTCCTTCGACAAGGAAACCGGCAAGCTGACGATCGCCCTGTTCGGGGGCGAAACGATCACCGGGCTGGTCACCGAAGAAACCGAGATCGAGTGCGGCTGCAATCACGGAGCCGAAGAAGAAGGCGCCGTGACCTCCAGCGACCAGCAGGGTGGCGAAGGCCAACAGGGCGAGGACGGCCCCGACGAAGGCGAAATGGGCGGCCCGTCCGGCCAGGGCGCCGAAGAAGAAGGCGGGGACGGCCCCAACCACGAGTCCGGCGACGACGGGTCCGACCAGGGCTCGCAGTCCTCGAGCAGCTGCAGCACCGAAGACTTGGTCGTCGGGACGACGGTGAAAGAGGCCGAGCTCCAGGTGGGCAACGGCGTCGCCACCTTCTCGAAGATCGAGCTGGGCAAGAGCGAAGGCTGAGAGCGCTCGGCAACCCGGTGTCAATCGCTTCGAGGGGCGGCCAGGGACGGCCGCCCCTCAGCCCATCGTCCAGGCTGGGCGTGCCAAGTCCTCGGACTGGGTACTCAGTTTCAGGTATTTCGCGCCTGAAACCCGTTCCCACCAGGAGGAGGCACGATGAGAAGCAAGACCGGCCGCGCGCGGAGATCGCTCCTGCTCGTCCCGCTGGCCGCGATCCTCGCGGCGGCGATGGCGTTCGCGGGCACCGCCTTCGCGCATCACCACCACGGCGGCGACCTCGGCGGCCCCGCCGGCAAGATCGCCTCATACGACAAGGAATCCGGGCAGCTCGTGATCGATCTCGCCCAGGGCGGTCAGACCAGCGGCCTGGTCACCAAGTACACCTGGATCGAGACCGCCGAAGCGTGTCCGGGCCCGCCCACGGCCCGCCGGCGCCACTTCTGCCCCGCGGGCCGGCGCCGCGACGGCAACGGCTGGGGCTGGCCCCACGGCAACGGGAGCACCTCCGACCTGGTGCCCGGGGCCACGATCGAGGACGCGCTGCTCTTCCTCAAGGACGGCCGCGCCTTCTACGCCAAGGTGGATCTGGCCGGCGGCGGCGAAGGGGAAGGAGCCCCGAGCTCGCGGCGCTGAGACCCGTCGGTCGCGCTACTTGGCGTCGAGCCAGTCGCTGCCGACGCCGACGTCGACCTCGAGCGGCGGATCGAGCTGGTAGGCGGCGCACATCTCGCGCCGCACCAGCTCGGTCGCGCCCTCCATCTCCTCCGGCGGGCCCTCGAACAGCAGCTCGTCGTGGATCTGCAGGACGAGGCGGGTCTCCCCCCCGCGCTCCCGCAGCGCCCGCTGGCAGCGGACCATCGCGACCTTGATGATGTCCGCGGCGGTCCCCTGGATAACGGTGTTGACCGCCAGCCGCTCGCCCAGCCGCCGCGTGTTGGGATTCCCGGAGCGCAGCTCGGGGATCGCCCGGCGCCGCCCCATCAGCGTCGTCACGTAGCCCTGCTCCTGAGCCTGCTCGATGATCTCCTCGCGGAACCGCCGCACCGCCGGGAACCGCTCCAGGTAGCGGGCGACGAATTCCTCGCCCTCTTTGCGGGGGATGTTCAGCCGGTCGGCGAGGCCGAAGCCGGTGAGCCCGTAGACGATCCCGAAGTTGACCATCTTCGCCTTCGAGCGCTGGCCGACGTCGACCTCGTCGCGCTCGATCTCGAACACCTCGGCGGCGGTCGCGGCGTGGACGTCGTCGCCGGCCCGGAAGACGTCTTTCAGCACCTGCTCGTCCGCCACGTGGGCGAGCACGCGCAGCTCGACCTGGCTGTAGTCGGCGGAGAGCAGCTGCGACCCCTCCTCGGCGACGAAGCAGGCCCGCACCGGGCGGCCGATCTCGGTCCTGATCGGGATGTTCTGCAGGTTCGGATTGGTGCTGGAGAGCCGGCCGGTGGTGGTCGCGGTCTGGTTGAAGGTGGTGTGGACGCGGCCGGTCTCGGGGTCGATCAGGTCGGGCAGCGAGTCCAGGTAGGTGTTCTTCAGCTTCGTCAGCTCGCGCCAGGACTCGATCTTCTCGACGATCGGGTGCTCCTCGCGGATCTGGGCGAGCACGCGGGCGTCGGTCGAGTAGCCGGTTTTGCCGCGGCGCTTTTTCGTCAGCTCGAGCTTCTCGAAGAGGACCCGGCCGACCTGCTGCGGCGAGCCGATCGTGAACTCCTCCCCGGCCAGCTCGTAGATCTCCGCTTCCAGGGTGGCGATCCGCTCGCCGAAGCCGGCGCCGACCTCGGCCAGCCGCCTGGCGTCGAGCTTCAGCCCCTCGCGTTCCATCGCCGCCAGCACGTCGATCAGCGGCAGCTCGACCTCGGTCAAGAGCGAGCGCAGGCCGAGCTCGTCGATGCGCGGCCGCTGGACCTCGGCGAGAGCGGCGAGCAGGCGCGCTTCCTCGGCCGGCTCGAGGCCCGCCTCGACCTCCTCGCCGAGCGAGAGCTGCCCGTCCTCCTCCCCGGCGCCGGCGGCGACCTCCTGGGCCAGGCCGATCCCGGCGTCGGCCGCCAGCTCGACCAGGTCGTAGGTGCGGCGCTGCGGCTCCAGCAGGTAGGCGGCGACCATCGTGTCGTGCTCGAGCGTCAACTCGACGCCCGCGCGCGCCGCGGCGGCCAGCAGGCCGTGGCGACCGCCCCCGAGCGACTTCGCGTCGTGGGCGACCAGCTGCTTGCCGACCAGCGCCGGCGCCAGCTCGTCCAGGGAGGCGGTCCCGGCGACGGTGCGCTCGGCCTCCGCCGCCGCCCAGCGCTCGCCGGCGATCGCCAGGGCCAGCGGACCGGCGCCGAGGTCCGCCGCCTTCCCCTCGACCGCCTCGACGTCGAGCTCGGTCTCCACCCGGCGCCCCGGCACCAGGTCGCCCTCGGGCAGCGCTTCTTCCAGCCGCTCCATCACCGCCCGCAGCTCGAACTCGCGCATGAAGTCCCGCAGGGCGCCGCGGTCGGGTTCGGAGGCCATCACCGCGGCCAGGTCGACGCCGGTCTCGATGTCGTGGTGCAGCGTCGCCAGCTGCTTGGAGAGCCGGGCGTCGTCGGCGTGCTCGGTCAGGTTCTGCTTGCGTTTGGCGCCCGAGATCTGATCGACGCTGGCGAGGACGCCCTCCAGCGTGCCGAACTGCTGCAGCAGCTGGGTCGCCGTTTTCTCGCCGATCCCCGGAACGCCGGGGATGTTGTCGGAGGTGTCGCCGCGCAGCCCCATCAGGTCGGTGATCAGCTCCGGCGGCACCCCATAGCGCTCGAGCACCGCCTCGCTGTCGTAGACCTTCGTCTCGGTGATCCCCCGCGAGGTGCTCATCACCCGCACCCCGGGCCCGACCAGCTGGTAGGCGTCGCGGTCGCCGGTCACCACCATCACCTCGATGCTCTGCTCGCGGGCCTGGCTGGCCAGGGAGGCGATCACGTCGTCGGCCTCGTAGCCGTCGATCTTCACGTTGGTGTAGCCGAAGGCCTCGACCAGCGGCATCAGGTGCGGCCACTGCTCGCGCAGCAGGTCGGGCCGCGGTTTGCGCTGCGCCTTGTAGAGGTCGTAGGTCTTCTCGCGCCCCGACCAACCGGCGTCCCAGGCGACCACCACCCCGGCCGGGTGGTGCTCGTCGATGATCTTGACCAGCATCGAGGCGAGCCCGTAGATCGCGTTGGTCGGCCGCCCGTCGCTGGTCCCGATCGACTCGGGCAGGGCGAAGAACGCCCGGTAGGCGAGCGAGTTGCCGTCGATCAGGAAGAGCTCGGGTGCGTCCGCGGCCATCGGCGCCAACTCTATGGGGCGCGGTGCGGGCCTCGGCGGCGGTCGCGGGGCAGCCCAGGCCGGCCGCAGGGCTGCGCGCAGATCCGCGACCACCTGGGCCGGAGCGTTGCGGATCTGCGCTTCGGTGTAGCGGCGGACGGCGAAGCCGAGGGCGCGGAGGTCGAGGTCTCGGGCGTGGTCGTCCTCGAAGGCGACGGAGCCGCGGTGGGTGCCCCAGGCATCCGTCTCGACGGCGAGCCGCTCGGCGCGCCAGAGGAAGTCGACGGTCCAGCGGCCGACCCTCACGTTGACCTCGGGAGCCGGGATGCGGTGGCGCCGGCAGAGGGCGAGGAAGTCGCGCTCGACGTCGCTGCGCGTCCCGTCGCCGGGACCATCGAGCCGCCACCCCGCCAGCTCCGCCTGCCGCTTCGCCCGGCGCACCAACCGCTCCGGAGCTCCAGAGCGGCGCAGATCCTCGATCGTCCGCGCCGGAGTCGTGACCGGGATGCCGCGGCGCACGGTCACGCGCGAGGCGAGGCGCATTTGTTCGCCATCGCCGAACAAATGCGCCTGGGGCTGGGGATTGGCGAGCGAGAGGCAGCGATGGAGCCGGATCCCACGCCGCCGCCGCCGTCCGCTTTGACTGGGGATCGTCACCTCGATCGGACCGTCCATAGGCCGCAGAAATCCCCAAAGGGCCGCGGCCGACGCGTGACTGAGAGCCGCGGTCCCGCCACAGGCGAGAACCGCCGCCATCCACTTGCCCTCCCAGCCCAGCGCGGTGTGCCCCACGGCGTAGACACCGTGATGAATCCGGTGCAGACGCCCCATCCGCACGCGATCGGAAATCGACGCTCGGCTCAACCCCAAACCGGCAAGCTGCGCCGCCGTGACGACCCCGTGCTGCCGAGCAGCGAGCCGCGCGACCTTGCGGTCATAACCAGAGGCGCATTTGTTCGACATACCCGAGCAAATGCGCCTCTGGCCAAGTTTCTCCCCTCGTAGCGCCCCGGGGTCGCCAATCTGATTCGATAGCGCTGCATGGCAGTCAGCGCCCAATACAGCGTCACGATCCGCGTCGAGCTCGACGCGCGGCAGGAGCCGCTGGGCAAGCTGACGGCGGCGATCGCCGAGGCGGGCGGGCAGCTGCAGGGCGTCGACCTGGTTCCCGGGGCCGGCCCCGAGGGCAAGCGAGTTCGCGAGTTCACGATCGATGCCGCCGACCGCGAGCACTGGGAGCGGATCCTGCGGGCGATCGGCTCGACGCGGGGCGCCCGGGTCCTCGACTACGTCGACCGCACGATGCAGATGCACCGCGGCGGCAAGATCGACATACACAACAAGTACCCGGTGAAAACCCGCGACGACCTCTCGATGGCCTACACGCCCGGGGTCGCCCGCGTCTGCATGGACATCCACGCCGACCGCGCCAAAGCCTTCGAGTACACGATCAAGAAGAACACCGTCGCGGTCGTCTCCGACGGCAGCGCCGTGCTCGGGCTCGGCAACATCGGCCCCGAGGCGGCGATGCCGGTGATGGAGGGCAAGTGCATGCTGTTCAAAGAGTTCGCCGGCGTCGACGCCTTCCCGATCTGCCTCGACACCCAGGACGCCGACGAGATCGTCCGCGCGGTCGAGCTGATGGCGCCGACCTTCGGCGGCATCAACCTCGAGGACATCTCCGCCCCGCGCTGTTTCGAGATCGAGGACCGGCTGAAGGAGTCGATCGACATCCCGGTCTTCCACGACGACCAGCACGGCACCGCGGTGGTGACGATGGCGGCGCTGTTCAACGCCCTGAAGATCACCGGCAAACCGATCGAGCAGCTGCGGGTCCTGGTCGTCGGGCTCGGCGCCGCCGGGGTCGCGGTGTCGAAGATGATGCTCGCCTCCGGGATCACCCAGATCGTCGGCTGCGACCGCCGGGGCGCGGTCTCGACCAGGCGCGCCGACTACGAATCGGGCGAGATGAACGAGGCCAAGCGCTGGTACGCCGAGACCACGAATCCCGACCTGATCCAGGGCCAGCCCGACGACGTAATCGAGGGCATGGACATCTTCGTCGGCCTCTCGGGTCCCGGGATCATCCAGCCCGAGTCGCTGGGCAAGATGAACGACGACGCGATCGTCTTCGCGATGGCCAACCCCACCCCCGAGGTGATGCCCGAGGAGGCCGCCCCCTACGTGCGGATCATGGCCACCGGCCGCTCCGACTACCCCAACCAGATCAACAACGTGCTGGCCTTCCCGGGGATCTTCCGCGGCGCGCTCGACGCCGGCGCCCCCAGCATCACCGAGGAGATGAAGCTCGCCGCCGCCAAAGGGATCGCGATGGCGGTCTCCGAGGAGGACCTTGCCGAGGACTACATCATCCCCAGCGTCTTCAACCGCGAAGTGGCGCCGAAGGTCGCCGAAGCGGTGGTCGAGGAGGCCAAGCGCGACGGGATCGCGCGGCTGAACGAGGAGACCGGGACCTTCGCGACCGTGGAGTCCGGCTCGTGAGCTGCCGGCCGCCGACCGGGAGCTAGGGCCATGAGGGTCCTCGTCACCGGCGCCAGCGGCCTGATCGGCTCCGCGGTCTGCGACACGCTGCTGACGAGGGGTGACGAGGTGGTTGGCCTGACCCGCGACCCGCAGCGTGCCCGCGCCACCAACCCGACGGTCTCCTGGCACGCCTGGGAGCCGACCCTCGAACGTCCGCCGGCGAAGGCCCTTGCCGGCGTCGACGGCGTCGTCAACCTGCTCGGCGAGAAGATCAACCAGCGCTGGTCCGACGAGGCCAAGCGCAAGATCATGGACTCGCGC
>DASVWP010000158.1:0-9555 GCA_036393155.1 Solirubrobacterales bacterium | reverse complement strand
AGAATCCGAAGCCACCGGTGAACCGATCGTGACGATGACCTACACGGACGTGAACACCGAAGGTCCGCAGTACAAAAACATCGAAGAAACCGAGCGCGTTTACCAGGAATGGATCAACACGCACGGAGGGATCGCCGGGCGTCCGCTCGAGGCCCATTTCTGCGATGCGCACGGAACCCCGACGGCCGCGGCGGCATGTGCCCGCGAAGCGGTGGCCGGCGGTGCCGTTGCGGTGGTGGGCAACTTCACCTTCACCGGTGACGCTGTCATCCCGATTCTGGAAAAGGGCAAGACGGCCCAGTTCGGCAACTGCTGCGCGATCGCGCCGACCGAATTGACGTCGCCGGTCTCCTTCCCGATGGGCAACCAGCCACTGTACTCGGTCGGCCTGGTGAAAAAAGCGGTCGACGACGGCTGCAAGAACATCAACGGCGTGATCATCGAAGGCGCCGAAGCCTTCGAGCCGCTGATGGAAAACGCCGCCAAGTCGCTGCACACCAAGATCGGCAAGTTCGTCACCCTGCCCGCCACCGCGCAGGACTACAGCCCACAGGTGGCGGAAGCCACCTCAGGCGGGGCGGACTGTCTGGTGATGATCGTTTCCGAAACGCCGTACATCGCCTGGATGCCGGCATTCGCCCAGTCGGGCTCGGAAGCGAAAATGTACGGCCCCCAGGGCAACTTCAACGAAAACGCCGTCAAAGGCTTCGAAGAAGTTGTCGAAGGCGACGTCAACGCCGGCATGTACCCGGACATCTCCACCGAAGCGTGGAGCGAATACCGGGAAGCGCTGGCCAAGTACGAAGCCGACCCGTCGCAGGACTACAACAGTCTTGGCGGCATGGGCACCTGGGCCGCGTATGAAGGGTTCAAACAGGTCGTCGAATCGATGAGCGGCCCGGTCAACAACGAAACCTTCCTCAAGGCGGCCGAAACCGCGAAGATCAACCTGCCGGGCATGGTCCCGCCGGAGAACTTCGCGAAACCGTGGGGCAAGGACGGTGGGCCCGAAGGGTTCGAACGCCTGATGGATCGCTGCGTCGTCTACAGCGAATTCAAAGAAGGCAAGCTGGTCCCCGCCAGCACTGAATTCGAAGACGTGTCCCAGATCGCCGGCGGCAGCAAGCCGCAGGACTGCGGGCCGCCCTTCGGTTCCTAGGTAACCAGCTGCCGGCCCCGGGCCTCGTGCCCGGGGCCGCCGGCAGCTACCGATTGAAAGAGAGCACTCGTGGAAGAAGTCATCCGTTTCGCGCTTCTGGGACTGGGCATCGGCGCCACCTACGCGCTCGCCTCCCAGGGGCTGATCATCATCTACCGTGGGTCAGGGGTACTGAACTTCGCCCTCGGCGCGATCGGGATGTCTGGCGCCTACGTCTGGTGGGAGCTGACCACGAACCAGGGTTGGGCCTTCCTGCCCGGCCTTCTCGCCGGTGTCGGCTTCGCGACGGTCGTCGGCGCCCTCGTCCATCTTCTGATCATGAGACCGCTGCGCCACTCGGCGCCGCTGGTCAGGGTGATCGCCACGCTCGGCGTGCTGATCACGATCCAGTCGATCGCCGTCCTGCGCTACACGGCGACCTCGAAGTTCGTCCCCTCCGACCTGCCGACCACGATCGTCCACATCCACAACACGATCGTCATCTCCGCCGACCGCCTGATCCTGGTCGGGATCGCGATCGCGCTGACCGGCGGCCTCTGGCTCTTCTACCGCTACACGCGCTTCGGCCTGGCGACCTCGGCGGTCGCCGAGTCCGAGCGCTCGGCCTCGGCGCTCGGCCTCTCGCCCGACACGATCGCCGCCCTCAACTGGGGCTTCGGCTGCGGCCTCGCCGGCCTCGCCGCGATCCTCATCGTCCCGATCGTCACCCTGCAGCCGGCGGTATTGACCAACCTCGTGCTCGCCGCCACCGCGGCGGCCCTGGTCGCCGGCTTCCGCTCCTTCCCGATCGCTCTGGTCGCCGGCCTGGTGATCGGCATCGCCCAGACCGAGGTCACCCGCTACGTCGAACAGACCGGCGTCGGCACCGCGGTCCCCTTCATCCTCATCGTCATCTGGCTGGTGATCCGCGGCCAGGCGCTGCCGCTGCGCGACTACCTCTTGCAGCGGCTGCCGACGATCGGCACCGGCCGCATCAACTGGCCGGGGATCGGCTTCGGCGTCGCCGTCGGCGCGCTGCTGCTGGCGACCACGCCGCCGATCTGGATCGACGCCTTCACGGTGACGATCTGCATCGGCGTGATCCTGCTCTCGATCGTCGTCCTCACCGGCTACACCGGCCAGCTCTCGCTGGCCCAGTTCGCCTTCGCCGGCTTCGGCGCCTACGTCGCCGGGCGATTGCTGGCGACCACCGGTATCCCCTTCCTGCTGGGGATCGCGATCGGGATCGCGGCGACGATCCCGCTCGGCATCCTCTTCGGGCTGCCGGCGGTGCGAACGCGCGGGATCAACCTGGCGATCGTCACCCTCGGCCTCGGCAGCGCGGTCGAGCTGGTGCTGTTCGGCAACACCGACTACACCGGCGGCTTCGGCGGCACCCAGATCGGCGAACCCGAACTGTTCGGGATGAACATCAACGCCGCCGCCCACCCGACCCGCTACGGGCTGATCGCCCTCGCCTGCCTGGTCGTCGCCTGCATCGTCGTCGCCAACCTGAGGCGCGGCAGATCCGGACGAAGGTTGATCGCCGTGCGCACGAACGAGCGCGCGGCGGCGGCCCTGGGGATCAGCGTCGCGGGCGCCAAGCTCTACGCCTTCGCGGTGGCGGCGGCGATCGCCGGCCTCGGCGGCATCCTCTTCGCCTTCCGCACGCCGTCGATCAACTTCGCCGAATTCACCTCCTTCAACTCGATCACGATGGTCGCCTACGCGATGATCGGCGGCATCGGCTACCTGTTCGGGCCGGTGATCGGCGCCACCCTGGCGCCCGGCGCCTTCTCCGAACGGCTGCTGAACTCGATCGACAGCGGGATCGGCAAGTACATCCCGCTGATCGGCGGCGTCTCGCTGATCCTCCTGGTGCTGCTGAACCAGAACGGGGTGGTCAAAGAGCAGATCGCCCAGATCGCCTTCCTGCGCTCCAAGCTCGCCGGCCTGCTGCCCTTCCTCGCTCCCAAGGAGCCCGCGAAGCGGGTGCTGCCGAAGCCCGGCGGCGAGCGCAAGGTCGAGAAGAGCATGGCGCTCGAGGTCAAGAACCTGACCGTGAAATACGGCGGCACGGTCGCCGTCGACGACGTCTCGCTGACCGTCAGGCCGGGCCAGGTGATCGGCCTGATCGGTCCCAACGGCGCCGGCAAGACCTCGCTGATCGACGCGGTCACCGGCTTCACCAAGATGGCCCCCGGGTCCCAGCTGCTGCTCGACGGGACCGACATCAGCAGGTGGTCGGCGACCCGCCGGGCGCGCGCCGGGATGGGCCGCTCCTTCCAGTCGCTGGAGCTCTTCGAGGACTCCACTGTGCTCGACAACCTGCGCGCCGCCTCGGACCCGCGCGACATGGGCTCCTACGTCCGCGACCTCGTCTGGCCGGTCAACGTGCCGCTTCCCGACACCGTGCTCAGCACGATCCACGAGTTCGAACTCGAGCCCGACCTCGACCGCATGGTCGAAGACCTGCCCTACGGCCGCCGCCGCCTTCTCGCCCTGGCCCGCGCGGTGGCGACCCAGTCGAGCGTGCTGCTGCTCGACGAGCCGGCCGCCGGCCTCGGCGACGCCGAGACCGCCGAGCTCGCCCACCTGGTCGGGCGGCTGGCCAAGGAGTGGGGGATCGCCGTGCTGCTGGTCGAGCACGACATGAACTTCGTGATGTCGGTCTGCGACGAGCTGGTCGTCCTCGACTTCGGCCGCCAGATCGCCTCCGGCAAGCCGTCGGAGGTCCGCAACGACCCGGCGGTTATCGCTGCCTACCTCGGCGAGGAAGAGGACGCGCACACGAGTGCCGCCTCGGCGCGCAAGCCAACCGGAGTCTCTGAGGAGGGGAGTGCCTGATGGAACCGGTGATCTCGGTCAAGGGAATGAGCACCGGCTACGCCGGCCAGCCCGTCGTCCACGACCTCAGCTTCGACGTCAACGCCGGCGAAGTCTTCTGCCTGCTCGGTCCCAACGGGGCGGGTAAGACGACGACGATGCTGGCCCTGGCCGGCGAACTGCCGTTGCTCGGCGGTGAGGTGCGCTTCGACGACGTCAAGCCGAAGGCGCCGCTCTACAAGCGCGCCCGCTCCGGCATGGCCTACGTGACCGAGGAGCGCTCGGTGTTCAAAGGTATGAGCCTGCGCGACAACCTGCGGATCGGCGGCGTCGACGTCGAAGAGGCGGTCGCCCTGTTCCCCGAGCTCGGCAAGCGGATGGGCGTCCGCGGCGGCCTGCTCTCCGGCGGCGAGCAGCAGATGCTGACGCTAGCCCGGGCGCTCGGCCGCAAGCCGAAGCTGCTGCTGGCCGACGAGCTCTCGCTCGGCCTCGCCCCCCTCGTCGTCGACCGCCTCCTGGAGGCCGTCCGCCGCGCCGCCGACGAGCAGGGCACCGCCGTCGTGATGGTCGAGCAGCACGCCCACAAGGCCCTCAACTACACCGACCACGCGATCGTCATGCGCCGCGGCCTCGTCGCCCTCGACCTCTCCGGCGAAGACGCCCGCCACCGCATCGGCGAGGTCGAGCAGGCCTACCTGACCTCCGCCGGCGGCGACATCGCCCACGGCGAGCAGGCGATCCAGGAAGGCGTCCACGAAGAAGTCTGAGGTGAGAGGTGCATTCACCGTCCACAGGACGGTGAATGCACTCCTCGCGCGGCGCGCCCTGCATCTGTGTTCCTATAGACCCAAAATGCAGGGCGGATCAGCGCCCTTGGTCATGCGCCCTGCATTTACCACCGCATAAGGGGTGAATGCAGGGCGGGTCCTGAGGGCTGGACGCAACTCTTCTGCCGGGGCGGGTTCGAGTTACCGGTGGGGACTGGGGGAGAGAGGCGCCGGGCCGGAGCGATGGCGCTCGCTTTGGTGACGCTCGCGTCCGCGGCCGTGGGCTGCGGCGGTTCGCAAGCTCCGGCCAGCTCACCTCCGAAGCCCCGGCGGGGGTCGGCGGCGAGGCCGAGCTTCGGCCGGCCGGGGACCTTCCCGCCCTCGCTGCAGCGCCGATACGCCGACGTGAGGGTTCCGGGCGGGCCGGTGGGGTGGCACCTGACCAGACCTCCCCGAGGTCGGCGTTTCACGATCTGGACCACCGTCGCCTGGTGCCCGGACGCGAGGAGGCCGCCGCCGAGGATCGCCAGGGTGCACGTCGTCGAACGCCGCGCCGCTGTGCTCGTCACCGCCTTCCTGGTCGATCGGGCCGGCTGCCAGGCCGTCGTCGCGATGCCCCTCGACGGCTTCACGGTCACCCTCGCGCACCCGCTCGGCAACCGCTCGCTCTACGACGCCAGCCGCTCGCCGCCCCTGAAGCGCTGGCCGCGCTAGTCCGCGCTGAGGATGTGGACGGCCATCGCGGCGGAGTCGCCCTCGATCCAGCCGCCGCCGTTCTGGGTCAGGGCGACCCTGGCGCCAGCGACCTGGCGGGGGCCGGCTTCGCCGCGCAGTTGCCAGGTGGACTCGCAGATCTGGGCGATGCCGGTGGCGCCGATCGGATGGCCCTTGCTGAGCAGGCCGCCGCTGGTGTTGACCGGGAGGTCGCCGCCGAGCCTCGTGCGGCCGGACTCCAGGAGGGCCGGGCCCTCGCCGGGCGGCGCCAGGCCGATCTGCTCGTAGACCATCAGCTCGGCCGGCGCGCTGGCGTCGTGGACCTCGGCGCAGTCGAGGTCCTCCGGGCCGAGGCCGGCGATCTCGAAGGCTTCCCTCGCCGCCAGGCCGGTCGAGCCGGCCAGCGGATCGGAGCGGTCGTGGCGGTTGCCGCTGCGCACCACCGAGGCGCGGATCCGCGGCCCGCGCCCCCCGGCCCGCCGCGCCGCCTCCTCGCTCATCAGCACCACCGCGGCCGCGCCGTCGGAGATCGGCGAGCACATCAGCAGGGTCAGCGGGTCGACCACCATCCGGCTCTCCAGCACCTGCTCGACGCTCAGCTCGCCGCCGTACTGGGCCCTTGGGTTGAGCGCCCCGTTGTGCTGGTTCTTCACCACCACCGCGGCGAAGTCCTCGGCGCTCGCCCCCGAGACCTCCATGTAGCGCCGGGTCATGTCGGCGTAGAGGTCCATGAAGAAGGAGCGCGGCTCGCCCTCGGCGATCTCCGCCCCGACTTCGGCCGCCAGCTCGACCCGGCGCTCGACGTCGATCGCGGTCCCGATCGCCCGCATCCCCACGGTCTTGTCCTCGTGGGTCAGCTTCTCCGCCCCGAGGCAGAGCACGGTGTCGTACGCCCCCGCCGACACCGCCTGCCAGCCCAGGTGCAGGGCGCTGGCCGCGCTCGCGCAGGCGTTCTCGACGTTGAAGATCGGGATCCCTTCGATCCCCAGCGCCCGCAGCATCACCTGGCCGCGGATCATCTCCTGGCCGGTCACCAGACCCGCCGCCGCGTTGCCGACGTAGGCGGCCTGCACCCCCTCGACCGCCAACCCGGCGTCCTCGAGCGCCGCCCCCGCCGCCGCCGCGGCCAGCTCGCGCAGGCTCAGCGGGCTCTTCTCGAAGCGGGTCATCCCCGCCCCGACGACCCGCACCTCGCTCACGTCCGGGACCCGCCGGCCGAGCCGACCCTCACCGTCGCCGCCTCGGGCTCAGGCGACCGGGACGACGTTGGCCGACTCGGTGTCGAGCTCGCTCCAGTCGTCGTGGCGGCCGTAGTGGTAAGGGAGGAAGACGTCGGCCGGGGTCCGCGCCACCGCCTCGCAGGCCCCGATCAGGTCGCACTCGGTGTAGGTCGCCCGCAGCACGCTGCGCACCGGCAGCTCGTCGAGCGGGTCGTGCACGGTCCCCCGCAGGACCACGCTCCCCGCCCCCTCCATCGAGGCGGCCGCGTGGACGTCGAACTTCGCCCGGGTGAGGATCGCGTCCTCCTCCAGGCCCGACCCGTTGGCCGCCGGCCGCGCCTTGAAGTTGAAGTTGTAGCCCTCGGCGTCGAAGGCGCCGGTGTCCTTGGTCATCTCGCCGTGCAGTTCGATCAGCCGCACGCCGCCGCGGTCGATCCAGCCGCGGAAGACGTCGCCGCGCCGCAGCAGCTGGCTCTCGGCGATCTTCTTCGGCTCCCCGAACAGGTCGCGGCCGTAGATCGTCGGCACGTCGCCGCTCATGTACATCGCCAGCACGTACTCGCCGACCACGCCCTCGTGCTGGGCCATCACGTAGATCGACCCGCCGTGGAAGTCGCCGACGCAGTTTGACTGCCAGCGGCCCACCATCGCCCGCACCTGCGGCGTCTCGGTCGGTTCCAGCGGCGGCGGCAGCACCTCCGCCACCACGCTCTCGTCGGTGAGGAACTCCACCGACAGCATCTGGCCCCCGACGAAGCGCGGGAAGCTCAGGGCGTGCTCGATACGGGCGATCTCCTCGGGGCGCTTGACGAAGCCCATTTCTCCTCCTCCTGGTGGGTTGAGACCACCGTATTGGGCTCCGCAGCGCCGGTATAAGAAAGATCGAGGATCTCTTGGTGGAGATCCAAACCGCGTTTCTCCCAGGCCGTGCGCCAGTCGTTGATGTGCCTTCTCATCACCGAGGCGGCGGTGTCGGCGTCGCGCACGTCCATCTCGCCGAGGATGCGCCGGTGGTACTTCGTCGCGTGTTCGGCCATCTCCCGCGTGTCCATGAACCGCAGCAGCGCCGGCAGCAGCAGCTGGCTGATCGGCTGGCGGGCGACGATCAGCGCCGGGTTGGCGCTCATCTCCGCCACCTGGGCGTGGAACTCGACGTCGAGCCGGCTCCACTCGCCGAGGTGGTCGAGGTGCCGTTCCTGCTCCTCGACCAGCTCGTGCAGCGCCTTCAGGTCGCTGCGGTCGGCGCGGATCGCGGCCAGCCGGGCGAGCTCGGGGTCGAGGGTCATCATCGACTCGTGCAGGTGGTGGAAGGTGACGTTGTGGCGCCGCAGCTCGCGCCGCAGCTCGCGGAAGGCGGGGACGTCGGAGCGGTCGGCGACGACCATGATCCGCGGGCTCGCCCGCTCGACCAGGCCGCCCTGCTCGAGGATTCGCAGCGCCTCGCGCACGGTCGAGCGGCTGACCCCGGCCTGCTTGGCGAGCGCGGTCTCGGAGGGCAGCCGGTCGCCCTCGCGCAGGTCGCCGGAGGTGATGCGCTCGCGCAGCAGCCCGGCCAGCTGCTCGTAGGCCCGCGCGATCTTGATCGGCTGGACGAGGTGGGCGTCGTCGCTCGTGATCCGGTCGGTCATGAAGTGCTCCCGCGAACCAACATGTAACACAACCCTACCCTTCGGCTTTGAGCCCCTCCGCGGCATTGGCGACGGCTTTGGAGGTTGGCATCAAGGCCTTCTCGAGGTCGGGGCTGAACGGCATCGGTACCGATGGCGTACCGATTCGCCTGATCGGGGTTCGCAGCTCGTCGAACATCGCCTCGCCGACCCGGGCGGCGATCTCCGCCCCGGCGCCGAAGTCCTGCACCGCCTCGTGGACGATCAGCAGGCGCCCGGTGCGCCGGGTCGACTCCAGCACCGTCTCCATGTCCAGGGGCGCCAGCGAGCGCAGGTCGATCACCTCCAGCGAGGCCGAGCTCTCCTCCGCGGCGGCCAGGCAGACGCGCAGCATCTGTCCCCAGGTGACCACGGTCACCTCCTCGCCGGCCCGGGCGACGCGTGCCTTGCCGAGCGGCAGCGGGTCCGCCTCGACGTCGCCCTTCATCGAGTACAGGCGCCGGTTCTCGACGAAGACGACCGGGTTGGGGTCGCGGACCGACTCCAGCAGCAGGTCGCGGGCGTCGGCGACGGTCGCCGGCAGCACCACCTTCAGCCCCGGCACGTGGGCGAACCAGGCCTCGAGGCTCTGGGAGTGCTGGGCCCCGGCCGATTTGCCGGCCCCGGTCTGCATCCGGAAGACGACCGGGATCTCCAGCGCCCCGGCGGTCATGTAGCGGAGCTTGGCGGCCTGGTTGAGGATCGGGTCCATGCAGACCCCGACGAAGTCCATGAACATGATCTCGACGATCGGCCGCAGCCCGGTCATCGCGGCCCCCACCGCGGCGCCGACGAAGCCCATCTCGCTGATCGGGGTGTCGATCACCCGCTGCGGCCCGAAGCGGTCGAACAGCCCCTTGGTGACCCGGAAGATGCCGCCGCCGGCGCCGACGTCGATCCCGATCAGGACCACCCGCTCGTCCTCTTCGATCGCCGTCGCCATGCCGGCGTTCAGGGCGTCGATGTAGCGCACCGGCGCCGCCTCGGTCGCCGCCGCGGCGCCGCTCTCACTCGCCGTAGACATCCGCGTAGGCCTCCTCGAGGTCGGGGATGGGCAGCTCGCGCGCCCGCTCGATCGTCGCCTCGACGCGCTCGGCGGCCTCGGCGCGGACCCGGTCGATCTCCTCGGGGCCCATCTCGCCGCGCTCGGCCAGCCGCCGCGCGGCGACCTCCAGCGGGTCGCGCTCGCGCCAGGCGCTCGCCTCGTCCTCGGGCTTGTAGGGCTGGGCGTCGCCCTCGTAGTG
>DASVWP010000157.1:0-11024 GCA_036393155.1 Solirubrobacterales bacterium | reverse complement strand
GGCCCGCGGTTCTCGCTCGAGCCGCGGGCCGCTGATCCTGATCGTCTCGATGCCCAGCAGCATCAGGTCCTCCTGCCGGGCGCCGTCGCGCTCGAAGGCGGCGCGGCTGCCGTGCGTCGCGTAGACCTCGAGTTCGACCCCGAAGCGCTCCGCCTCCCAGTAGGCGTCGAGCTCATAGCCGGCGGCGACGAAGTTCATCGATGGCCGCAGCCCCGCCTCCTCGGCCAGCTTGCGAAAGAGCCGCTCGGTGCCCGCCCGGGTCACCGCGGGGTCGGGACGGTAGATGGCGAGGACTTGCCGCAGGGCAGAGACGCCGGAGTGACGCGAGCAACGGGCAAGTAGAGCGTCGATCGGTCGGAGGTCGAGGAGACCGCGCTTGTCCGCCTGCTCGACGCTCTTCTCGAGGCGGTCGGGGGAGATCGACGACGCCAGGTCGAGAAAGGTGCGAGGCAGGGAGGTGGTCGGGATGTTGTCGCGGACCGCACGGTCGGCTTCGGTCAGGTCCGCGTAGTGGATGCGAATAGGCGACTTGGGGTGGCGCCTGGTCGCGGCGGTGACGTCGAACCGCTCGGGCCGGGACCGCAGGATGCCCCAGAGCCAGCCGGCGGTGGCGTGACTGGCAACGGCGGCGGGTGCACAGGCGAGGACTGCCGCCAGACAGTGCCCCTCCCAGCTCAGCCTGCGATGCCCGACCGCGTAGACCCCACGGTAAAGGCGATGCAGGCGCCCCTGCCGCACTGCCCTCGTGACCCAATCCTTGTCGAAGCCCAACCGTTCGAGTTGCCGAATGGAAACAACCCCGTGCTGGCGGCGAGCAAGCAGAGCAAGCGCCTGGCCAGGTTCCGTTCGCTGTTCCTCGCGCATAGCGCGACAAGGAGCAAACGGAAGCCGGCTCGCCCCCCGGACCCGCCCCTTACCTGCCTGTTTTTCGGAGCGCCGGAAGCGTCCGGGTCAGCCGTTGAGGCCGGGGACCGGGTGGCCGTTCTTTTCGTCCTTGCATTTGAACGGGGCCGGGTCGAAGGGGTCGGTGAGAGCGCGGCCGGCGGAGATGCCGGTGGCGCGGTGGCCTTTGTGCGCCGGGGTGCCGACGCCGCACTGGATCCACTTGTCGCGGACGCCGTCGCGGGCATCGATCACGTCTTCGCCGCCGTTGCCGTAGAAGCTGTCTTCGCCGGGCTGACCGAGCATGCTGTTGGCGCGGTGGTTGCCGATCAGCACGTCGTTGTCGAAGGAGCCCTCCATGTCCTCGTCGCTGGCCGAGAGGTGGACGTGGTGGCAGCCCGGGATCGCGGTGATCCAGGCGCTGTGCTGGGGGAAGGAGATGATCAAGAGCCCCGGGTGGGCCTGGGTCTCGGCGAAGGAGGCGTCGTCGCGGCCGGGGCCGCCGACCAGCGCCCCGCCGGCGCAGCCCCCTCCGGCCGCCAGCAGGTCGCCGCCGCCTTCCCCGTAAAGATAGGTGGGGCCGGGCAGGCCACCGACCAGGCCGTCGGCCCCGTCGCCGCCGTAGAGCTTGTCGGCGCCCGGTCCCGACTCGATCAGGTCGTCCTCCGGGCCGCCGTGGATCACGTCGTTGCCGTCACCCCCGGCGATCCGCGTGAAGCCGACCGCCAGCAGGGACCCTTCGACCCTGAGGCTGTCGTTGCCGGGACCCAGGTCAGCCATCAGCCAGCGGCCCGGACCTTCGGCCGGGCAGGTGACCTGATCCGGCTGCTTCGGGGGATGGGCGCATCCCGGCCCGGCGGCGAGCCGGCTGCGCGCCGTGACCCCAAAGGTCTCGCTGGCTTCGTCGAAGGCGACGATCAGGTGGTCGGGCCCGGCGCCGCCGACAACCTGCAGGCCGGCGCCGCTACCCGGCGCCGCGGTGTCGAGCTGCACGTAGGCGGAGCCCCTCGGCGGCGCTTCCTTGCCGCAGGAGGTCGTGCGCCCTTTGGCGCCCTTGCAGGAATCGGTGCCCTGACCGCCTTCCAGGGTGTCGGCACCGCCGCCTCCGATCAGGTGGTCGTTCCCCGGGCCGCCCCTGATCACGTTGGCCTGGGGGGAGCCGATCAGCGTGTCGCGGAAGGCGGAGCCTTCGAGGCCCTCGAACCCGAACAGCTTGTCGTGGCCGTCGCCGAACGCCTTGTGCGCCTTCAGCGAGGCCCAGACGCCGCTCCCCTTGCCGCCGGCGCGGGCGGTGGCGAAGGAGGCGATGTCTTCCTTGCCCGCCCCGCCGGACATCCGGTCATAGCCGTAGTCGCCGTGGACCACGTCGCCGTTGCCGGGGCCGCCGTTGACGACGTCGATGCCCAGCCCGCCCGAGACTTCGTCGCCGGGCCCGGCGCCACCCAGCACCTTGTCGTCGCCGAGGTCGCCGTAGACCCGGTCTTCGCCGCCGGCGCCGCCGTCGACGACGTCGTTGCCGCGGCCGCCGTGGATCAGGTCCGAGCCGGGGCCGCCGCAGATCAGGTCGTTGCCCAGTTCCCCCCAGATCACGTCGTTGCCGCCGCCGCCCCAGATCACGTCGCGGCCGGGAGTCCCGTGGATCACGTCGTCGCCTTCGGTCCCGACGATCGTCGCCTGGCGCCCGTGGCAACGCGGGTTTTCGAGCTCGGCTCCCGGCTGTACCGCAGCGGCGGCGTCAACCGCGTAGGCGGCAAGGAGCAACGCCGCCACCGCGACGACAGTCTTCATGGCTCGGTTGTTCTTCATCGAACGCCGTAACCCTGGCTTGGGGCGGGCGTTTCGTCAACCCGCCCGGCGGCTCAGGCGCTCCGGATCAGCTTCTTGTTGACGAACTCGTCGGCCCCGTAGCGGCCGAGCTCGCGGCCGAAGCCGGAGCGCTTGAAGCCGCCGAACGGCAGCTCGGGGCTGTCGGCCAGGACCAGGTTGACGTAGACCATGCCAGCTTCGAGCCGGTCGGCGACCCGTTCGCCCTGCTCCTTGTCGGTGGTCATCACGTAGGAGCCGAGGCCGAACGGAGTCCGGTTGGCGAGCTCGACCGCCTCCTCCTCGGAGCCGACTCGGTAGACCTGGGCCACGGGGCCGAAGAACTCTTCCTGGGAGGCCTCGTCGCCGGGCTTGATCCCGGTCAGGACCGTCGGCTCGAAGTAGTTGCCCTCGCGCTTGCCGCCGACCTTGACCTCGGCGCCGGCGTCGACGGCGCGCTTCACCTGGTCCTCGAGGCGGTCGGCCGCGAGCTCGGAGGAGAGCGGCCCGATCGCCGTTCCCTCGGCGGTTGGATCGCCCGTCTTCGCCTCGGACAGCTCGGCGGTGAGCTTCTCGACGAAATCGTCGTAGTACTCGTCCATGACGATGAAGCGCTTGGCGGCGTTGCAGGACGGGCCGGCGTTGTCGAGCCGCGCTTCGGCCGCGGCCTTGACGGTGGCGTCGAGGTCGTCGGTCCCGAGCACGATGAAGGGATCGGAGCCGCCGAGCTCGAGCACGACCTTCTTCAGGTTGCGGCCGGCGATCTCGGCGACCGCGGCGCCCGCCCGCTCGGAGCCGGTGACCGAGACGCCGCGCACCCGCGGGTCGGCGACCACCCACTCGATCTGCTCGTTGGTCGCGTAGATGTCCTCGTAGGCGCCCTCGGGGAAGCCGGCGTCATTGAAGATCTGCTGCATCGCCTCGGCCGATTCCGGGCACTGCGGCGCGTGCTTGAGCAGGATCGTGTTGCCGATCACCAGGTTCGGCCCGGCGAAGCGGGCGACCTGGTAGTAGGGGAAGTTCCAGGGCATGATCCCCAGCAGGACGCCAAAGGGGCTGCGGCGGACGACCGCCGTGCCGTCGCCTTCCATCAGCTTCACCGGCTCGTCGGCCATCAGCTGCTCGGCGTTGTCGGCGTAGAACTCGTAGATCGCCGCCGCGAACTCGACCTCGCCGACCGCCTGCTCCATCGGCTTGCCCATCTCGCGGACGATGATCTCCGCCAGCTGCTGGGTGCGCTCGTTGTGGAGCTCGGCGACCCGGCGCACCAGCGCCGCCCGCTCCGCCACGGTCGAGGAGCCCGACCAGCTCCTGGAGGCCCGGTCGGCCCGGTCGATCGCCGCGCGCAGGTCGGCGTCGCTGATCTCCGGGTACTCCTTGACCTTCTCGCCAGTGGCCGGGTTGACAACCGCGTAAGTGCTCATTCAGCCCATCCTTTGGTGCTCATTGCAGGGTTTTTTCCAACTCCAGCGCCTCCTCGACCGGGACGTAGTCCATCCCTACCCCCTCCGCCACGGCCGGGTGCGTGACCTTGCCCCCAGCCACGTTGACCCCGGGCCGCAGGCCCGGGTCGCGGCGGATCGCCCCGGCGACCCCGAGGTCGGCGAGCGCGATCGCGTAGGGCAGGGTGGCGTTGGTCAGCGCCTGGGTCGAGGTGATCGGCACCGCGCCCGGCATGTTGGCGACGCAGTAGTGGGTGATCCCGTCGACCTCGAAAGTCGGGTCCTTGTGGGTGGTCGGCCGCGAGGTCTCGAAGCAGCCGCCCTGGTCGATCGCCACGTCGACCAGCACCGCGCCGGGCTTCATCAGCGCCAGCTGCTCGCGCCGGATCACGAAGGGGGCGCGGGCGCCGTGGACCAGCACCGCCCCGATCACCAGGTCGGCGCGGGGCAGCATCTCTTCCACCGCCAGGGTGGTCGAGTAGACGGTCGAGCAGCGGCCGCCGAAGACGACCTCGAGCTCGCGCAGGCGGTCGATCGAGCGGTCGAAGACGAAGACGTCGGCCTCCATCCCGATCGCGATGAAGGCGGCGTTCATCCCCACCACGCCGCCGCCGATCACCATCACGTTGGCGGCGGCGACGCCGGGGACGCCGCCGAGCAGCAGCCCGCGCCCGCCGTGCGGCTTCTCCAGCGCGTGGGCGCCGGCCTGGGTGGCGATCTTGCCGGCGATCTCGCTCATCGGCGCCAGCAGCGGCAGCCGACCGTGTGAGTCCTCGACCGTCTCGTAGGCGATGCAGGTCGCGCCCGAGCCGCACAGGCCCCGGGTCTGCTCGGGATCCGGCGCCAGGTGCAGGTAGGTGAACAGCAGCTGACCGGGGCGCAGCATCTCGATCTCAGTCGGCTGCAGCTCCTTGACGTGGAGGATCATCTCCGCCTGCTCGAAGACCGTCGGCGCGTCGGCGACGATCGCCGCCCCCTGGGCCGCGTAGTCGGCGTCGGGGATCGCGCTGCCCTCGCCGGCACCGGCCTGGATCAGCACCTCGTGGCCGTGCTCGCTCATTTCGCGGACGCCGGCCGGGGTGATCGCGACCCGGTACTCGTCGGACTTGATCTCGGTGGGAACTCCGATTCTCATGCAACCAACTCCCTCGCTCGCAGGGCCAGCCAAAACTCGATCCGGTCATGCGCGCGCGAGAGGTCGCGGCCGGTCAGCTCTTCGACCTTCCGCATCCGGTAACGCAACGTGTGCCGGTGGCAGTAGACCTGGCGGGCTGCCCGCTCCCACTGTCCGTTCTGCTCGATGAAAGCCTCCAGCGAGCGCAGCAGCTCGCCGCCGTACTCCTCGTCTCCCTTTTCGATCGGGCCGAGGACGCTGTCGCAGTAGAGGTTCAGCGCCTCGTCGTCCTGGATCGAGAGGAGCAGCGTGAAGGCGCCGAGGTCTCGCCAGGAGGCGACCTCCGGCGCGGTGCCGTTGCTGAGGGCCGTCGCCTCCAGCGCGCAGCGCGCTTCGTGGAAGGAGTGGCGCAGCTTCTCCGGCGAGGCCGGGCGGCTGGCGGCGGCGCGCACGGCGCCGCGATCGGAGGCCAGCGCCCCCCGCGCCTCGCCGGCGACGTCGATCGGATCGCGGTCGGCGGCGTCGATCACCGCGCAGAGCAGCTCGCGGCCGCCGGTCGCGTGCGGGGCGACCACGGCCGGGCAGGCGTCGGCGGCCAGGGCCCGTTCGAGGACCCCGGTGGCGGCGGCAGGATGGTCGAGGGAGAAGACCAGCACCGCGGCCTCCTCGCCGATCCCGAACGGCTCCAGCCGCCGGCGCAGCTCGCTGGCGTCCATCCGCCCGCCGAGGGCGCCGGCGAGGACGTCGCCGGCCAGCCGCCGCTCGGTCTCGCGGGCGACCCGGCGGCGCATCAGCTCCAGGGCCACCACGGCGACCGCCTGCTGCAGGATCAGCCGCTCGAAGTCACCGAGGCCGCCGGAGTCGCGGACGATCACCACCCAGGCCTGCGGCGGGCCGCCGCCCGGCGAGACCACCGGGTGGGCGAGGGCGCGGCCGGCGACCGAGGGATGGGAGGGGACGAAGGGGTGACCGTCGGCGGCGTGGGAGAGCGCCTCCTTGCGGATCCCGGCGATCGCGTCGGCGGAGAGCTGGCGGCGGAAGCCGCGCCCGGCCAGCCGCTCGCCGCGGCCGTCGAGGATCGCCACCGTGCCGCCGACCGCGGAGGCGATCGTCGCCGCGATTTCCTCCAGGCCCCGCTCCTCGAGGACCAGCCGCTCGAGCCGGCGCTGCACGGCGATCCCCCGCTGCAGCACCTCGTACTGCTCGTTGACGAGCCGGGCGAAGGCTTTCTCGGTGATCGCGATGAACGGGGTCGAGTAGGGCACCTCGAAGAGCGGGAAGTCCCGTTTCTCGGCCTCTTCGACCAGCGGCTTCGGCAGCTTGCGGTGGCTGAAGCCGGTCCCGAACCCGAGCCCCGCCAGGTTGCGGTCGGCGAGGATGCGGACGAAGGCGCGCTGCTTGGCCGCCGTGTCCAGCGGGATCCCGGTGGTCAGCATCAGCTCGCCGCCGGAGAGCCACGGCGTCGGGTCCTGCAACTCGGAGATGTGGACCCAGCGGACCGGCGAGGCGGCGGCTTTCTTGCCCGCCGCGAGTTCTAGGTCGAGCTCGTCGAGCAGGCTCTGGACGGTGAGCACCGCAGGCCCCTAACCGACGATCCGGTCCCAGGCCTCGGCCAGCACGGAGTGCAGGACGTCGTGGATCTCTTCGAACTGCTCGGTGTCGGCGATCAGCGGCGGGGCCAGCTGCACGACCGGGTCGCCGCGATCGTCGGCCCGGCAGATCAGCCCGCGCTTGTAGAGCTCACCGGAGAGGAAGCCGCGCAGCAGCTTCTCGGACTCCTCGTGGTTGAAGCTCTCCTTGGTCTCCTTGTCTTTGACCAGCTCGACGGCATGGAAGTAGCCGGCGCCGCGCACGTCGCCGACGATCGGCAGGTCGTGCAGGCTCTCCAGCATCTGGCGGAACTCGCCCTCCTTCGCGCGCACGTGGCCGCAGAGGTCCTCCTTCTCGAAGACGTCGAGGTTGGCCATCGCGACCGCCGAGGCGACCGGGTGCCCGGCGAAGGTGAAGCCGTGGGCGAAGGAGTTGCTGCCCTCGAGGAAGGGCTCGGCGACCTTGTCGGAGGCGATGACCCCGCCCATCGGGGCGTAGGCCGAGGTGAGCGCCTTGGCGACGGTGATCATGTCCGGCTGGTAGCCGAAGCGTTCGCAGCCGAAGTAGTGGCCGAGGCGGCCCCAGGCGCAGATCACCTCGTCGGAGATCATCAGCACGTCGTGGCGGTCGCAGATCTCGCGCACCCGCTGGAAGTAGCCGTCGGGCGGGACGAAGCAGCCGCCGGCGTTCTGCACCGGCTCGAGGATCACCGCGGCGACCGTCTCCGGGCCCTCGAATTCGATCCGCTCCTCGATCGCCGTCGCCGCCCAGAGCGGGTGACGGTCCTCGGGCCAGCGGTAGACGTTGGTGTTGGGGACGTGGCAGCCGCCGGGAGTGAGCGGCTCGAACTGGCTGCGCAGATCGGTGATCCCGGTCGCCGAGAGGGCGCCCATGGAGGTGCCGTGGTAGGCGATCTCGCGGGCGATCAGCTTGTGCTTCTGGCCGTTGCCGCGAACCCGGTGGTAGTTGCGGGCGAGCTTCAGCGCCGACTCGACCGCCTCCGAGCCGCCGGAGGTGAAGAAGACGCGGTTGAGGTCGCCGGGAGCCAGCTTGGCGATCCGGGCGGCAAGTTCGATCGCCCGCGGGTGGGCGTAGCTCCAGAGCGTGAAGAAGTCGAGCTCCTCGACCTGGCGCGCCGCCGCCTCGCCGTACTCGGTGCGGCCGTGGCCGGCGTTGACGCAGAAGAGGCCGGAGAGCCCGTCGAGGTAGCGGTTGCCGTGCTCGTCGTATACGTAGCAGCCCTCACCCCGCGTGATGATCGGGATCTCGTGGTCGGGGCCGTAGGCGCCCATCCGCGAGAAGTGCATCCAAAGATGGCGCTGGGCGAGCTGCTGGAGCTCGGTTCCTGCTGGCGCCTGCGAAGCGGTGGCCAATTCAGCTCTCCTCTCGTGCTACGACGATGTGGATAACGCTAGTGCCACTTTGGCATAGACGCAAGTGGTCATTGGGTCAAGCACAAAGCGTCTGCTTGTACTTTACGTACAAGGAAACACTGTGCTTTTGGGACATTCGCCACTTGCACGGTGATCCAATGGGGCTTACGGTCGCGAAAGACGCGTCGGGCCCAAGGGCTGTCACGAGCCCAGGAGAGGAGTTGCACGGATGGAGAGCGCTGCAGGAACGGAGAGTCAAACCGCCAGCGTCCAGCTGCGGGGCGTGACCAAGCGCTTCGACGACTTCACCGCGGTGGACGACCTCAGCCTCGAGCTCGAGGGCGGCGAGTTCTTCACCCTGCTGGGCCCGAGCGGCTGCGGCAAGACGACGACCCTGCGGATGATCGCCGGCTTCGAGCGCCCGACCACAGGCGAAATCCGCATCGAGGGCGAGGACGTCGCGGCGCTGCCGCCCCACAAGCGCCCGACCAACACCGTCTTCCAGAGCTACGCGCTGTTCCCCCACCTCAGCGTCGAGGACAACGTCGCCTTCGGGCTCAAGCGCAAGGGGGTCGGCAAGGAGGAGATCGGCGAGCGGGTGGCCGCGGAGCTGCGCCGGGTCGGGCTGGCGGCCGAGGCCAATCGACGTCCCTCTCAGCTCTCCGGCGGGATGCAGCAGCGCGTGGCGCTGGCCCGGGCGCTCGTCAACCTGCCGAAGGTGCTGCTGCTCGACGAGCCGCTGGGGGCACTGGACCTGAAACTTCGCAAGGGCCTGCAGGTGGAGCTGAAGCGGATCCAGCGCGAGGTCGGGATCACCTTCGTCTACGTCACCCACGACCAGGAGGAGGCGCTGACGATGAGCGATCGGATCGCGGTGATGAACCGCGGCCGGGTCGAGCAGGTGGCGCCCCCGGAGGAGGTCTACGACCGGCCCACCACGACCTTCGTCGCCGGCTTCATCGGCGTCTCCAACCTGATGCCGGGCTCGGTCTCCGGCCAGGGCCGGGTGCGCCTGGACAGCGGCCTCGAGGTCGCCGCCGACACCGGCGGCCTGGCGGTCGGGGAGGGCTGTGCCGCGGTGGTGCGGCCGGAGAAGCTGCGGGTCGACGCCCCCGGCGAGGGCGGCGGCCCGGCGGACGGGCTGCCGCGGGTCGAGGGAGTGGTCGAGAGCTCGCTCTACCTCGGCACCGCGACGCAGATCGCGGTCAATCTCGGTGACGACGTGCGGATGACCGTGCTCGTCCCCAACGCCGACGAGGCGGAGCGCCAGCGGCTGCCCGGCGGCGGCGCCAGGGTGGTCCTGAGCTGGGAGCCCGAGCACATGCACGTGGTCACGGAGTCGCCGCGGAACGGCGCGGCGCAGGCGGAACCGGTACTTGCAACCAACGAGGAAGGATGAACTCGATGCGGACCCTCAAACCCGGCAGAGCGCTGCTTCTGCTGGCCTGCGCGGTGGCGGCGCTCGCCGTCGTATTCGGCCTCACGGCCTGCGGCGGCGGTGGCGGTGGAATCGAAGGCAGCGGAACCGAAAAGGAAGCCGAAACGATCAAGCTCGAAGGCAAGCCCTCGGGCAGCCTGACGATCTCCAACTGGCCGCTCTACATCGACAAAGGCACGGTGCCGGCGTTCGAAAAGGCGACCGGGGTCAAGGTCAACTACATCGAAGACATCAACTCCAACGAAGAATTCTTCAACAAGATGCAGCCGATCCTGGCGCAGGGCGAATCGGGTGGCCGCAGCATCATGGTCCTGGCCGACTACATGGTCACCAAAATGCACAAGCTCGGCTACCTGCAGGAATTCGACAAATCCGGGCTGCCGGAAGTCGAAAAGAACCTCGTCGGCAGCCTCAAGAGCCCGCCCTTCGACCCCAACCGCGACTGGACGGTGCCGTGGCAGAGCGGGATGACCGGGATCATCGTCAACACCGAAACGGCCCCCGAAGTGAAATCGATCTGCGACCTCTTCAACCCCAAGTACAAGGGCAAGGTCGACTTCCTCAACGAAGTCCGGGAAACGGTGCCGCTGGTCATGAAGTGCGAAGGCATCGACCCCAGCGAAGCGACCGAAGCGGACTGGATGAAGGCGATCGAAAAAATCAAGGCCGCCGCCGAATCGGGGCAGATCCGGCGCTTCACCGGCAACGACTACGCGCGTGATCTGACCAGCGGCGACGCGGTCGCGGTGATCGGCTGGTCGGGCGATGCGGTCCAGCTTCAGGAAGACAACCCGAACCTCGAATGGCGGATGCCGACCGAGGGCTGCATGCTCTGGTCCGAAGACATGGTGATCCCGGTCGGGGCGCCGAACCCGACCGCGGCCGAGGCCTGGATGAACTACGTCTACAAGCCCGAAGTGCAGGCCAACATCGCCGAATACGTGAACTACGTGACTCCGGTGGAAGGCGTGAAGCAGATCCTCGCCAAGCGGGAACCGAAGCTGGCCGAAAACCCGCTGATCTTCCCCAGCGAATCGTTCACCAAGAACTGCTCCCCGACGCCGGAACTGGAAGGCGAAGAGGAACAGAACGTGATCAAAGCGTTCAACGCGGTGCTGAACGGCTGAGCGACGTGAGCGACTCGCTGAACAGCGGCGGCGGAGCGGTGGCCTGATGGCCACGCTCCGCCGCCGCGTCGCTCCCTATTTCCTGCTCGGACCGGGGACGATCTGGCTGATCCTTTTCTTCGTCGTCCCGCTCTACTTCATGGGCAAGCTGTCCCTGAACTCGGGCGTGCTCGGGGAAAACCTCCACTTCAGTTGGAACTGGTCCAACTACAGCGAAGCGCTCTCCGCCTACGACACCCAGTTCCTGCGCTCCTT
>DASVWP010000156.1:0-12136 GCA_036393155.1 Solirubrobacterales bacterium | reverse complement strand
GGCCGGGCGTCGCACCCGGGGGGACCTTTCGGGCCCCGCTACCGTCGCGATGGGAAGCGACGGGGCGGGGCCTTTCGCCGGGCGGCGATGCGGGACCCGCCGAAGCCTGCGACCGTCGCCAGCAGGGTGATCGCGATCGCGACCAGGCGGCGGCCGAGGCGCTCGAAGCGCAGGGTCTGCCAACCCTCGTCGCGGGCGACCTCCAGCAGCGGCGGGTCGGGGTTGACGACGACCGGGTTGCCGACGGCGCGCAGCATCGGCAGGTCCGAGAGCGAGTCCGAGTAGGCGAAGGACCGCTCGAGGTCGATGTCGTGCTGCGCCGCGAAGTCCTGCATCGCCTCGACCTTGCCGGGCCCGTAGACGAACGGGCCGTCGAGACGGCCGGTGAAGTCGCCCGCCTCGTCGATCTCGTAGCGCGTGCCGATGCCGCCCTCCATCCGCAGCACCCGGGCCAGCGACTCGACGACGTCGTTGCCGGCGGCGCTGACGATGAAGGTCGGCCGCCCGGCGTCCTGGTGGCCGCGCACCTCGTCGAGCATCTGGGGGTAGACGCGCGGCAGGATCGCCGCCATCACCTCGGGCTCCATGCGCGCGAAAGTCTTCGCGGGCACGCCGGTGATCAGCTCGCGGGCAACCCGCAGGACCTCTGCGGTGCGCTCGTCGGTGGTGCCACGCAGCCGGTAGAGCAGGTGCTCGACGGCCCAGCGCGCCAGCTGCCGGCGCCCGACGATGCCCTGGCGCGTGGCGACGCGGGCGAACTGCATCCCGCTCGACCCCGCCATCAGGGTCTTGTCCAGGTCGAAGAAGGCGGCGGCGCGGTCCATCGTCAACCGCGTCCGCCGCCCATGATCAGTTCCCGTTGACCTCGACCACGATTGCATCGCCTTGGCCGCCGCCGGAGCAGATCGCGGCAACGCCGAGGCCGCCGCCGCGGCGGCGCAGCTCGTGCACCAGGGAGCCGACGATGCGGGCGCCGGAGGCGCCGATCGGGTGGCCGAAGGCGATCGCGCCGCCGTTGACGTTGACGTTCTCCTCGTCGATCCCGAGGATCCGCATCGAGCCGATCACGACCGAGGCGAAGGCCTCGTTGATCTCCCAGAGATCGACGTCCTGCGGCGTCTTGCCGATCTTCTCCAGCGCCTTCAGCGCCGCGTTGCCCGGGGTGCGGGCCAGGTAGGCGAAGTCGTCGGCGACGGTGCCGTAGGAGAGGACCTTGGCCAGCGGCGTGCGGCCTTCCTTCTGCGCCCACTCCTCGGAGGCGACGACGATCGCCCCGGCGCCGTCGTTGACGCCGGGGGCGTTGCCGGCGGTGTGGGTCGCCCCCTCGCCGCCGACCGCCTTCAGCTTGGCGAGGGTCTCCAGCGTGGTTTCCGGACGCGGGCCCTCGTCGACCTCGACGGTGGTCTCGCCCTTGCGCGACTTCACCGTCACCGGGACGATCTCCTCGGCGACGCGACCGGCGTCGATCGCCTCGCCCGCGAGGTGCTGGGAGCGCTCGGCGAAGCGGTCCATGTCGACGCGGGTGATCTCCAGCTCGTTGGAGACCTCGCTCGCCTCGTTGATCATCTGCTTGCCGGTGAAGGCGTTGGTCAGCCCGTCGTGGGTCATCGCGTCGAGCGCCTTCACGTCTCCCATCCGGAAGCCGAAGCGGGCGTTGGGCAGCAGCCAAGGCGCCTGGCTCATCGACTCCATGCCGCCGGTGACGGCGACTTCGAGGTCGCCGACGCGGATTGCCTGGTCGGCGAGGCCGAGCGTGCGCATGCCGGAGGCGCAGACCTTGTTGATCGTCTCCGAGGGGACCTCCTTGGGGATCCCGCCCTTGATCTGGGCCTGGCGCGAGGGGATCTGACCCTGGCCGGCCTGCAGGACCTGGCCGAAGATGACCTGCTGGACCTGTTCCGCCCCGACGCCGGAGCGCTCCAGAGCGGCCTCGATCGCGGTGCCGCCGAGATCGGTCGCGTCGACGGAGGAGAGGGCGCCACCCATCTTGCCGACGGGGGTGCGCGCGGTTCCGAGAATCACTGAGCTGGGCATCTACTGCCTTTCCTTTCCAATTCGTGTGGCCCTGGCCCCTGACCACCGGGCCTGGGCGTGACGATAGCGACAGGTCGTAGACTCGCGCCCCGATGCAGGTGGTGGTGACCGACAACGAGGCGGCAGCGGCCGACGTCGACCTTCTGGTGGTCGGGCTGACCGAAGGCGGTGAGCTGCCCGCGGCGCTTGCCGGGGCACGCGGTGCCGCGGACGCCAAGGGCCGGTTCAAGGCGCTGGCGACGCTCCACCCCGAGACGCCGGCGCGGGCGCTCGTGGTGGGACTCGGTGCGCCGGCAGAGCTCGACGCCGAGCGCCTGCGCCGAGCGGCCGCCGTGGCCGCCAGGGAGGCCGGGCGGCTCGAGGCGACGACGATCGCCTGGGCGCTGCCGCAGACCGGCGACGACGTCGCCGCGGCAGACGCGCTGGTCACCGGGACGATCCTCGCCGCCTACCGCTTCGAGCGCTTCCGCAGCTCCGATCCCGACGACCCCCCTCCCCCGCGCCTGGACTCCCTGACCCTGGTGACCGGGGCCGCGGTGGCCGACGCCGCCGAGGCGGCGCGAATCGGCGCTGAGGCCCAGAACCGGGCCCGCGACCTGCAGAGCACGCCCGCCAACGTCGCCACTCCGAGCTTCCTCGCCGAGCGAGCCGAAGAGATCGCCGCCGGCTCCGATGCGCTCAGCGTCGAGATCCTCGACCGGGATCAGATCGCCGCGAAGAAGATGGGCGGGTTGATCGCGGTCAGCCAGGGCAGCGTCGAGGAACCCCGCCTGATCGTCCTCCGCTACGCCGGCGGCGGCTCGGGCCCGACGCTGGGACTGGTCGGCAAGGGCGTCACCTTCGACACCGGCGGCATCTCGCTGAAGCCCGGCGCCGGGATGCATGAGATGAAGATGGACATGTCGGGCGCCGCGGCGGTGCTGGAGGCGGTGGCGGCGATCGCCGAGCTTGGCCTGCCGGTGGATCTCGTCGCGGTCGTCCCCTCGACCGAGAACATGCCCTCGGGTAGCGCGGTCAAGCCCGGCGACGTGATCACCCAGTACAACGGCAAGACCGTCGAGGTGAACAACACCGACGCCGAGGGGCGGCTGATCCTCGCCGACGCGCTGACCTACGCGGCCGAGCTGGGCGCCGAGCGGATCGTCGACCTGGCGACGCTGACCGGCGCCGTGCTGATCGCCCTCGGCTCGACCTACGCCGCGGTGGTCTCCAACGACGACGAGCTGGCCGGGGAGGTGCTCCGCGCCGGCGAGGCGACCGGAGAGCTGACCTGGCGACTGCCCCTGCACCCCGAGTTCAAGGCGCTGATGAAGGGGACGGTCGCCGACCTCTCCAACCTCGCCTCCAAGCGCAAGGCGGGGACGATCACCGCCGCCTCCTTCCTCGAGGAGTTCGTCGACGCGGTGCCCTGGGCGCACGTCGACATCGCCGGCACCGCCTGGGACGTCGGCCGCGAGTACACGGGCAACGACGCCAGCGGCTACGGCGTGCGGCTGCTGATCGAGATCGCCCGCCACCTCGGCTCCTAGCGGGGTTCGGTCCCGCGCGCGAGCGCGGGCGGGCGCTGCGCCTGCGGCGGCGCCGGGTAGTGCAGGTCGGCACTGATCTCCGCCTCGGTGATCGCGATCCGGACCTTGCGGTCGGCGTGCCGGTGCCGGTGCCTCGGGGTCAGCCTCATCATGGGCCTCCAATCGAGTTGGTTGCATGAAGCAACTCTGGTCGGCCGCGAGCCTACCGCAGTCGGTTGCTTGACGCAACCAACTGTGCGAAGATTCACACGTGCTGCGCCACGACTACCCCGGCCTGGACTGCTCGGTCGCTAAGGCCCTGGAGGTGATCGGCGAGCGCTGGTCGCTGCTGATCGTCCGCGCGGTGATGCACGGCAACCGGCGCTTCAGCGAGATCCAGGAGTCGCTGGGAATCGCCCGCAACGTCCTCTCCGCCCGCCTGCAGCGTCTGATCGACGAGGACATCCTCGAGCGCCGTGCCTACCAGGAAAACCCACCCCGCTACGAATACTTCCTGACCGAGAAGGGCCTCGACCTCTGGCCCGCGCTGATCGCCCTCCTGCACTGGGGCGAGCGCTACACCGAGCGCCCGGAGGGCCCGCCGCGGATCATCGTCCACAAGCAGTGCGGCGGCCGGGTCAACGACCGCGGGATCTGCGAGGAGTGCGGCCAGGTCCTGCACGCGCGCGACGCCGAGCAGGTCCCGGGGCCGGGGGGCGAGCAAGCCCGCACCGGCGCGGTCGGCACCGCCTCCTAACCGCTGCCCTCTCCTTCGGCCGCCAAGCGCCGCTCCTCGGCGAGCACGATGTACTCCTCCAGCATGTTCCGGTCCTTGGGCCGGTTCGCGGCCCGCTTCATCGCGATCAGGTCGTCGATCGAGGCGACCCTCACCGGGAAGCCGGCAATCTCTCGCTCCACAGCCCTGGCGGCCACCGATGCGTAGCCGTTCACCCCCGCGGCGTCGGCCAGTACATCGAGGTCACCGTGGGGGGTGACGAACGTGAAATTCGCGCCGTTTTCGATCGCTCGCTCATCAAGCTGAAACGGCAGGTCGGGCGGCGCACCGCGAAGCTGGACGTGGAGCAGCTTCAAGGCTGAGACGAGCCGCCGGACGTTGGCTCGGCTCCGGTCATAAAGGACGTCGAGATCAAAGCTCGGATAGTTCGAGCCGAGCGCTATCCCTGCCATGCCACCGATCACGACGAAGTCGACGCCCTGCTCGACGAGCGGTTCGAGCAGGGCCCGCAAGTTCGGGGCTCTGGGGGGAAGCGGCTCGCCGATCACTCCGTGCCCTCGGAGGAGCGGACGTTCGGGCTGGTCTGGATCAGCTGCTCGGCGAAGGCAAGGCCATAATCGACCCGCTCGGCCGGCGTCAGGCGGAGCCGCTCCCTGATCAGCGTTCGATCGATCCCCCACTCGCGGGGCTCGGTCCTCAACGTCAGATCCTCGCCCAGCATGTGCAACAGCTCCCGCAGCGTGTCGACCGAGGGGGAGACCTGATCCCGCTCGATCCTCGAGATCGCCGACTGCGTGGTGCCGGCGCGGGTCGCCAGGCGCTCTTGACTCAATCGATGACGTCTGCGGGCTTCTCTGAGGAGTTGACCTGGACTCACCCAATGAATATAGCGCATTTGTACTTATCTCTTTTTTGCTATATCCCCTTCTGCGAGCCAGGCGCTAGCGTTGGCCACCGAGCCAAGAACGCGAGCGCGAACGAGGAGAGTGGAGATGGCGACGGCGGCGGAGCTTCAGGCGAAGGACAAGGTCTTCATCGGCGGCGAGTGGGTGACGCCGAGCGGCGGTGAGCCGATCGAGGTGATCAACTCGACCACCGAGGAGGTGATGGGGACGGTTCCGGCGTGCTCGCCCGAGGACGCCGACCGCGCCGTGGGCGCCGCCCGCGAGGCCTTCGGTCCCTGGGCCGCGACCTCCCGCGAGGAGCGCGCCGACTACCTGGCGGCGATCGCCCAGGGTCTCGGCGAACGCTCGGAGGAGATCGCGACGACGATCTCCCAGGAGCTCGGGATGCCGCTGAAGCTCAGCCGCCTGATCCAGGTCGGGCTGCCGACCAGCCAGTTCGCGGCGATGCCGAAACTGATGGAGGAAGTGGTCTGGGAGGAGGAGATCGCCAACTCGCGTGTGCTGCGCGAGCCGGTCGGCGTGGTCGGCGCGATCACCCCGTGGAACTACCCGCTGAACCAGATCGCCGCCAAGGTGGCGCCGGCCCTGGCGGCCGGCTGCACGGTCGTCCTCAAGCCGAGCGAGGTGACGCCGCTGAACGCCTTTCTGCTCGCCGAGGTGATCGAGGCCGCGGGTCTCCCCGCCGGGGTGTTCAACCTCGTGACCGGGACCGGCCCGGTGGTCGGCGAGGCGCTCGCCGGCCATCCCGGCGTCGACATGGTCTCCTTCACCGGCTCCACCCGCGCCGGCCGCCGGGTCTCCGAGCTCGCCTCGGCGACCGTGAAGCCGGTGGCGATGGAGCTCGGCGGCAAGTCGCCGAACGTGATCCTCGACGACGCCGACCTCTCCCGCGCGGTCCCCGACGGGGTCGCCAAGTGCTTCCTCAACTCGGGCCAGACCTGCAGCGCGCTGACCCGGATGCTGGTGCCGCGCGAGAAGCTGGCGGAGGTCGAGGAGCTGGCGGCCTCGGTCGCCGAGTCCTTCACCCCCGGCGATCCCTTCGACGACGGGACGCGGCTCGGGCCGCTGGTCTCCGACGTGCAGCGGCAGCGGGTCCGCGGCTACATCGAAAAGGGCGAGGCCGAGGGAGCCAAGCTCGTGACCGGTGGCGCGGCGGCCCCGGATGGCCTGGACCGCGGCTACTTCGTCCGCCCCAGCGTCTTCTCCGAGGTGACCGCGGAGATGACGATCGCCCAGGAGGAGATCTTCGGGCCGGTGCTGGCGATCCAGCCCTACGAGGACCTCGAGGACGCGGTGCGGATCGCCAACGACAGCGCCTACGGGCTGGCCGGCGGCGTCTGGTCCGCCGACCAGGACCGCGCGATCGAGGTCGCGAAGCGGATCCGCACCGGCCAGATCGAGATCAACGGCGGCGCCTTCAACCCCCTGGCCCCGTTCGGCGGCTACGGCCAGTCCGGCCACGGCCGCGAGAACGGCCGGTACGGGATCGAGGAGCTGCTGCAGGTCAAGAGCCTGCAGCTATAGGGGGCGTGGCGGGCGGGTCCTGTCTCCGATGAGGCCTCGCCGGAACCAGGTTCCGGCGACACCTCATCGTCGCCACCCGCCCGACAAACCGCTTCAGCTGACGACTCCCGCACGGGGGGGCAGCTCCTCGGTCTGACGGCCGAGCTTCCTCGATTCGGGGACGCTCGATTTGACGGGCGTGGACCGGAGCGCGTGCGGGAGGGTGGTCATGCCCCTCCAGAGGAATGTTCGGCGACATGCAATCTGGTTATTGCGCGGGCACAGCCCGCGCTGCAGGTTCTCCCCGACGCGAAGCGGAGGGGAGATCAATTCCCGGCGGAGGGGAATGACCACCCTCCCGCCCCCACCACTCCCTTACGGACCCTGCAGCGTGAACCGCACCCTCGTCCCGGGCGCCCCGTCTTCGAGCCAGATCCGCCCCCCGTGCGCCTCGACGATCGCTTTGGAGATCGCCAGCCCCAACCCCGCCCCGTCCTCGCCGCGGCTGGCATCGCCGCGGTAGAAGGCCTCGAAGACGCGCTCGCCGTCGGCGGCGTCGATCCCCTCGCCCGAGTCGTCCACCTCGACTTCGACCCGGTTGCCGGCGGGCCGCGCCCGTACGGTAATGCTGCCATCGGCGGGCGTGTGGCGGATCGCGTTCTGGATCAGGTTGAAGAGGACCCGCTGGACCTTCTCGGCGTTGGCCTCGGCGACCACCTCGCCGGCCGGCAGCTCGGCCTCCAGGCGCACCCCGCGCTCGGCGGCCGGCGCCCGCATCGCCGCCACGGTGTCGCCGATCAGGTCGCCGAGCTCGACCTGGCGCATCGTCCAGGAGATGTCTCCCGCCTCGATCCGCGAGAGCTCGAAGAGGTCGTCGATCAGGGTGCTGAGCACGGCGACGTGGGTGCGGATCTCCGCCAGGTAGCGGTCGCGGGTCTCGCCGGTGACGACCCCGTCGTCGATCGACTCGACCAGGAGTCGCAGCGAGGCCAGGGGGGTGCGGAGGTCGTGCGAGGCGGCGGCGACGAGCTGACGCCGGGCCTCCTCGACCTGGCGCCTCGACCGATCCTCCATCGCCAGCCGCACGCCGAGCGCGGCGGCGAGGGCGATGCCGGCGGCGACCAGCACCACGAGGCCGATCTGTTCGACGCCCATGCCGTGGGGCACGGCGACCGCGGCGGCGCCGGCGACAAAGGCCGCGAGGGCTATCGCGGCGGCGCGCCTGCCCTCGCTCATGGCCGGAACCGGTAGCCGACGCCCCACACGGTCTCGATGAAGCGCGGCTCGGCGGGGTCGTCGCCGAGCTTGGACCGCAGCCGGCGGACGTGGACGGTGACCGTGCTGGTGTCGGTGAAGAACGGGTATTCCCAGACCGCTTCCATCAGCTGATCGCGCGAGAAGACCCGGCCCGGCCGCATCGCCAGATAGGCGAGCAGGTCGAACTCGCGCTGCGTCAGCGAGAGCTCCTCGCCGTCCAGGAAGACGCGCCGGCTCGCCGGCTCGATCCGCAGCGGGCCGTGCTCGATCGGCGGCGCCTCCTCCTCGGGCGGGGGCGCGACGCGGCGCAGCACGGCGTCGACCCTGGCCACCAGCTCGGCCGGCGAGAAGGGCTTGACGACGTAGTCGTCGGCCCCGTCGCGCAGCCCGACCAGCCGGTCGGACTCCTCGCCGCGGGCGGTCAGCAGGATCACCGCGGTGCGCGGCCCGGGTCCCTCCTGCAACCGGCGCATCACCTCGAGCCCGTCGATCCCCGGCAGCATCACGTCCAGCACGACGAGGTCGGGGCGATGCAGCTGCGCCTGGCTCAGCGCCTCCGGGCCGTCGCCGGCGCGGAAGGTCTCATAGCCGGCCCGCTCCATGTAGCGGCCGACGACGTCGACGATCGTCGGCTCGTCGTCGACGACCAGGACCTTGGCGCTCGTCTGCTCGCCCATCGCCGCGATTCTCGCCGCTCGGGCGGGGATCGCGCTAGCCGAAGGTGAAGGCATAGCCCGTCACCCCCGCTTCGAGTTCGAGTTCGATCACGTGGTGCTCGACCCGCGGCAGGTTCACGAGGTTGTAGAGGCGCTGCGCGGTCACGGTGACGACGCCGTGGTGGACGTCGCTGCCGGCGTCGGCGGCGGAGATTGGCCTGCCGTCGAGGCGCACCGTGACCCGGCGGTCGCGTCCGGGTGAGCCGAGCACCAGGTAGACCCGCCGGGCACCGAAGTTGAGGTCCAGGGAGCCGCCCTCGGAGGTCGCCGACATCAGCGCGATCCGCCACTTCCCGTGGTAGGCGAATTCGTTCGGCGGCAGCTTCGCCGGCGCGGTGAAGTCGTGCAGGCCGGGCGAGAGCTCGGCGTTGGTGAAGCGTTCTGCCCGGTAGGGGCCGAGGTAGGTCTCCGGCGTGGTCACCCCCGCCGAGGGTTCGATCCCGTGCGCCCCCGACTCCGAGCGGCCGACCCGGTGCCCGGCTTCGGCCAGCAACGTCCGGATCACCTTCTCTTTCTCGCCGTATTCGCCCTCGCCGAAGTGGACGTAGCGGACGCGCCCCCGGGCGTCGATGAAGTACTCGGCCGGCCAGTACTGGTTGCCGTAGGCCCGCCAGGTCGCCTGTTCGTTGTCCTGGGCCACCGGGTACCGCAGCCCGTTGCGCTTGATCGCTTCTTCCACGTTGGCGGCGTCCTTCTCGAACGGGAACTCCGGAGTGTGGATGCCGACGATCGTCAGCCCGTCCTTGCGGTAGCGGGCATCCCAGGCCTTCAGGTAGGGCAGCGTGCGCAGGCAGTTGATGCAGCTGTAGGTCCAGAAGTCGACGAGCACCACCCGGCCGCGCAGCTGCCGCAGGGTGAGCGGTCGATCGCCGGGGGTGTTGAACCAGCGCTGGGTGTCGACGAATTCCGGCGCCTGGCCGAGAACCGGCAGCTTCAGGCCGCCGCCCCTGGTTTCGGAGGGCGCTGCGCTGGCCTTCGAGCCGACGCCGTGGCCGCCGCCGCGCAGGTCGGCGAGCGCGGCCTGCGCCGAGGAGGTGTTCTCCAGAGCTTCGCTGGGGTTGACCAGGAAGCTCGGCAGGTCGCTGGCGATGGTGTTCTGGAAGCGGATGTCGTAGTTGCGCAGCATCGCCAGGGCGACGAAGACCATCACCGCCCCCATCGCGACCTGCAGGCCGACGCCGCGGCGGGCCAGCGGCGCGGCGACCCGCCGCCCCCCGACCATCAGGAAGTAGAGGACGGCCGCGGAGCCGATTCCGTAGGCGAGCGCGACCGCCAGCCGGCCGGCGCTGAACGACTGCGAGGCCGAGACGGTGATCACCCCGGCGAGGATCGGCCCGGCGCAGGGGGCGTAGACGAGCCCGAGGCTGAGGCCGACCGCGGTGCCCGACCAGAACCCGTCGCCCCTGCCCTTGGCGACCCCGGCGCGACTCGCGAAGCGGCTCATCCAGGCCTCCAGGCGCGCCGCGAGCGGCGGGATCATCAGCGTCACGCCGAAGCAGAGCAGGACGACGATCGCCAGCTTGCGCAGGAAGTCGTTCGGCAGGCCGAGGGCGGCGATCACGTAGACCAGCGCCACCGTCGCGAAGGTGAAGGAGACGGCGAGGCCGGCGACGATCCCGAGCGGTCGCCGGCGGCCGCCGGTCGCGCCGGCGGAGAGCGCGATCGGCAGCACCGGCAGCACGCACGGCGAGAGGGCGGTGGCCGCGCCGGCGATGAACCCGAAGAGGACCAGCAGCGCCACGGCTCAGCCTTCGTGCTTCATCGCGGTGCCGTGTTCCTTCATCGCCCCGCCGGCGTGCATCGAGCCGCTTTCGTGCTTCATCCCGTTGCCGTGGCCCTTCATCCTCCTCTGGTTTTCATTCTTCATCGCGGCGCTTTCGTGGTGCATCGCATCGCCTTCGTGCTTCATCGAGGCGCCGCTGGAGACCTGGCTGGCCGGCGTGCTGGCTCCGGTCGAGCCGCCCGAGCCGCCGCCGCAGCCAGCCAGCGCCAGCGCCCCCGCCGCCACGACCGCCGCAGGCCACGCCACCGTTCTCACACGCATCCCGTCTCCCTTCGTCGAGGTCATCCCGACCCACGCTAGGAGGGAAATGTGACGAGGGAAGAAACTCTCGCCGGCGGCTCAGCCGCGGGCGGGCTCGGCGGTGATCTCGCCCTCCGGGCGAGATGCGACCTCGGCGGCGCGGCCTACGGCCTCGCCGATCCCGAAGTGAGCGCAGACCGCCAGCTCGTGCTCGCGACGCAGGGGCCGCCGCGGGTCGACCACCGGCGCGTGGCGGACCAGCTCCGCCTCGAAGGCGGTCCAGACACCGCTCGCCGAGCCCGCGCAGGTGCCGATCGGCAGCGCCACGACCCGCGCCCCGCGGCGCTTCCCCAGTTTGGTCACCATCCAGACCGGATGGCCGCCGGCGACGTCGACGTAGAAGCCGTGCACGAGGCCGATCGTGGCGCCCTCGCATTCGGCGACTTCGGCGCCGACCCAGTCGAGGACCTCGGGCAGGGCGAGCGCCGTCGCCGCCTCAGACATCGGTGTGCTTCTCCAGCAGCTCGACCGCGGCGGACGCGGGGTCCAGCTCGCGCCGCACCACCCGGTCCATCAGCTCGGCGGTCGCCGGGTCCTCGCCGACCACGCGTTCCAACCGCCGACGCATCCGCGCGGTCGCGATCCCCAGCACCTCGCTGCGCAGGTTGCGGGCCCGCCGCTCCGCCAGGGTCCCGGCCTCCTCGATGAACGCGCGGTGCTCGGCGATCTTCGCCGCCAGTTCCTCCACGCCCTCGCCCCGAGTCGCCTCGGTGCGCAGGATCGGCACCTTCCAGCCGCCCGGCTCCTGGGAGAGCGCGAGCACGCCTCGCACCTCGCGGACCATCGTGTCGGTCATCGGGTGGTCGGCCTTGTTGACGACGATCACGTCGGGAATCTCCATCACCCCCGCCTTCAGCGCCTGGATCGAGTCGCCGGAGCCGGGCATTAGGGCGAGGACGATCGTGTCGGCATGGTCGACGATGTCGATCTCAGCCTGGCCGACCCCGACGGTCTCGATCAGCACGTCGTCTTTGCCGGCCGCGTCCATCACCAGCGCCACCTGCAGGGCCGCCTCCGAGAGGCCGCCGAGGGCGCCGCGGGAGGCCATCGAGCGAATGAAGACCCCGGGGTCGAGGAAGTGGTCGGAGAGCCGGATGCGGTCGCCGAGCAGGGCGCCGCGGGTGAACGGGCTCGAGGGGTCGATCGAGAGCACGGCCACCTCGCGCTCGGCTTTGCGCAGCTCGGCGGTGAGCGCCCCGATCAGGGTGCTCTTGCCGACCCCGGGCGGGCCGGTGAAGCCGACGATCCGCGCCTTGCCGGTGCGCGGGTAGACCTCGCGCACCAGCTCCCAGCCGGCCGGGTCGTCGGACTCGATCAGGGTTATCGCCCGCGCCAGCGCCCGCTTGTCGCCGGCGACGAGGCGCTCGGCAAGCGGGGCGCTTTTCGCAACGTCG
>DASVWP010000155.1:0-19018 GCA_036393155.1 Solirubrobacterales bacterium | reverse complement strand
CGGACCGGATCTCGGTGCCTTGTCTGCTCGAGCGCTATCCGGGTCGGCGGGGCCCAGTGGCGTTGCGGGAGATCCTGGCTTCGAAGCGGCCTGTCGGGATCAGCCGCAACGATTTCGAGGAGCTCTTCGTCGCCTTTCTCGACCGCTACGGGCTGCCCCGGGGGCTGATGAACGGGACGCTGCCGCTGCGCGGCGAGCTGTTCTCTCCCGACTGCATGTGGGCCGATCGGAAGCTGATCGCGGAGCTCGACAGTCGCGAAGTCCACGACACCGACAGGGCCTTTCAGGGCGACCGCAGGCGCGACCGCATCCTCCTTGTCGAGGGCTGGCGCACGACCCGAATCACCTGGGCCCAGCTGCGCGACGAACCTGAGGAGGTAGCGGGCGACCTGTGTCGCCTGCTTCTCCCTTCGACCGCCCGGAGCCCGGCCATCACCCACACCTACTCGGCAGGTAGGTGTGGGTGATGGCCGGGCGGGCGCGAGCGCCTACCCTTTCCCGTGTGGAGCGCGAGGTTTTCGAGCACTACCTGAGCGATGAGTCGCGGCGCGGGCCGGCGTCTGATGCTGCCTTCACGGGGGCCGCGGGCGGGGCGGCCTGCGGGGATCTGTCGCGGATCTCGCTGACCGTCGCCGGGGGACGAATCGATTCGGTGACCTTCGACGCCGAGGGGTGCGGGGCGACCAGGGCGGCGACGGCGGCGGTGGCCGAGATCGTCGAAGGCGCGCCGGTGCTCGAGGCGGCTCGCCTCTCCACCGACGACGTCGACTCCGCGATCGGGGGCCTGACCCCAGCCAAGCGCCACGCCGCGGTCCTCGCCGCCGACGCGCTTCACCGCGCCCTCCAGGCCGCCGCGGCCTCCGGTCTTGACCTTGCGCCTTCGGAGTCGAACGGCAGGGCGACCACCCCTGCCCTGGATGGTCGCCCTGCCGTTCCCACCACCCCCGAGCGCGTCGCCGTCGCGATGTCCGGCGGCGTCGACAGCGCCGTCGCCGCACTGCTCGCCCGCGAGCGGGGGGCGGAGGTGGTCGGGATCACGGTCAAGCTCTGGAGCGATCCGGAGACCGACGGCACCAAGGCCTGCTGCTCCCCCGAGGCGGTGCTGGGCGCCCGCGGGGTCGCCCACCAGCTCGGCATCCCGCACTTCACGCTCGACCTCGAGGAGGAATTCCGCCGCCGCGTCGTCGACCGCTTCGTCTCCGGCTACGCCGAGGGTCGCACGCCGAACCCCTGCGTCCTGTGCAACGGCGAGGTGCGGCTGGCGGCGATGATCGACCTCGCCGGGCGACTCGGCGCCACCCGCCTTTTGACCGGCCACTACGCGCGGATCGTCGAGGACGAGGGCGGCCCGCTCCTTGGCGCCGCCGCCGACGTCGCCAAGGACCAGAGCTACATGCTGGCCGCGCTGCCGCCGGAGCTGCTGGGCCGGCTCGAATTCCCGCTGACCGAGATGACCAAGGCTCAGGTTCGCGAGGTCGCCGCCCGCCACGGCCTCGCGGTCGCCCGCAAGCCGGAGAGCCAGGACCTCTGCTTCCTCGCCGGTCAGGGCAAGCGGGGCTTCCTGCTCCGCCACGGCGGCCTGCGCGAGCGCGAGGGGGCGATCCTCGACAGCTCCGGCCGCACGATCGGCCGCCACCGCGGCCACCACGAGTTCACGGTCGGCCAGCGGCGCGGGATCGGCGTCTCGCTGAACGAGCCGGGCTACGTGATCGCCACCGACGCGGCTGCCAACACCGTCACCGTCGGCACCAGCGAGGAGATCGAGGCGCGCACGATCGGCATCCGCGACGCGGTCCTGCACCGCGACGGGAGCCGGGTCGACGCGGTTCGCCTGCGCTACCACTCGCGCGCCCTGCCGGCGACGATCGGCGCCGCCGCGGCGGGCCGTCACGAGGCGCTGGAGATCGCGCTGGGGGAGCGGTTCTTCGGCGCCGCGCCGGGGCAGACGGCGGTGCTGATGGACGGCGAGACGATCGTCGGCCACGGGACCATCGTCGCCGCGTCCTAAGGCTCTGTCGCGAAACTATTTAGGCTTCCTAACATGAAGGCGCAGGAGATCCGGGACACCTACCTCTCGTTCTTCGAGGAGCGAGGGCACAAGATCGTCCCCTCGGCCTCGCTGGTGCCTTCCGTTCACGACCCCTCGGTGCTGCTCACCACGGCCGGCATGCAGCCCTTCAAGCCCTACTTCCTCGGCCTCGAACGGCCGCCGGCCACGCGCCTCGCCGACGTGCAGAAATGCTTCCGCACCACCGACATCGAGGAGGTCGGCAATACCGCCCGCCACCTCACCTTCTTCGAGATGCTCGGCAACTGGAGCTTCGGCGACTACTTCAAGGCCGAGTCGATCCCCTGGGGCTGGGAACTGGCGACGCAGGGGTTCGGGATGGACCCCGAGCTGATCTGGGTCACCGTGTTCGGCGGCGACGAGGAGCTCGGCCTCGGCCCCGACACCGAGGCGATCGAGATCTGGAAGCGGACCGGGGTCCCCGAGGAGCGGATCGTCCTGCTCGGCCGCGAGGACAACTTCTGGCAGGGCGGGCCGACCGGGCCCTGCGGCCCCTGCTCGGAGCTCTACCTCGACCGCGGCCCCTCCTTCGGCGCCGAGGGCGAGCGCCCGGGCGACGACACCGACCGCTTCCTGGAGTTCTGGAACCACGTCTTCATGAGCTACGACCTGGCCGAGGACGGGACCCTGAGCGAGCTGCCGACCAAGAACATCGACACCGGCATGGGCCTGGACCGGATGGCCGCGGTGCTCCAGGACGTCCCCTCGGTCTTCGAGACCGACCACGTGCGGCCGCTGATCGACCTCGCCGAGGAGCTCTCCGGCCGTCGCTACGAGGAGGGCGGGGCGGTGACGCGGGCGATGCGGATCGTCGCCGACCACTCGCGCGGCGCCGCCTTCCTGCTCGCCGACGGCGTCGTCCCCTCCAACGAGGACCGCGGCTACATCCTGCGCCGGATCATGCGCCGGGCGATCCAGCAGGGCCGCACGCTGGGGCTGGAGTCGCCGTGGCTCGGCCGCTTCGCCGAGCGGACGATCGAGCTGATGGGGGAGACCTACCCTGAGCTGCTCGCCGAGCGAGAGACGATCGCCCGCTGGGTCGGCGACGAGGAGGAGAGCTTCGGCCGGACCCTGGAGCGCGGCACCGAGATGCTGGAACGGCTGATCGCCGAGGCCAAGCAGTCGGAGACCTCGTGGATCGAGGCCGCGGACGCCTTCCGCCTCCACGACACCTACGGCTTCCCCTACGACCTGACCAAGGAGCTGCTCGCCGAACAGGGCCTGGCGGTCGACGACTCCGGCTTCGAGGAGCTGATGGAGGAGCAGCGCCAGCGGGCCCGCATGGGCGCCGCCACCGCCCACGGCTCCGAGGACCGTCACGGCAAGGTGATGGCCTTCGCCGCCGGCGCGCCGCCGACCCGCTTCGTCGGCTACGAGACGCTGCGCGCGACGACCGGCCTCGCCGCCGTCGAGTCCGACGAGGGCCGGGCGCTGGTCAAGCTCGAGGAGAGCCCGTTCTATGCCGAGGGCGGCGGCCAGGTCGCCGACTCCGGCGTCCTGCGCTGGAACGGCTCCGAGGCGCGGGTTGTGGACGTCTACCGGGTCGGCGAAGACCAGGCGATCGAGGTCGACCCCGGGGCGGCGAGGATCGAGGCCGGGGTCTCGGTGGAAGCGCTCGTGGACCGCGAGACCCGCCACGCGACGATGCGCAACCACACCGCCACCCACCTGCTGCACGCGGCGCTGCGCGAGCGCCTCGGCACCCATGTCCGCCAGGCCGGCTCGGCGGTGCGGCCGGACAAGCTGCGCTTCGACTTCACCCACGGCCAGGCGCTCTCGCCGCAGGAGCTGCGCGACGTCGAGGACCGGGTCAACGAGTGGATCAAGGCCAGCGCCCCGGTCCGCTGGATGAACATGGCCCGCGCCGAGGCCGAGAAGCTCGGGGCGATGGCGCTGTTCGGTGAGAAATACGGCGAGTGGGTGCGGGTGGTCGAAGTCGACGGCGTCTCGCGCGAGCTCTGCGGCGGCACCCACGTCGCCAACACGGCCGAGATCGGGATCTTCAAGATCTCCGCCGAGGGCTCCAGCAGCGCCAACGTGCGGCGCGTCGAGGCGATCACCGGGCCGGCGGCGATCGACTTCTTCCGCCAGCGCGAGGCCGAGCTGCGCGAGGCCGGCGAGCTGCTCGGCAACGCCCAGGACCCGCTCGGCGGCGCCCGGCGGGCGGCGGAGAAGCTGAAGGAGGTCGGTGCCGGAGCCGAGCAGGCCGAGCGCCAGCAGCTGGGCGAGGAGGCGAAGCGGATGGCCGCCGCGGCGGAGGACGTCGGCGGCGTCAGGACGGTCGTCTCGGCGACCGAGCTGGGCAGCCAGAAGCAGCTGCTCGACGTCGCCAACCGGGTGCAGTCGAGCCTCGGCGGGGCGACGGCGTTGGTGCTGGGGGGCGGCGACGGCGACAAGGTGGCCCTGGTCGCGCTGGTCTCCGCGGAGGCGGTGGAGCGCGGCCTCTCGGCGGCGCAGCTGGTCCGCGAGGCGGCCGCGGTGGTCGGCGGCGGGGGCGGGGGCCGCGACGACATGGCGCAGGCCGGCGGTCGCGATCCCTCCCGGCTCGGCGAGGCGCTCGCGGTGGCGCGCTCGGCGATCGAGCGGAAGCTGGCCTAGCGGGTGCGCGTGCTGGCTCTCGACCACGGCACGGTGCGGATCGGCTGCGCGCTCTCGGACCCCACCGGCACGCTGGCGACGCCGCTGCCGGTGATCGAACCCCCGGAGGCCCGCGCGGTGGCCGAGCTGGTCCGCGAGCACGGGGTCGAAGAGGTCGTGGTCGGCCTGCCACTGCACCTGAGTGGGGAGGAGGGCAGCCAGGCGGCGCTGGCGCGAACCTTCTGCGGCGAACTGGAAGCGATGCTCGACGTGCCGGTGGCGACCTACGACGAGCGCCTGACCAGCCGGATGGCCGACGCCAGCCGGCGGGGCGGAGCCGCCGCCTCGCGCGACTCGATCGCCGCCGCCCACCTGCTCGAGACCTACCTTGCCAGCCGTCCGAGCGCTGAGGAGGGCGAGGCATGAGCGAGGACTGGCGCACCGACCCCTTCGCGGACCCTGAGGATCCGGCCGCCCGCGAGCGCGAGGAACGGCGGCGCGAACGGGAAGAGAAGCGCCGCCAGCGCGCCGCCAAGCAGGCCGAGAAGGAGCAGGCCGCACCGCCTCCACCCCCGCCGGCGCCGCCCGAGCCGCCGCGCCCGCCCCGCACCCCCGAGCAGGAGTTCTGGGACGAGGAGCCCGAGCCGGCCCCCGCCGCGGCCGAGGGCGCGGGCGAGCGCCGACCCCAGGGACCCGAGCCCGGCGAGCCGGCCGAGGTTCGCGGCCGACTCGGCGGCGCCGCGGCCGACCCCAGCGTCGTCCATCTCGGCGACTCACAACCCGAGGGTCGCGCCGAGCCGCTGCCCGAAGAGCCCGACTGGGCCTTCCCCGAGGAGGGCGACCCGGAGATGGCCGGCGCCGCCCGGGGCGGCGCCGGCGACGACGGCCGCAAGCCCAAGGGCGGCGGGGGAGTGCTGGGGGCGCTGCGCCGCCACCCCTTCCGGGTCTTCGCGGTGATCGCGGCCCTGTTCGTCCTCTGGTTCCTCAACGAACTCTTCCAGCCCTTCCACGGCGACGGCCACGGCCGCGTCGCGGTGACGATCCCCAAGGGGTCGAGCGTCAGCGAGGTCGGCGACCTGCTGAGCGAAAAGGGCGTGATCGACGACTCGACCCTCTTCCAGGTCCGCGTCACGCTCGCCGGCAAGCGCTCCGACCTCTACGCCGGCCGCTTCATGCTCAAGCACGATATGAGCTACGGCGCGGCGATCGACGCGCTCTCCAAGCCGCCGGTGAAGCAGGTGGTCACGGTGACGATCCCCGAGGGCTACAGCCGCGCCCAGGCCGCCCAGCTGGTCGAAGAAGACGGCGTGCCCGGCAGCTACACCAAGGCGACCGTCAAATCGAAGTACCTGAACCCGGCCAGCTACGGCGGCAAGGGGGCCAAGAACCTCGAGGGCTTCCTCTTCCCGGACACCTTTGAACTGAAGCCCGGGGCGCCGGTCGCCGATCTCGTGCAGCTGCAGCTCGAGGACTTCAAGCGGCGGATCAAGAACGTGAACATGAGCTACGCGAAGTCGAAGAACCTGACCGTCTTCGACGTCCTGACGATCGCCTCCATGGTCGAGCGCGAGGCCGGGGTCCCCAAGCAGCGCAAGCTGGTCGCTTCGGTGATCTACAACCGCCTGCACGAAGGGATGCCGCTGGGGATCGACGCGACGACCCGCTTCGCCACCGGCAACTACACGAAGCCGCTGACCGAGTCCGAACTGGAAACCGAATCGCCCTACAACACGCGCACCCACGCCGGGCTGCCGCCGGGGCCGATCGACAGCCCCGGCCTGGCGGCGATCGAAGCCGCCGCCCACCCGGCGAAGACCGGCTACCTCTTCTACGTCAACGACCCCCACGGCTGCAACGAACTGACCTTCGCCAAGACCGAAGCCGAATTCGAAAAGGCCGTCGCGGAATACAACAAAGCCCGCGAAGCCAACGGCGGCAACGAGCCGAGCACCTGCGGGGAATAGGGGGCGAGGATGCCGAGGCTGGCGGTGATCGGCTTCCCGGTCGCGCACTCGCGCTCGCCGGCGATGCAGAACGCGGCACTGGAGGCGCTGGGCCTGGCCGGGGAGTGGAGCTACCGCGCGGTCGAGGCGACCCCCGCCGCCTTCGAAATGACGGTGCGCGAGCTGGCCTCGCTCGGCTACGCCGGCGTCAACGTCACCGTGCCGCACAAGGAGGCGGCGCTGAAGCTGGCCGACGAGGCGAGCGAGGCGGCGCGGCAGATCGGCGCCGCCAACACGCTGAGCTTCGCCGGCAAGCGGATCGCCGCCGGCAACACCGATGCCGAGGGGCTGCTGCGCTCGCTTCCCGAGGCCCTGCGGGGGGAGGGCCTGCGGGGTCGGCGGGCGCTGGTGCTCGGCGCCGGCGGCGCGGCGCGGGCGGTGCTCTGGGCGCTGGTCGGTGCGGGCGCCGAGGTCGCGGTCTGGAACCGGACGGCCGAGCGCGCCGAGCGGATCTGCGCCGAGCTCGGCGGCTCGCCGGTCGCCGAGCCCGACCAGGGAGAGCAGGCGCTGATCGTCAACACCAGCGCCGCCGGCCTGAAGGGCGAGGACCCGTTCGAGCACCTGCCGCTCTCCAGAGGGCGCTTCGGCGCCGAGCAGACCGTGGTCGACATGGTCTACGGAGAGCGTCCCTCGCAGCTGCTCGAGGCCGCGGCCGCGGCGGGCGCGGCGACGGTCGACGGCCTCGAGGTGCTGGTCCAGCAGGGCGCCCTCTCGCTGCGGATCTGGACCGGCCTGGAGCCGCCGATCGAGGTCATGCGCGCCGCGGTTCGCCGCTGAGACCTGTCAGACCTCTGACAGGACCTGTAGGCTGCCGCGGCCGATGAATGGATTGAGATTCCTACCTTTGATTGTCCTGGCCCTGCTCGCGGCTCTGGTGGCGCCGAGCGCGTTGGCCGCGAGCACCTATTACGCCTCGCCGAGCGGAAGCGGGACGGAATGCACCCAGGCCAAACCGTGCAAGGTGGAATACGCCGCCGAAACGAAGGCCCAGAACGGGGACGGCGTGGTCCTCGAACCGGGGACCTACACGCTCGGCGAAAGCATCAACGTCGTCGCGACGATCGACCTCGGCGGTCGGGCGGGCGCGGCCGCCCCGACGATCCAGACCGGCTCCCACAACATCGTGGTCAGCTCGATCACCAAATCGACGGCGACCCTGCACGACTTCTCGATGACCGGCGCCGGCGGCCTGGTCCTCAACTACGGAAACGCCGAACGGCTCTACGTGGGATATACGGGCACCTCGTCCTCGGCCTGCAGCGTGCTCGGCGGGGGCTCCCTCCGCGACAGCGTCTGCTGGGCGCACAATCCGGCCTCGTTCTCCAACGCGCTCGACGTGGCCGTCCACGGCGAAAAAGGGACGACGGTTCTGCGCAACGACACCCTCGTCGCCGCGAATCAGGGCGGGGACGGGATTCACGCCGAAGCCCGCGAAGCCTTCGGCGACCTCTCCGTCGACGCTGCCAGCGTGATCGCCAAGGGCGCCGGCATCGACGTGGCCTCGTCGCTCGGCGGGGGCGGGCTGCCGGCCGCGATCGTCTCCATGGCCAACTCCGACTACGCGACGACCGAAGAAGAAGGGGCGCCGCTCTCGACGGTCACCGCACCCGGCACCGGCGGCAACCTCACCACGGCGCCGGTCTTCGTCGACGCGGCCAGCGGCAACTTCGCCGAGCCGGCGGGCGCGCCGACGATCGACAAGGGCCTCTCCGACTCGCAGATCGGCGCCACCGACCCGCTCGGCAACCCGCGCTCGCTGCCCGCCTGTATCGGCGGCACCGCGGTCCCCGACATCGGCGCTTACGAGTTCGTGCCGACGGTCGCCTGTTCGCAGCCGCTGCCGGCCCCCGCGCCCTCCAACGCGATCAAGCTCGGCAGGCTGGTCAGAAACGCGAAGAAGGGGACGGCGATCCTGCTGGTCACCGTTCCCGGACCCGGGCAGCTGTCCCTGGGCGGGAAAGGGCTGAGGAAGGTCACCCGCGCTCCGAAGGGAGCGGCGACGCTGAAGCTGCCGGTCGTCCCGGTCGGCTCGGCGAAGCGGAAGCTGGCGGCGCTCGGCAGCCTCAAGCTGCCGGTGACGGTCCGCTTCGCGCCGAGTGGAGGCAGCGCGGCGAAGAAGACCAGGTCCGTGAAGCTGGTCGAGTCGCTGCGCTAGGGGAACGGCGCGCCGCGGGCGGGCACCGCGCCGATAGCCTTGCCTCCGTATGACCGCGTTTCGGTTTACCACCGCAGGCGAGTCGCACGGGCCCGGGCTCGTGACGATCGTCGAGGGCATGCCGGCGGGCCTGGAGCTCGACCGCGAGGCGCTCGACCGCGACATGGCGCGCCGCCAGCTCGGCCACGGCCGCGGCGGGCGGATGAAGATCGAGACCGACACGGTCGAGATCCGCTCCGGCGTCCGCCACGGGCGCACGCTCGGCAGCCCGATCGCCGTCCTCGTCGCCAACCGCGACTACGCCAACTGGGAGGAGCGGATGAACCCCTGGCCGGTCGAGGGGTTCGCGCCGGAAGAGGTGCACCTGCCGCGGCCCGGCCACGCCGACCTGGTCGGGGCGCAGAAATACGGACACACGGACATCCGCAACGTGCTGGAGCGGGCGAGCGCCCGCGAGACCGCGGCCCGGGTCGCCGCCGGGACGATCGCCCGCGGCTTCCTCGATGCGCTCGGCGTCTCGATCCACAGCCACGTGCTGCAGATCGCCTCGGTCAGGGCGCCCGAGCGCGAGGACCTCGCGCCGGCCGACTTCGCCGCGGTCGACGAGGACCCGGTGCGCTGCCTGGACGCCGAGGCGAGCGCGGCGATGGTCGCGGAGATCAACCGCCTGCGCAAGGCCAACGAGAGCCTCGGCGGCACCTTCGAGGTGCGGGTCTTCGGCCTCGTGCCCGGCCTCGGCTCCCACATCTCCTGGCAGGACCGGCTCGACGGGCGCCTCGCCGGCGCCGTCGCCTCGATCCAGTCCGTGAAGGGCGTGGCGATCGGCGAAGCCTGGGACGTCGCCGGCCGGCCGGGGTCGCAGGCCCACGACGAGATCTTCTGGTCGCCGGAGCGCGGCTACTACCGCGAGACCAACCACGCCGGCGGCCTCGAGGGCGGGATGACCAACGGGCAGCCGCTCAGCGTCCGCGCCGCGATCAAGCCGATCTCCACCCTGACCAAGCCGCTGCGCTCGGTTGACACCGAGACCAAGGAGCCGGCGCAGGCGCTGCGCGAGCGCACCGACTCGACGGTCGTCCCCGCCGCCGCCGTGGTCGCCGAGGCGATGGTCGCCCTGACCCTCGCCCGCTGCTACCGCGAGAAGTTCGGCGGCGACCACATCGACGACGTCCTCGCCGCGCTCGACGCCTACAAGAAGCGCATCGACTGGCGCGGGTGATCGGGTGAGCAGCCCGGCGATCGTCTTCATCGGCTTCATGGGGGCCGGCAAGAGCACCGCGCTCGCCGCCGCGCGGCGAGCCGGACTGGCGACGACCGAGATCGACGAGCTGATGGAGCAGGCCTTCGGCTGCTCGATCCGCGAGGCCTTCGAACGCGAGGGCGAGGAGGGCTTCCGGGCCCGCGAGGCCGAGGTCGTCGGCTCGCTGCTGGAGGAGGCCGACGGCGGGGTGATCGCGCTGGGGGGCGGCAGCGTGCTCTCGGAGCGGATCCGGGCGGCGCTCGGCCGCCACGTCGTCGTCTGGCTGCAGGTCGACCCGGCCGAGGCCTGGCAGCGGATCGCCCGCAGCGACCGCCCGCTGGCCCGCAGCGAGGAGGACGTGCGGCAGCTGCTGGAGAGGCGGCTGCCGCTCTACGAAGAGCTCGCCGACGCGGTGGTGCCGATGGGAGACAAGCGGATCGTCGAGCGGGCGATGCCGGCGATTCAGGCGCTCGCCGAGCTGCCCGCCGGGACGAAGATGCTGTGGGCCTCGAGCGCCTCGGGCGAGTACCCGGTGCTGGTCGGCCACGGCCTGCTCGAGGCCGGTTGGTGGCCGCTCGAGGGGCGGCGGTTCCTGATCGCCGACACGCGGACGGTCGAGCTGCTCGACCGCTCGCGGCTAAATGAGTTTGCCGGCGTCGACGCGACGATCGCTGGCGAGGAGACCAAGACGATGAGCCAGGCCGAGGCGATCCTCGAAGCGATGGCCTCGAGCGGGATGACGCGCGAAGACCATGTGGTCGCGCTCGGCGGCGGGGTCGTCGGCGACGTCGGCGGCTTCTGCGCGCACCTCTACCAGCGCGGCGTCCCGGTGGTGCAGCTGCCGACCACCCTGGTCGCCCAGGTCGACTCCGCCTACGGCGGCAAGACCGGCGTCGACCTGCCGCAGGGCAAGAACTACGCGGGCGCCTACCAGCTGCCGGCGGCGGTGATCGCCGACCTCGACACCCTGGGGTCGCTGCCCCGCGCGGACCTCGCGGCCGGCTTCGTCGAGGCACTGAAGACCGGCCTGCTGGCCGGCGGGACGCTCTGGGAGTGGGTGCGGTCGCTGCCGGAGCTCGATCCGGCCGAGCTCGACGACGTCGTCTTCGCCTGTGCCCGCTACAAGTGCGAGGTGGTCGCCGCCGACGAGCGCGACGGCGGCCTGCGGCACGTCCTCAACCTCGGCCACACCGTCGGCCACGCGATCGAGGCCGCCGGCGGCTATGGGCGCTACCGCCACGGCGAGGCGATCGGGCTCGGCCTGCTGGCGGCGCTGCGGCTCTCCGAGGCGCCGGAGCTGCGCGATGAGGTGGAGGCGGTCCTCGCCCGCCACGGCCTGCCCACGGAGCTGGAGCCGGCGATCTCCGTCGACGCCGTGCTCGACTACCTGCAGCGCGACAAGAAGCGGACCGCGGAGGGCGTCGCCTTCGTCCTGCTCAGCCGGCCCGGAGAGCCCCGGCCCGGCCAGCTCCTCGACCCCGCTAGGGTCCGTGCAGCCGTGGAGGAGCTGCTGCCGTGAACCCCACCACCCGCAACCGCGTTGCCGTCCTGCACGGGGTCAACTTCGATGTCCTGGACCGTCGCGACGCCTCGGTCTACGGCGGCCTCTCGCTGTCCCAGCTGGAGCAGCGGATCGAGGGCTGGGCGCGCGAGCGCTCGCTGGAACCGATCTTCTTCCAGACCAACGCCGAGGGCGAGTTCTGCGAATACCTGCACCGGATGGCCGACCTCGCCGACGCGGCGGTGCTCAACGCGGGTGCCTGGACGCACTACAGCTGGGCGATCCGCGACGCGCTCGACGTCTCCCGGCTGCCGGCGGTCGAGGTCCACCTCTCCGACGTCTCCTCGCGGGAGGACTGGCGGCGGGTCTCGGTCTTCGACGGCCTGGTGGTGGCGAAGATCTCCGGCAAGGGTCCCGACGGATACCAGGAGGCGCTCGACGTAGTCGCCGAGCGGCTGGGCGTCGAGCGCTGATGCGCGGCCGCGGCGACCGCCTCGAGGAGCTGCTCGGCGAGCGCGAGCTCGACCGGCTGCTCGTCACCGAGCTGACCAACGTCCGCTACCTGACCGGGTTCACCGGCACCAACGGCGCCTGCATCTGCGGCCCCGGCGTCCGCCTCTTCCTCACCGACTTCCGCTACACCGAGCGGGCCGCCGCCGAGGTGGAGGGCTGGGAGCCGGTGACGGTCGAAGGAGACTGGCTGGGGGCGATCGCCGAGCGCCTGCAGGGCCGCGCGGGCTTCGAGGACGACCACCTCTCGGTGCGCAGCCTCGAGCGGCTGCGCGGCAAACTCGGCGAGGGGGTGGAGGCGGTGCCCGCCGGCGGGCTGGTCGAGCGGCTGCGCCGCGTCAAGGACGAGGTGGAGCTGGGGGCGATCGCCGAGGCCTCCAAGCTCGCCGACCAGGTCTGGCAATGGTCGCTGGAGCGGGGGCTGGCGGGGCGCGGCGAGCGCGACGTCGCCCGCGCCGCCGAAGCGCGGATCCGCGAGCTCGGCGGCGATCCCTCCTTCCCGGCGATCGTCGCCGCCGGGCCCAACGGGGCGCTGCCGCACGCCGAGCCGGGCGAGCGCGAGATCGGCCGCGGCGAGCTGGTCGTCTTCGACATGGGGGCGAAGCTCGACGGCTACTGCTCCGACGGCACCCGCACCTACGCGACGGGTGAGCTCGGCGAGGAGGCGCGGGCGGTCTACGAGACGGTGCTGGAGGCCCAGCTGGCAGCGCTCGGCGCGATCCGGGCCGGCGTCAGGGGGGAAGACATCGACGGGATCGCCCGCAAGGTGATCGAGGCGGCCGGCCACGGCGAGCGGTTTGGCCACGGGCTCGGGCATGGGGTGGGGCTCGAGGTGCACGAGGGGCCACGCCTCTCCCTGCGCTCCGACGACGTCCTCGCGGTCGGCGAGGTGGTGACGGTCGAGCCCGGGATCTACCTGCCCGGGCAGCTGGGGGTGCGAATCGAGGACCTGGTGGTCGTCACCGAGGACGGCTACACCAACCTCAGCGCGCTGCCCAAGTCGCTGCAGATCGTCGACTAGATCTCAAGTCGGCCGCCCTCGCGGTCGATTTTGCGGGAGTGAACTGGACCGCCCAGACCCTGCATCACCAGACCCGCGGCAACGCCGTCGGCCACGCCGAGACGCTGGTCGCGATCCACGACGAAGCCCGGCGCGAGCGCCTGCTCGACATGGAGACGCGGCTGCGCCCCTACCGGGTCGCCTGCTTCGCGATCCTCGCGATCTCCCTGGCGATCGGCGGCTCGCAGGTCGGCTGGCTCTGGGTGGTGCCGCTGCTCGCCGGCCTCGCCGGCTTCGCGGTCGCCGACCACTACATGAGCACCAGCCCCCACCCGGCGATCTGGGTGGCCGGCGCCTGGGCGGCCCTCTCGGTCCTGCTCGGCGTCGCCGTTCTTGTCACCGGCAGGAGCACCAGCCCGGTGCTGGTCTGGTTCGCCCTGCCCGCGGTCACCCTCGGCTTCCGCTTCGAGCCCCGCGGGATGGTCGCCGGGACGGCTTTCATCCTGGCGATGTTCGCGCTCAGCGCGGTGGCGCCCGACCCGGCCTCGGCGCTGGAACACCGCCAGACGCTGATCGCCGACGCGGCGCTGATCGTCAGCGCCGTCATCCTCTCCGGCGCCCTGGTCGAGTCCGACCGCGCCCACCGGCGCCGGGCGACGATCGACCCGCTGACCGGCCTCTTCAACCGCAACGCTCTGGAGCAGCGCCTGGCCGAGCTCGACGGTCAGCCCTGCAATCCTGTGGAGGGGCTCTCGCACGCCCTGCTGCTCTGCGACCTCGACCACTTCAAGCGGGTCAACGACCAGCTCGGCCATGCCGCCGGCGACGCCGTCCTGCAGGAGGTCGCCTACACGATGCGGGGCGCCCTGCGCGCCGGCGACTCGATCTACCGGGTCGGCGGCGAGGAGATCCTGGTGATCCTGCCCGGCGCCGACCGCGAGGACGCGCTGGAGATCTCCGAGCGGCTGCGGCGGGTGGTCAAGGAGCGCCGGCCTGTTGGTGTACAGGTGACCGTGAGCATCGGCGTCGCGGTCTCCGAACCGGACCTGGTCGACACCGACGACCTCGTCGCCCGCGCCGACGCCGCGCTCTACGCCGCCAAGGCCTCGGGCCGCAACACCGTCTACTGCGACAACTAGCCGGCCCTCAGGGAGTCGGCGTCGGCGAGCCGAAGCTGAGGACCCGGCCCGGCGCAATCACCCTGCTCACCGCTTCCCCGAGCTGGAGGTTGGCTTCGGGGTCGGCGTCGGTGTTCAGCAGGATCACCATCGTCGCCCGCCTGGAGGGCAGGTAGACGGTGAGGCTCTCGTATCCCGGCACGGCGCCGTCGTGGCCGATCCAGCCGTTGACGTCGAACAGCCCGAACCCGTAGCCGGCCTGCGAGGAGAAGGGGAAGGGCAGGAACCGCTCCCGCTGGCGCTGGACCGCCGGCTTCAGCAGCGTCCCGGTGGCGAGGGCTCGGGCCCAGATCCGCAGGTCGTGGAGGTCGGAGACCATCGTCCCGGCCGACCAGGCCCAGGAGAAGTTCCAGCCGGTCGCGTTGACGAGCCTGTCTTCGAGCGGCTGAACGGTGTAGCCGTCCGCGTGGGGCCTGGGGAACGTGGCTCCGGACGGGACGAAGGTGTGTTCCATGTGGAGCGGCCGGAGGATGTGGCGCTCGACGTAGCGGGCGATCCGTTCCCCGGTCACCGCTTCGACCAGCAGGCCGAGCAGGACGTAGTTGGTGTTCGAGTATTCGTAGCCCTGCCCGGGCGGGAAGGACGGGGGGAGGCTGAAGCTGGCGGCAAGCAGTTGGCGCGGCTTCCAGTCGTGGGTGGGGGCCGCCAGGTATTCGGCTTCCCAGGCTTCGTTGTCGGTGAAATCGACGAGGCCGCTGCGCATGTCGCCGAGCTCGCGCACGGTGATCGCGCCGCCGTTCGGCACGCCCTTCACGTACCGGGAGATCGGGTCTTCGAGGCCGACCCTCCCTTCGCCGACCAGCTGCAGGACCGCGGTCGCGGTGAAGGTCTTGGTCTCGCTGCCGATCCTCATCAGCAGGTCGGGGCTCATGTCCGGCGGCCCGACCTGCCCGGCCGCGAGGTCGACGGTCCGGCTGCCGAAGGCCTCGACGACCGGCGCCCGGCCGCGCTGCCAGACGCCGACGATCGCGCCGGGGATGCCCTCTTCGCTCATCACCGTGCGGACCGCGGCGCCGATCCGCGCCCGCTGCGAAGCCGCCGCCGGCGTCGCGCAAGCGCCGAACGCCACAACCGCCAGGATCGCCCCTGCCCAGGGCCACGACCGAGACCGGAGCCTCATGCGAGGACTGTACCTTCCGCCCTAGCGGGAGAGATCGACGCCGGCCTTGACCCGCGAGCCGAAGGCGGCCAGCAGGGCGACCGTGGCCTCGACGTCGCGCAGGTCGACCATCTCGACCGGCGAGTGCATGTAGCGAAGGGGGATCGAGACCAGGCCGGTGGGGATGCCCGAGCGGGAGATCTGCAGGACGTCGGCGTCGGTGCTGGTGCCGCGCCCGCTGGCGCTGATCGAGTGCTCGATGCCCTCGGCCTCGGCGGTCTCGACCAGGAGCTCGAAGACCTTGGGGGAGAGGGTGGAGCCGCGGCCGATCGCCGGGCCGGAGCCGAGCGGGTGGCTGCCGATCTCCTTCTCGTCGACCCCGGGGGCGTCGGTGGCGTGGGTGACGTCGACGGCGATCGCGATGTCCGGGCGGACCTCGAAGGCCGCGGTGCGGGCGCCGAACAGGCCGATCTCCTCCTGCACCGCGGCGACCGCGGCGAAGGAGCCGCCGGGGCCCTCGCCCTCGTGGCAGCGGCGCAGGCTCTCCAGCGCCACGTAGGCGCCGAGGCGGTTGTCCATCGACTTGGAGACCAGGCGCTCGCCGGCGACCGAGACGGGCTCGGCGGCGATCACCACCGGGTCGCCGACCCGGATCAGCTCGGCGGCCTCGTCGCGGTCGGCGGCGCCGATGTCGATGTGCATGCCTTTCAGCTCGACGACCTTTTTCCGCTGATCGGGCTCGAGCAGGTGGATCGGCTTGCGGCCGACCACGCCGGGGACGAGGCCGTCGCGGCCGCGCACCTCGACCCGCTGGCCGACCAGGATCTGCGGGTCCCAGCCGCCGATCGGGGCGAACCAGAGGAAGCCCTTCTCGTCGATGTGGGTGATGATCAGCCCGATCTCGTCGATGTGGCCGACCACCGCGACCAGCGGCGAGGCCTCGCCGACCCGGGCGATCGAGGAGCCGAGGCCGTCGAAGCTCAGCTCGGCGAAGCCGGCGGCGTCGCGCCAGATCTCAGCCGCCGGCCCCTCGTATCCAGAGGGGGCACCGGCGCGGAGGAGGCGATCGAGAAGTTCAGGCGTCTGGCTCAAGGCTCGGCAGTATGGCGAAAATCAAACGTTCGTCCAGTCAAGGGTCTATCAAGTGGTTCCGACGCCGCCCAGCGCGGCTTCGCGGCGCAGCTGTCCGCGGCGGTCCCCGTACCCACGATGCTCGAAAAAGATCATCGCCCAAAGGGGCAGGTCGGCAATCGCGACGACGAGGATCGCCGGCACCTGGGTGGCGACCGGGGTCAGGGCCGCAAAGAGGGCCGCCAGGCCCAGCCGGTGGCGGTTGAGGGTGTGGATGTGGCGGTAGCGGAAGGCGACGAGGACGACGCCGGCGACCAGGGCGAAGTGAATGTAGGAGTAGGAGTCGCGGGCGAGCTCGTTCTGCACCCTGCCGGGCTCCGCGTCGACCAGCCGGCGGGGCCGAGATCAGGGTGACGCCGAGCACGAGCAGCCCCTGGGGCCAGCCCCGACCAGCTCGGGTGGTGGCTCATCAGCGCCGTGCACTGGGTGATCGCGAGGACGAAGACGAGGTCGAAGAAGAGCTCCAGCGGCGTCACCTGCTCGCCTTCGCGGCGGTTCGCGCTCAGGCGCGAGTGGTGGGGTCCGGCCGAGGCCTCCATCGCGGCAATCCTTGCAATAGCGTTCCCCCCATGAGCGGAGAGGCACGCGTGGCGGTGGTGACCGGCGCCTCGGCCGGGATCGGCGAGGCGACCGCGATCCGGCTCTCCCGCGAGCCGGGGACCGAGCTGGTGCTGGTGGCCCGGCGCGAGGAGCGGCTGCGCGAGCTCGCCGACTCGCTGCCCTGCCGCGTCACCTGCCTCGCCGTGGACCTCACCGATGCGGACGCCCCCCAGCGCGTCCGCGCCCACCTCGAGGCCGAGCACGGGGGGCGCCTCCACCTCCTGGTCAACAACGCGGGCGCCGCTTGGCGCGGCTCCTTCGCGGAGGCCGGCTACGCCAATGTCCACCGTCACATGGAGCTCAACTTCGACGCCGTGGTTCGCCTCACCGAGGCTCTGCTGCCGCTGCTGCGCGCCTCGGCGCCGAGCGCCATCGTCAACGTCGCCAGCACCGCCGGCCGCGTCGCCCGCGCCCGCACCGGGGCCTACTCGGCGAGCAAGTTCGCGCTGATCGGCTGGACCGAGGCGCTGTACGCCGAGGAGAAGCCCCATGGCGTCCACGTCGGCCTGGTCCTGCCGGGGTTCATCCGGACCGAGGGCTTCCCGGCCACGGAGCTGCGCGAGAAAGCGCTCACGCGCTGGCTCGTCTCGAGCCCGGAGCGGGTGGCGGAGGCGATCTACGAGGCCGGCCCCGGCGGCAGGGCCGAGCGCTACGTCCCGCGCTACTACGAGCTCGCCGCGGTCCTTCGCATCGTCGCGCCGGGCCTGGTCCGCCGCGTGCTGAGCGGCGGTCCGGCCGCCAGCCTGACGACCAGCACCGCCGCCGAACAGCGCGGCGATCGGGCGGACTGACCGTTTCCTGACCCCGGCTGCGGGTACCGGCAGCCCATGCGAGTCCTCCTCACCGGCGCGACCGGCAACGTCGGCACCAGCGTGCTGGAGGCGCTCGCCCGCGAGCCGCAGGTCGAGGAGGTCGTCGGCCTGGCGCGTCGGGTGCCCGAGATCCGGCCGCCGAAGGTGACCTGGCGGGCCGCCGACGTCACCAGCAGCGACCTGACGGCGCTGTTCGGTGGCGCCGACGCGGTCGTCCACCTCGCCTGGGCGATCCAGCCGAGCCGCGACGAAGCGCTCCTCGAACGCGTCAACGTGCTGGGCAGCCAGCGGGTCTTCGAAGCCGTCGCCGAGGCGGGGGTGCCGACCCTGGTTTACGCCTCCTCGGTCGGCGCCTACGCCCCCGGCCCGAAGGACCGCCCTGTGGCGGAGTCCTGGTCGGTCGACGGCATCCAGACCTCCTTTTACTCGCGCCACAAGTCGCGGGTCGAAGCGCTGCTCGACGCCTTCGAATCGAACTCGCCGCGGACCCGCGTGGTCCGCCTGCGCCCCGGCCTGATCTTCAAGCGCGAGGCGGCGAGCGAGATCCGCCGCCTGTTTATCGGCCCCTTCCTGCCCGGCTTCCTCGTCCGGCCCGAGCTGATCCCGATCGTGCCGCGGGTCGAGCGGCTGCGCTTCCAGGCGGTCCACTCGCGCGACGTCGGCGAGGCCTACCGCCTGGCACTGGTGCGACCGGTGCGCGGCGCCTTCAACGTCGCCGCCGAGCCGGCGATCGGCCCCGAGGAGCTGGGCCGGCTCCTGCACGCCAGGCCGGTCCCCGTCTCGGCGGGGCTGCTGCGCCGCGCCGCCGAGGTGACCTGGAAGCTGCGCCTGCAGCCCTCGCCTCCGGGCTGGATCGACATGGCGCTGGGCGTCCCCCTGATGGACACCACCCGGGCGAGAGAGGAACTCGGCTGGAGCCCCAGCCGCAGCTCGCTCGACGCCCTCGGCGAGCTGCTGAGCGGCCTGCGCCACGCGGACGGCCTCTCGACGCCGCCGCGGGACCGGCTTGCCGGCGGCCCGGCTCGGCTCGGCGAGCTGGCCACCGGGGTGGGGGCGAGGAGGTAGTGATGGCGGTGGTCCGGGAGCTGGAGCGGGAGGCCGAGCGCTACGCGCCCGCCGGGGAACGCCCGCCGCTGCTCACCTA
>DASVWP010000154.1:0-2724 GCA_036393155.1 Solirubrobacterales bacterium | reverse complement strand
CGGGGACGATCGTGATGATCTCGCTCTTCTCGCTGTTCGTCGTCCAGGCGCCGCTGTTCCGCGAGATCGCCGCCGGGGCGGTCCTGGTCGTCGCCTGCACGCTGATCACCGCCTGGACGATGCTGCCGGCGCTGCTCGCCGCGCTCGGGCCGCGGGTCGACCGCTGGGCGCTGCCGGAGCGCTGGCGGCCCGACTACGAGGAGGCCGCCGAGCGTCCCGGCGGCTGGGAGCGCTGGGCGCGCACGGTGCTCGCCCGGCCCTGGCTGGCCGTGCCCGCGGTGGCGGTGCTGGTGATCTGCGCCCTGCCGATGCTGAACCTCAAGCTCGGCATCGACCTCGGGATGTCCTCGGTGTCCGAATACCCGACCGGCAAGGCGCAGGCGATCCTCGAACGCTCCTTCAGCCCCGGCGTCCTCTCGCCGATCCAGATCGTCGCCTCCCACGAAGGCGAGGGGCCGCTCGACGCCCGCGACCTGCAGACGATCCAGCGCTTCACCGCCCGGCTCGACAAGGACCCGAGCGTCGCCGAGGCCTACTCGATCTCGGTCCTGCTGCGGGAAGCCACGGGTCAGGTCAGCCCGCAGGCGCTGCGCCGCCTGGAAGCCGAACCGCAGGCCGAGAAGCTGCTGGCGCAGACGATCAACGTCGGCGACGGCTCCAACCGGACGATCGTCACCGTCGTCCCGGCGGTGCCGATCGACTCCACCGCGGCGACCGAACTGGTCGAAGAACTGCGCGGCGAACTGATCCCCGCCGCCACCGCGGCCGCGGGCCCGCAGATGCTGGTCGGCGGCACCACGGCCCAGTTCGAGGACCTCTCCAACGAAAGCCTCGGCAAGCTGCCGCTGGTCCTGGCGATCGTCCTCACGCTCTCCTTCCTCTACCTGATGCTGATCTTCCGCTCGCTGCTGATCCCGGCCAAGGCGGTGGCGATGAACCTGCTGGCGACCGCGGCCGCCTTCGGGCTCGTCACCTGGGTCTTCCAGGACGGCCACCTCTCCGGCCTCTTCGGCTTCACCAGCGTCGGCTTCATCCAGACCTTCCTGCCGATCATGGTCTTCGCCCTGCTGTTCGGGCTCTCGATGGACTACGAGGTGTTCCTGATCCGCCGCATGCAGGAGCGCTGGCTCGAGACCCACGACAACGACGACGCGGTGGCGACCGGGCTGGCGCGGACCGCGCGGCCGATCCTCGCCGCGGCGGCGATCATGGCCGCGGTCTTCGGCTGCTTCCTGGTCGCCGACGTGCTCGAACTGAAGGAGTTCGGCCTGGCCCTGGCGGCGGCGGTGATCCTCGACGCGACCCTGGTCCGGCTGCTGCTGGTGCCGGCGATCATGAAGCTGGCCGGGCGGGCGAACTGGTGGCTGCCGGGGTTCCTGCGGCGCCACCTGCCGCGAATCCGGCTCGACTGAGGGGCGGCGGCCGGGGCGTTCCGGCGCGGTGCCCGACCCGGTTGGGGATTCCACGAACCCCCGGCGCCGCCGCCGTGCCGTCCTGAGCGGGCGCTGCTTGGCTGGGTCGGTGGAGCACTTCGACCCAGAGCGCGAGTGCCGGGACCGCGGCGAGCGCGAGGCGGCCTCGCTGGCCCAGCTGCAGGTCCAGCTCGCGCGCTGCTACGAGTCGATCCCCTTCTACCGCCGCCACTGGGACCGGCACGGCTTCCATCCCTCCCAGGTCGCGACCTGGGCCGACTTCACCGCGCGCTGCCCGGTGATCGACAAGAAGATGCTGGTCGCCGACCAGGCCGAGCACCCGCCGTTCGGCAGCTACCTGGGCATCGAGCCCGCGCAGGTGGCGCGCGTGCAGGCCTCCTCGGGCACCTCGGGGACGCCGACGCTCTACGGCGTCGGCGCCGAGGACTGGCGGCGGGCCGGCGAGGTGTTCGCGATCACCCAGTGGGCGATGGGGGTGAGGCCCGGCGACGTCGTCCAGTTCGCCTTCCCGTTCAGCCTCTTCTTCGGCGGCTGGGGCGTGCTCTATGGGGCGGAGCGGATCGGCGCCACCTGCTTCCCGATCGGCGCCGCCGACACCCGGCGCCACGTCGAGCTGCTCTTCACTCTCGGCAGCACGGTGATCGAGGCCACCCCGTCCTACCTCCTGCACATGGCCGAGGTGGCGGCCGAGCTCGGCTACGACCCCGCAGCCTCGCCGCTGCGCCGGGCGGTGGTGGGCGGCGAGCCGGGCGGCGCGATCCCCTCGACGCGGGCCCGGCTGCTGGAGGCCTGGGGGCTGGAGACGGTCTGCGACTCCGGCTCGACCTCGGAGATGTTCCCCTTCTGCACGACCAGCGAGTGCACCGAGATGCAGGGCCCCCACCTCTACAACGACGAGGTCTGGACCGAGCTGGTCGAGCCCGACGACCCGCACACCGCGGTCGCCGAAGGCGAGCGCGGCTCCACCGTCTACACCCACCTCTGGCGGACCTCGCAGCCGATGATCCGCTTCGCCTCCCGCGACGCCGCGATCATGACCGGAGCGCCGTGCTCCTGCGGGCGCACCTACCCGCGCCTCCTCGGCGGCGTGCTGGGGCGGGTCGACGACATGCTGCTGGTCCGCGGCGTCAACGTCTATCCCTCGGCGATCGAGCGGGCGCTGCGCGAGACCGACGGCCTGGGGCTCGAGTTCCGCATCTTCGTCGACCGGGTCGGCGCGATGGACGAGGTGACCGTGCGGGCCGAGCGGGCCGACGGCGCGCTCGAAGTCGGGGAGGAGGAGCTGCGGGCG
>DASVWP010000153.1:0-12797 GCA_036393155.1 Solirubrobacterales bacterium | reverse complement strand
TTGCCGCCGCTGGTGCCGTTGTCGCCGGCGTAGTCCCAGAGGTCGAGGCCGAAGGCGGGGCTGCCTTCGCCTTCGCTCTTGAACTGCATGATCAGGTTGTGCGCGCCGGGGTGCCCCCAGGTCATCTGCTGGATGTAGAAGGAGAACCCGTACCAGTATTCGGCTCCCTCGGTGAACTGCATCTCCCCGCTCGTCGAGCCGCCCCCGTTGCCCCCGAAGATCAGCTCGGAGCGGTTCTGGGACCCGGTCAGGACGACGCGGCAGGAGCCGGAGCCGGTGCGGGCCGGGCTGCTGACGACGGTCGGCAGGACTTCGCCGGCCCCGGCGGTGTTCCAGCCGCTGAGGCTGCCGTCGCAGCCGCCTTCGAAGGGGTTGCCCGAGAGCGCGCTGGAGGTGCCGGTCGGAGCGCCGCTTTTCGCCTTGGCCCGCTGCCTGTGGGCGTGGAAGGCGGTCAGCCGCACGTTGGAGGAGAGCGCCACGTGCGGAGAGGCGACGGCGGCGGGAAGGGGGGCGGTCAGGGAGGCGGCGAGGGCGAGGACGGCGACGGCCAGCTTCGCCACGGCGCCTTTCGGGCTTTTCGAGAGAGTCGGCATACAGCCCGGCTCTCGACCTCTGGGCGCCGGTGCTGGAGTTCGCGTCCCTTTGTCTGGACGCACGTACTACTGGGTTTGCAGGCCAGGGCCCACACGTGCTAAGCCGACCCGGCCGCGGGTTCCGCGGCCGGGTCGGTGCGACAGCTGAGGGTCGGGCTAGAACGCCGAGGTGCCGACGGCGAGTGCGCTGGTGCCCAGGGCGCCGTTGTCCAGGAATATTTCCGAGGTGCCCGGGTTGGTCCCGCCGTTGCGGTAGATGCCGTTCTTGATGTACCCGTAGGAGTGGCCGGGGACGATCATGCTGACGTTGCTGCGGGCGTCGACGAGCTTGCCGTCGAGGAAGACTTCGTAGAAGCCCGCGTTCACGCTGGAGGCGCGGAAGTGGACCGTGATCTGGTGCCAGGCGTGTTCGGTGAGCGGCGCCAGGAAGCGGTTGCCGCCGCCCATCGCTTCACCTTCGCTCCACAGGCCCTTGCCGCCGCTGGTGCCGTTGTCGCCGGCGTAGTCCCAGAGGTCGAGGCCGAAGGCGGGGCTGCCTTCGCCTTCGCTCTTGAACTGCATGATCAGGTTGTGCGCGCCCGGGTGCCCCCAGGTCATCTGCTGGATGTAGAAGGAGAACCCGTACCAGTATTCGGCACCCTCGGAGAAGTGCTGGGTGCCCTGGGTCGAGTCCGTCCCGTTGCCGCCGAAGATCAGCTCCGAGCGGTTCTGGGAGCCGGTGAGGAGCACGCGGCAGGCGTGGGTGCCGCTGAGCACGGGGTTGGTGACGACGGTCGGCACCACTTCGCCCACTCCGGCGGTGCTCCAGCCCGTCAGGCCCTGCTCGAAGCCGCTCGAGAGGATCGGGGTGGGAGCCGGGGCCGGTTCAGGGGTCGGTTCCGATTCCGGGGTCGGTTCTGGCGTGGGCGTCGGTTCCGGGGTCGGTTCCGGCGCGGGGGCTGGTTCGGGGGCAGGCGTGGGAGTCGTTTCGGTGGTTTCGGGGCTGGTGGTGGTGGATTCGGTGGTCGTGGTCGTGGTCGATTCGGTCGGCGTGGGTTCGGGAGCCGGTTCCGTCGAAGTGGTCTTGTGATGGCCGCGCGTACGGGTGGTTCGCTGCGTCACCGCGGTCACCCGACGCCTCCGGGTCACCCTACCGTTGGCTTCCAGGGCCCGAATTTCCAGGCTGTGGCTGCCGGCGTCGAGGCGGAGGTGGCCGGAGCGGCTGAACGGTCCGCTCGGATCTTCGACCCAGCGTCGCTGGCCGTCGACGAAGAAGGCGACGCGGCGAGCGGTGGCGGGGGCGGAGGCCGAGAAGGGGACCTTCCCGGGCGCTTCGACGACCGCCGGGGCGTTGATTTCCACCGCGGCCTGGGCGCTGGTGGCGCCGATCAGAAGGACTACAAGGGCTGAGAGGAGGGGGGCAATCCGTTGCATGCGAACGTCTTCGTCCTCCATCCCGGACGCGCGAGCACGCGCCCTGCTCTCTGGACGCTTTAGGACCCGCTTCCTGGACGTGCGTCCAGGAAGCGGGTCAATTATTGGGTACTACCCAGGAAAGTCCTGAGTACGCGGGGGTCCTGGACCCGAGCGCCCAGAAGGGCCACTGAGCCCTTCTGGACCCGAGCGCCCAGAAGGGCTCAGTGGGCCTCGCCCGAGGCGTGCGCCGGCGGCCGCGACTCCTCGGCCAGCGAGGTGATCTCCAGCGGCCCCTGGGCCGCCTCTTCGAGCACCTCGGTCGCCTCCTGGGCGGAGCGGGCGTACAGCTCGACCAGGAGGTGGACGACGATCTGCTCGTCGTCGTGCTTGTGGAAGCGGACGTGGGTGAAGAACTCGCGCACGCCCGCGTCGCCGAACGCGCCGTAGGTGAGGAACTCGATCGACTCGGGCCCCGAGCAGCTCTCGACCCGGTCCTGGTCGACGGTGACCGTGCAGGAGGCGACCCAGGGGGTCCCGGCGACCATCCGCTCCCAGCGGTCTTCGATCGGCACCACCCGGTCGTCCTGGAAGGTCAGGTGGGGCTGGTCGTGCATGCAGTCGAGGCACTGCACGACCGATTCCTGCACCTCGTCGATCCCGTCGGCCAGCGCTCCCGACTCCGGGTCCACGCGGCGGATCGCGTCGTAATGGATCTGGATCTCGAGGTTCTGAGACCAGCAGCGGTAGCAGCGCAGCCAGGACCCGCGGTCGCCGTTCAACTCGCTCATGCCTGCATTGTGCCGAGGCCGAGGCCTCGGCGCGCCTCAGGCGGCGGCGCCGGCCCGATCCTGGACCAGGTCGACGATCTCGCCCATGATCCGGTTGACGTCGAAGTCCTTCGGCGTGTAGACGCCGGCGACCCCGGCCTCCCGCAGCCGTTCGGCGTCGGCGACGGGGATGATGCCGCCGACCACGACCGGCACGTCGACGTCCTCCTGCCGGAGCAGGCGGACGACCTCGGGGATCAGCTCCAGGTGCGAGCCCGAGAGGATCGAGAGGCCGACCAGGTCGACGTCCTCCTGCAGCGCCGACTCGGCGATCTCCTCGGGCGTCAGTCGGATGCCCTGGTAGATCACCTCCATGCCGACGTCGCGGGCGCGCAGGGCGACCTGCTCGGCGCCGTTGGAGTGGCCGTCGAGGCCGGGCTTGCCGACCAGGATCTTCACCCGGTGGCCGATCCGCTCGGAAGCCTCCTCGACGCGGCGTCGGATCTCCTCCAGCTGCTCGCGGTCGGAGGCGGGGGAGGCGGCGTCGACGCCGGTCGGGGCGCGGTAGGCGCCGAAGACCTCGCGCATCGTCTGCGCCCACTCGCCGGTCGTCGCGCCGGCCTTCGCGGCGGCGATCGTCGCCGGCATCACGTTCTGGCTCTCGTCGGCGGCGACCCGCGCAAGCTCCTCGAGCGCCGCCTTCACGGCCTCCTCGTCGCGCTGGGCCCGCCACTCCTCGAGCGCGGCGATCCGCTCGCGCTCGACCTCGGGGTCGGGGGTGAGGATGCCGCCGTCGGCGCCGGCGGTCAGGGGCGAGTCCTCGGTCTCGGTGAAGCTGTTCTGGCCGATCACCTTCTGCTCGCCGCGCTCGATCCGCGCCACCCGCTCGCGGTGGGACTCGACCAGGCGCGCCTTCATGTAGGGGACGGCGTTGACGGCGCCGCCGTGCTCCTCGACCACCGCCATCTCGGCCCGGGCGCCTTCGGTCAGCTCCTCGACCAGCCCGTCCATCACCTTCGAGCCCTCGAAGATGTCGGGGTACTCGAGCAGGTCGGTCTCGTTGGCCAGGACCTGCTGGATCCGCAGGCTCCACTGCTGGTCCCAGGGGCGGGGCAGGCCCATCGCCTCGTTCCAGGCCGGAAGCTGGATCGCCCGCGCGCGGGCGTCGCGGCTGAGGGTGACGGCGAGCGCCTCGAGGACGATCCGCTGCACGTTGTTCTCCGGCTGCGCCTCGGTCAGGCCGAGGCTGTTGACCTGGACGCCGTAGCGGAACCGCAGCATCTTCTCGTCGGTGACGCCGTAGCGCTCGCGGCCGATCTCGCGCCACAGCGCGCCCATGGTCCGCAGCTTGGCGATCTCCTCGACCAGCCGGATGCCGGCGTTGACGAAGAAGGAGATGCGGCCGAAGACCTTCGGGAAGTCCGCCTCGGCGACCTGGCCGCGGGCCTTCACCTCGTCGAGCACGGCGATCCCGGTGGAGAGCGCGTAGGCGATCTCCTGTACCGGCGTCGCCCCGGCCTCCTGCAGGTGGTAGCTGCAGATGTTGGTCGGGTTCCATTTCGGGACCTCGTTGACCGTGAAGGCGACCATGTCGGCGATCAGCCGCATCGAGGGCTCCGGCGGGAAGGCGTAGGTGCCGCGCGAGAGGTACTCCTTGATGATGTCGTTCTGGGTCGTCCCCGTGAGCTTGTCCCGGGCGACGCCGTTCTCCTCGGCGACCGTGACGTAGAGCCCGAGCAGCCAGGCGGCCGTGGCGTTGATCGTCATCGAGGTGTTCATCTCGTCGAGCGGGATGCCGTCGAGCAGCTGGTGCATGTCGCCCTTGTTGGCGATCGAGACGCCGACCTTGCCGACCTCGCCGCGGGCGAGGACGTGGTCGGGGTCATAGCCGGTCTGGGTCGGCAGGTCGAAGGCGATCGAGAGGCCGGTCTGCCCCTTGGCGAGGTTGCGACGGTAGAGCTCGTTGGAGCGCTTGGCGTCGGAGTGGCCGGCGTAGGTGCGCATCACCCAGGGGCGATCGCGCTCGGGAAGTCGGTGGTCGCTCATGGCTCAATCTTATTTGGGCCGGCGCCAATTCCCTTTCCCGGCTGGACGCCGTCCCGAAATCCGCCGTTCAGCCTCGCCGTTGCCGCATCTTTCGGGCCAGGGTGTGTTTAGGCTGCCCGAGGCCGTCATGGCCGCTCCCCGCATGAGAAAGCCACTCGCAATCGCCCTCTGCACCGCCCTGGCCGCCGGCCTTCTGGTCTGCTCGCTGGCCGGCGCGACGATGATCGGCATTTACCGCAACGGGATGGAATCCACCGCCCAGCGCAGCCAGATGCTGAAGCTGTCCGGGCGCAGCTGCTCGCGCGGGGGCGCGGCGGGGGCGATGCGGATCGTGCTCGGCAAGCGCACCGATGCCTGCTCCTACCGCACGCCGGTGGTCGGGCGGGACCTTGAAATCGGCGCCACCGAGCGCCTGCTCAGCGGCACTCCGGCCTCGCTGCAGCACGCCGCCTACCTGGCGCTGGAACTGCGCGCCGGCGGCGGCGCCAAGTACCAGCTGCTGGTCTTTCCGCTGCAGAAGAAGGTCCAGCTGGTGAAGGTGACCAAGGAAGCCGTCAAGTACCTGGCGATCGACAAGAACGAGCGCTCGGTGCAGGGCATCAACATGGCCAACCAGATGCGCCTGCGGGCGGTCAACGTGACCAGCGGGCCGGAACGAGGCCAGGCTCAGCTGGCCGGCTACATCGGCAGCACCCTGGCCGTCGAAGCGACCGACGAAGCGGCCAGCGAACTCGAAGGCCGCGCCTCGGCGGTGGCGATCGGCGCGACCAAGAGCGCCCCGGGGCTGATCGGCAGCGTCGACGACGTCGTCGTCCGGGTGCCCAGCCCCTACTGACGGTGAAACAGCGAGTCGGTCGGGTTCAGTGAGCGGGCCCGGCGGTAGTCGCTGACCGCGGCGTCGCTGTTCCCTCGCTCCGCTTCGATCCGCGAGAGCACCAGCCAGATTCGCCAGTTGGTCGATTCGCTGTCGGCCGCGGCGGTCGCCGCCGCCGCGGCAGCTTCGTAGTCGCCGGCCGTCTCCAACACCAGCGCCTGCTGCAGGCGCGGTCCCGCGGCGCCGGGCTCGACGTTCTGCGCCGAGCGGGCGTCGGCCAGCGCCGCGGAGACGTTCCCCGCCCGCGCCGCGGACTGACTGCTGCGGACCAGCGAGGTCGAGGCCAGGGGAATCGCGATGCCGACGATCGCCGCTGCGGCGGCCAGCGCCGCTCCGGCCCTGGCGGGCAGCGGCAGGCCGGCACGCGTCGACTCCTCCTCGGCGAACCCGGCGGTCTCGGCGCCCGCTTCGACTTCTCGTTCCCTCGAGCGGCTCCGCGCCGCCACCAGGACCGCGATCAGCAGCAGCGAGGCGACCGGCAGGACCGGGACTTTCCAGGTCCAGTCGAAGATCGAGGTGAGCCAGATCGCGGTCGAGCCGGCGAGGGCGGCCGCGAGCACCGGCTTGGACTCGACCCGGGCGCGCAGCACGGCGCGCGTCCCGACGACGAGGGAGAGCGCGATGAAGGCGGCGAGCAGGGCCAGGCCGACCAGGCCGAGCTCGCCCAGCGTCTGCAGGTACAGGGAGTGGGCGTCGACGATGTTCTCTTCGTAGTCGCCGTCGCGGGTCCACCAGAGCTGGAAGGTGCCGGAGCCGGTCCCGGTCAGCGGCCGGTGCTCGAACTCGCGGTAGGCGGAGCTCCAGAACTGGTAACGGCTCTCCCCGGCGACGCTGTTGAGCCGGGTGGATCCGTGCCCGGGACCGCTGTTGGGCCGCTTGAAGTCGTTCCAGGCGCGGGAGGCCTTGCCCGAGGCGGCGACGGCCACCACGCCGACCACCAGCACCGCCACCAGCGCGATGGCGACAGTGCGAGCCGCGCGGGGGGAGACCACCGACCACCGGGGCCGCCCGCGGCGCTCCAGGAGGGCCGAGAACGCCGCCTGGAGGAGGCCGACGACGACGCAGACGGCCAGCGTGGCGAGCAGCACCTGGGTTCCCTGGTGGTGGGCGAGGTCGGTCGCGCGGCCGTGGGTGAGGGCGTCTCGGGCGCCCGCCATGGCGACCAGGATGCCGCCGCCCACCGCGGCGAAGAGCAGGGTGACGGCCTTGGGGATGCGGTCGGGGGTGAGGATGAGGAACAGGGCCAGGCCGATCGCCGCGGCGGCGATCCCGCCCCTGGAGAGGGTGAAGTAGGCGGCGAGGACCAGCGCCGGCAGGGACGCGGCGGCGAACGCGCGGGCGACGGTCGTGCGGGCGCAGGTCGCGCTCCAGAGGAGCAGCGGCATCCCGATCGCCAACAGCGCGGCCAGCGCGTTCCAGTAGTTGACCGGATAGGAGAGCCGTTCACGGCCCGTCTGCAGGAAGTTGCCGGTCTGGCGGGCCGAGGGGAACCAGGCCGGGTGCAGCCGCGAGAGCAGGGCAACGACGCCCAGCACGGCGATCGCGGCACCGATCGCGGAGACGGTGTGGCGGGCGCTCCGCGGCCCGCGGGTGAACAGGCCCAGGCCGAAGACCCCGAGGTAGGTGGCCACCCGGGCGAAGTCGGTCAGGGTCTTTTCGGTGCTCTCGGTCCAGATCAGGCTGAGCGCCGTCCAGGCGACGAAGCAGGCGAGGATCCCGAGGGCGGTCCAGGCGATCGTCGTCGGCCGCCGCCGGGGAAGTGCGCCGACCGCGACGGCGAAGAGGAGGACCCACCAGACGAGGACGCCGACCTGCCCGCTGATCAGCGAGTCGAATCCGCCGCCTTCCATCCCCAGGTAGACGGTCAGCCCGAAGCCGAGGATCCAGGACCAGGCGAAACTCGCGTCGAAGAATTGGTTTCTTGGGGCAGTCAAGTGCGCGGCAAGCCAGAGTTGTCTGGTTTCATGTATCGACTGACATGCGCCTGCTGAGAATCGCAACCGCAACCGCAACGATCGTTGCGTCCCTGGTATCCGCTCCGCTCGCGGCGGCGGAACAGGTAGTGCCTCCCGGCAACTCGGCGGCGACGCAGTATACGGAGACCTATCCGACCGCCGGCGGCGAAGCCAAGCAGAACGGCGAACTCAACGGCGGCAACCAGAAGCCGTCCCAGGTGCTCGGCCAGCACACCGCCAACGCTCTGAAGAGCAAGGGCGCCGAAGGCGAAGCGGTGGCCGAACTGGCAGCCGAAACGGCGCCCGTGCCCGTGCGCACGGGCAGCGGGGAAGGCACCGAAGGCGAAGGCGCCCACGCCGGCGGCGGCTCCCATCCCCACAAGGGGAGCTCGGCCGGTGGCGGCTCGGGCAGTGGCCAAGGGGGCGGCGGTGGAGCCGGCGGGGCCAGCGAAGCGCAGCCGCGTCCCCAATCCGTCAGCGTGCCGCAGCCGAGCGGCTCCTCGGGCCTCGGCGAAGTGCTCGGTCAGGCAACCGGGTCGAGCGGCGGCCAGCTCGGCGCCGTGCTGCCCCTGCTGCTCATCCTCACCGTGGCCTGGTCCATCGCTTACGTTTGGCGACAGAGGCGCCAGGTCGGCTGACCACCCGGGGGCGGATGAGGTTCGCGACTGCACTGACGACGGTGGTCGGCGCCTGCCTGGCAGCTGCCGCCTTCGCCGCCCCGGCACAGGCCATGCGGCCGTTCGACACCGGGATCTCCTACATCGACTGGAACGAACCGGCGGCGCTCGAACACGTCAGGGCAACCGGCTCGACGTTCGCCCAGACGCCGATCCGGTGGGCCGTCGTCGCGCCCTCGAAACAGCCGGCTTCCTGGAACCCCGAAAACCCGGGGGACCCCAACTACGACTGGAGCTTCACCGATGCCTGGGTGAAGAACGCGGTCGCCCAGGGGCTGACCCCGGTGTTCCAGATCCGCAGTGCCCCGACCTGGGCCCAGCACTGCACCCCGATCGGTGCCTACGACGCGACCTGCGAAGTCGACCCGGCGGCTCTCGCCGCCTTCACGAAAGCCGCGGTGCGGCGCTACAGCGGAACCTTCGAAGGGCTCCCTCATGTCACCTACTGGCAGGGACTGAACGAGCCGAACCTCAGCCTCTTCTTCCAGCCTCAGTTCGAAAACGGCAAGCCGGTCTCGGCGATCCACTACCGGACCCTCATCAACGCCTTCTACTCCGCGGTCAAGTCGGTCGACCCCTCGAACCTGGTGATCTCCGCCGGGCTGGGGCCGATCGCCGTGCCGAAATACACGATCGGCCCGATGCAGTTCACCCGCGAACTGCTCTGCATGAGCGCGGGCAAGCACCCCAGGCCGGTGGGCACCGAATGCGAAGGCGGGGTCCACTTCGACATCTTCGACATCCACCCGTACACGACCGGCGGACCGACCCACGAAGGGGGCCCGAACGACGTCGAGATGGGGGACATCCCGAAGCTGCAGAACCTGCTCAAGGCGGCCGACAGGGCTGGCCGCATCGCCGGCGCCTTCAAGCGCACCCCGCTCTGGATCACCGAGTACTCCTATGACTCCAAGCCGCCCGACCCGGGTGGACTGCCGGCGAAGATCGAGTCGCAGTGGATCGCGGAAGCGCTCCACGAGGCCTGGTCGGCCGGGGTCAGCAACTTCTTCTGGTACAGCCTCGCCGACGCGGAACCCGAACCGCAGCGTCCCTTCAGCGAAACCCTCCAGTCCGGCCTCTATTACTGGGCCCCGACGGCTGCCGCGCAGCGGCCCAAGCCCGTGATGAACGCCTTCCGCTTCCCCTTCACGGCGATCCGCCAGGGCAAGTCGCTGCAGTACTGGGGCCGGACGCCGTCAAGTCATGGCGGCAAGGTTGTGCTGGAAGCGCTGCGGAAGGGCCACTGGCGGCGCCTCGCGAAGCTGAAGGCCAGTTCCGTGGGCGTCTTCCGCGGCGTGGTGCACAGCGACTACGGGAAGGACAAGAAGGGAGCGGTGCGAGCCCGGTTCGGCGGCTCCACCTCAACCCCCTTCCCGATGCGCCGGGTGGGGGACTTCTACCACCCGCCCTTCGGCTGAGCCGGCTGGCCCCTGACGCCGCTTCACGGCCTTGGCCGCCGGCGGAGGGAAGGCGACGTGTTCGTGGACGACCCTGGAGACCAGGCGCGCGTAGTTGCCGGCTCCCTGGGGAGTGAGGTGGATGCCATCCCAGAACCAGCTTTCCGGGGCCGAGTCCGCCAGTGAGGCCCAGTCGATCAGCGTCGTGTGGGGCCAGTCCTCGGCGGCTTCGGCCAGGGCGTGATTCGACTCTTCCTGCCAGCTGACCGGTGCGTGGTCGTTGATCAGGAAGAGCTGGCCCACGTCGCTGGTCGCCTTCTGGATCGCTTCCATTTCATCCCCGTAGAGGGGCCCGTTGTTGCCCATCTGGATGATCATCGCCTCGGGATGGTGGCCTTCGCGCTTCAGCCGCTGGACGATTTCCACGAAGGTGGCGGCCTGGCGGCCGACTTCGGCGCTCATCGAGAAGCCGGGGCCGAGGCGCGCCGCCAGGCGTTCGGCGGCGCCGATCATCACGGAGTCGCCCAGGGCGATGATCCGGGGTGGGCGGTTGGCGGGTGCAAGCGGGCGGGGCACCCGTTCGGTGGACGGGTCGCCACCTGACCCAGCGGTCGCTGGCTTGGCGCGGACGGTGGCTGAGGTCGGGGCGGAGGCGGCGGCTTCGAGGGCGTGGTTGCTGGTTGCGAAGAGGCCGCTCCAGCCGACGAAGGCGACGATTGCCAGGACGCCGGCGAGGAGCGCCGGGCGCGCGACTCGCACCCAGTTGTCGGGGAGGCCGGGGAAGGGGGCCTTGCCGCGGAACGGCAGCTCGACGTAGCGGTAGGAGAGGTCGGAGAGGACGAGGACGAGCGCCAGCTGCAGGGGAATGAGGACGCCCCGCGGCAGGGAGACGTCGACGCCGGGCCTGGTGAGCGCCAGGACCGGCCAGTGCCAGAGGTAGAAGCTGTAGCTGCGCAGGCCGAGCCAGAGCACGGCGGGCCGCCCGAGCAGGCCGCCGAGGCGGGCGGCGGGATGGGCCAGTGCCGCGAGCAGAAGGGCCGTGGCGATCGCCAGCCAGAGGTAGCCGCCGTGCCAGAGCGCGAGGTCGTAGTCGTGGACGTGCAGCAGGTTGAGCACGACGTAGCCGAGGGCGAGCACCCCGACCCCGTCGAGGATCGGCCCGACCAGGGGGCCGCTGCGGTGGCGGCGCAGCTCGATCGGGCTCCAGACGAGGGCCAGCGCGACCCCGGCGAGCAGGCCGACCGCGTGGGTATCGGTGCCGTAGTAGACCCGCGATGCGTCGCTGCCCGGGTGGAAGAGGATCCAGGCCAGGACGAGCGAGCCGAGGGCGCCGGCCAGCACGCCGACCAGCAGCTTGCCGCGGCCGAACAGCTTCATCCCGGCGGCGAAGATCAGCGGCCAGAAGAGGTAGAACTGCTCCTCCACCGAGAGCGACCACAGGTGGGTGAACAGGGACGGGTTCTGGAACTGTTCGAAGTAGGACTGGTGGGCGAAGACGAAGTGCCAGTTGGCGAAGTAGAGGAGGGAGGCGAGGGCGTCGCCGCGCGCCTGGTCGAGCTGGCTGGAGCGGAAGAGGGCGGCGAGGACCATCGTCACGGCGATCAGCACGCCGACCGCGGGCAGCAGGCGCCGGGCCCGGCGCAGCCAGAAGCGGCCGAGCCGGACGTGGCCGCCGGCCCGGAACTCGCGCAGCAGCAGCGAGGTGATCAGGTACCCGCTGATCACGAAGAAGACGTCGACGCCGAGGAAGCCGCCGGGCAGCCAGCCGACGCCCGCGTGGTAGAAGAACACCGCGAGCACCGCGAGGGCGCGGAGTGCGTCGATTCCAGGCAGGTACGGAAAGCGGCTGTCCTGCGGCCGGCTCATCGCATTGCATAATGCTGGCCTATGTCGACGTCGACCGTCGAGCGGCCGCGCCACGCAGGACCAGATTCAGGGCTGGGAGGCAACTGGCGTGTGATCGTTCGCAATGACAACCACAACACCTTCGAGCACGTGGCCCGAACTCTTGCAGCGGTCCTGCCCGGAGTCAGCCTCGAGCAGGGCCACCGGATCGCCGAGCAGATCCACCACAGCGGTCAGGCGATCGTCTGGAGTGGCCCGCGGGAGCCGGCCGAGCACTACTGGCAGCAACTGGAGTCGGCCGGCCTGACGATGGCGCCGCTGGAGCGCGCCTAGCTTCCGCCGGCGCGCGGTTCCGGGCGCCGGCGGGCGTTATTCAGCGGCGATCAGCGTGTGCCACTCGGGCAGCAGCGGGATGTCGTAGAGGTCGATGATCGTCGCCCGGGCGGCGCCGATCTCATCCGAGTACCAGTAGCGTTCGAAGTCCGCGTGGCTCTCCCAGATCGAGGTCTGGACGAAGTGCAGCGGGTCGTCGTGGGAGCGGATCAGCGACCAGCTCTTGGCCCCGAAGGCGGGCATCCTCGCGGCGGCGGGCTCCCAGAGGTCGAGCCAGCGATCGGCGCGCAGTGGCGTGATGTGCCAGTCGAGCGTGCAGACCTCCATCAAATTCCCCTTTCGGTTCTCGCTTGCCCTGCGCTCATGCTCCGACCTCCGCGCGGATCGCGCCGGGGCCCGGCTCGTCCTTGCCCTCCTCCTCGGACTCGGCCCCGACGAGGATCGAGATCTTGCCGAGGTGCTTGTTTTCGTGCATCAGCTGGTGCGCCTTGGGGACGCCGTCGAAGCCCATCGTTTCCGAGAGCACCGGCCGCACCTTGCCCTCCGCCATCAGCTGGTTGGCCCGCATGCACTCATAAGCGTTGGCGAAGTGGGAGCCGATGATCTGCTTCTGGCGCATCCACAGGTAGCGGACGTCGAAGTCGAGCTGGAAGCCCGAGGTGGCACCGCAGATCACGACTTTCCCGAACGGCTTGACGACGTAGACCGAGGTCGGGAAGGTCGCCTGGCCGACGTGCTCGAAGACGATGTCGGGGGAGTCGCCGAGGATCTCTTTGAGCCGGTTGGCGAAGCCGCGCGAGGCCCGGAAGCGCTCCTTGTCGGCGGCGGGATCCGTGAGGTTCTCCCGGGTCCGCATCATCTCGCCGAACTCGCGGCGGTTGATGTAGTCGACGGCGCCGAGCTGCTTGACCAGCT
>DASVWP010000152.1:0-3114 GCA_036393155.1 Solirubrobacterales bacterium | reverse complement strand
GCCTTCAAGCTCGACCTCGCGGTCGAGGGCGGGGTGCCGTGGCGGCTGGAGGCGGCGCGGCGGGCGGGGACCGTCCACGTGATCGGCTCCCTCGCCGAGCTGGTCGCCGCCGAGCGCCAGATCAACCGCGGCCGGATGCCGGAGCGCCCCTTCGTCCTCGTCGGCCAGCAGTACCTGGCCGACCCCGGTCGCTCGCGGGGCGACCTGCACCCGGTCTGGGCCTACGCGCACGTTCCGAGCGGCTATCCCGGCGACGCCACGGAGGCGATCCTGGCCCAGCTGGAGCGCTTCGCGCCGGGCCTGCGCGAGCGGGTGGTCGCCCGGACCGCGAGGGGCCCGGCCGAGATCGAGGCGCGGAACGCAAACATGATCGCCGGCGACCTCGCGACCGGCGCCAACACGGCGCGGCAGATGATCTTCCGTCCCCGCGCCGGGCTCGACCCCTACGCGACCGGAATCCCCGGCGTCTTCATCTGCTCGGCGGCGACGCCGCCGGGGGCGGGGGCCCACGGCATCTGCGGCTACAAGGCCGCCCTCGCGGTCCTGCGCTCGGTTTAGAAACTCCGAGATTCTTGACTGGTCAGCCCGGGAGCGGCAAGACTGGTCGCGGAGAGACCGCACCGGCAAACCACGGGAGGTCAGTGTGAAGATTTCCGGCAACCAGGCCCTGGCGATCGGCCTCATCGGCGCCGTGGTCGTGGCGGCGGTCGTCCTCGGCCGGGTCCTCGACGACGACGGCTCCTCCGGCGCCGGCCAGTTCCAGGCCCGCATCCCGCCGGCCGAATTCCTCTACCTCGACGGCGCCCGCATCCTCAACTACGTCACCCAGCTGGAGGGCGGCGAAGTCGGCCAGATCCACCACATCAGCAAGGAAATCGAAACCGTCAGCGGCGAAGCCTCGAGCACCGGCTTCAAGGTCGGGGCCTCCTCGCAGCACGAAAACGTCGCCGACAGCACCCTGACCAGGACCGAATCGAGCGAGCTCGGGCTGCTGCTCGGGGACCTGCGGGCCGACCGCTTGCGCGGGGTCAGCCTGCACCCGGTGAGTCTCGAACGCCCGGCGAGCCTGCGGAAGCTGCGCGAAGGCTGGCTGGTCCGCTTCTCGACCAACCACCTGCTCGGGCCCGGCTACATCCGTCCCTACGTGGTCGTCCGCCAGTCGGCGACGCTGGCGGCGCTGTTCCCTCAGGCAGCCAGCGAAGCCAGCGCCCTCCGGGCCGAAGAACAGCGGCGCAAAGCCGAATCCTTCGCCCACCAGGTCGGCCCCGACCCGCGGATCACCTTCGCCGTCGTGGCCCCGCACCGGCCGAGTAGCGAGGCCGTGAAGCTGCTGCTGCCGATGCGCTACGGCGACCTGACCACCGAGCGCAGCCTGCTGGAAAAGGACCACGACGAGTACACGGGCGGTCGGGTCGTGGTGATCGGCAAGGTGGTCCGGGTCTTCGGGCCCGACGAAGTCGAGTGCGGCCCGGGAGCCTCGGGCGGGACGGCGGCGCCGGCCGGCGGCGAAGCGGGCTGCGAGCCGACCCCCGCCTACACCGACTACGCCACCCAGGAGATCTGGAAGGGCCCGCTCGAACAGGCCTCCAACTACCTCATCGACCACGTCAGCCACAGCTGCCGCACACGGCGCACCCGGCTCGAACTCGAAGAAGACCCGGCGGAAAAGAAGCAGATCGCCGGCCGGGCCTGCTTCCTGGCCAAATTGAGGCGGCAGACGCAGCTCTATGCCCCCGGGGCGGTGATCCTGCCGCTGGCCGTCTACAAGTGAGGTCTGTTTAGCTCCCGGATCGCCGCGGGTAGACGACTCGCGCAGCCGGACGCTCGGGGCACGGCGATCCGGTGGAGGGAGTCATGGGCCCGCAAGCGAGCGCGAACCCGCTATGGAGACCCCAGCCCGACATCCCGCCGGCCCGTCCGGCTCCGGCCCCGAGGAGGAAGCGGTGAAGGACCACCGCTTCGGCGCCTCCTCGCCGCTCTCGATCGGCGTCGAGGAAGAGCTGCTGCTGATCGACGGCCGCCGCTGCCTCAGTCCCGCCGCCGAGGCGGTGATGGCGGCGATCGAGCCGGAGGCGCGCGAGCAGGTCAGCACCGAGATCTTCGCCGGCCAGATCGAGTTGAAGACCGGCATCTGCCTCGATGCCGGGCAGGCGGCGGCCGAGCTGCGGCCGCTGCGCCGCGCGATCGGGCGCACCGGCATCGGCCTGGTCGGCGCCGGCATCTACCCGGGGGAGACCGGCGAGGCGGTCTTCATCGACAAGCCGCGCTACGAGCTGGTGCGCGAGGACCTGGCGGGCATCCTCAGCACGCCGCCCTGCGGCCTGCACGTGCACGTCGGGATGCCCGATCCCGAAACGGCGATCGTGGTCGCCAACGCGATGCGCCTGCACCTGCCGCTGCTGCAGGCGCTGACCGCCAACTCGCCCTACCGCGACGGCGAGGACTCGGGCCTGGCCAGCGCCCGGATGGCGGTGGTGCGCAGCTACCCCCGCTTCGAGCTGCCGCGCGAGTTCCGCGACTACGCCGACTTCCTCCGGGTCGCCGACCAGCTGATCCTCGCCGCCGGGGTCGAGGACTACACCTACCTCTGGTGGGACGTGCGTCCCCATCCCAACCTCGGCACGGTCGAGGTGCGGGGGATGGACGTGCAGACCGAGGTCAACACCAACGTCGCGATCGCCGCCCTGGTCCAGGGCCTGGCGGCGAAGGAGATCGACCGCGCCCAGACCCCGCCGCTGGCCCGCGAGGCGGTCGAGGAGTCCTACCACCAGGCCGGCCGCCACGGGCTCGACGCGCGCCTGATGGTCGACGACCACACGGCGCTGCCGGCCCGCGAGGTCGCCCGCCGGGTCCTCGACGAAACCCGGCCCTACGCCAGCCAGCTGGGCGGCGAGGGGGCCCTGGAAGAGATCGAGCGGATCCTGCTGGAGGGCAACGGCGCCGAAAGGCAACGCCGCGTCTTCGCCGAAGGCGGGATCGACGGCCTGCTGGTCCACCTGGCCCAGCGGACCGCCGGCCACGACGGGCTCAGCTACTCGCCTCGAGCTCCGCTCGGCGACGACTGAGCAGCTCCCGCTCGCCGTCGGAGTGGACCAGCTCCAGCGCGCGCCCGTA
>DASVWP010000151.1:0-8779 GCA_036393155.1 Solirubrobacterales bacterium | reverse complement strand
CCTACCCCACCACCCAGCCCCTACCCCTGGAACGTGACGAAGCGCTCCTCGGTCAGCTCCTGGACCGCGAAGGCCGGGCCCTCGCGGGTGTTGCCGGAGTCCTTGACGCCGCCGTAGGGCATCTGGTCGGCGCGGAAGGCGGGGACTTCGTTGACCATCACGCCGCCGAACTCCAGGGTGCGACCGGCCTGCATCGCGCGGCCGAGGTCGCGGGTGAAGACGCCGGCCTGCAGGCCGAACTTGGAGTCGTTGGCCATCTGAAGGCCTTCCTCGAAGTCGGCGAAGGTGTCGATCGTCGCCACCGGGCCGAAGGCCTCCTCACACCAGACCTTGGTGTCTTTGGGCGGCGCGCCGAGCAGGGTCGGGGCCAGGCAGCGTCCCTCGTCGACCAGCTCGCCCCCGGTCAGGAGCTCCGCGCCGGCGGCGACGGCCTCGTCGATCCACTGCTTCACCCGGTCGCGGTCCTCGGGGGTGATCAGCGGCCCGACGTCGGTTTCGGGGTCCAGCGGGTCGCCGACCTTGAGGCCCTCGATGTTCTCGATCAGCCGCTCGGTGAAGGGCGCGGCGATCGCTTCGTGCAGGAGGATCCGCTGGATCGAGATGCAGACCTGCCCGGCGTGGGCGAAGGCGTGGATCTGGGCTTTGTCGGCGGCCGTCTCCCAGTCGCCGTCCTCGTTGACCACCAGCGGCGCGTTTGAGCCGAGCTCGAGGTTGACCTTCTTGTGGGGGACGGCGGAGCGGATGCCCCAGCCGACCTTGGCCGAGCCGGTGAAGGTGATCGCCCCCGTCAGCTCGTGCTGCACCAAGGCGTTGCCCACTTCCGAGCCGCTGCCGGGGACGACCGAGAGCCAGCCCTCCGGCAGGCCGGCGTCGAGCAGGATCTGGGCCAGCTTCAGCGCGGTGATCGGGGTCTGCCCGGCGGGCTTCAGGACCACCGCGTTGCCGGCGGCGATCGCCGGGCCGAGCTTGTGGGCGACCAGGTTCAGGGGGAAGTTGAAGGGGCTGATCGCGCCGACCACCCCGTAGGGGACGCGCAGCATCACGCCGAGCTTGCCGACGCCGCCCGCGGAGGCCTCCATCGGCACCGTGCCGCCGGTCAGCTTGCGGGCCTCCACGGCGCTGAAGGTGAGGGTGTCGACGCAGCGGCTGGCCTCGACGGTCGCGGTCTTCAGCGGCTTGCCGGCCTCGGCGGCGATCGTGTGGGCGAGATCCTCGACGCGCTCGGAGGCCAGGTGGGCGGCCGCTTCGAGCACCTCGGCGCGCTTGTGCTGGGGGAAGTCGGCGCTCTGGAAGGCGTCGTAGGCGGCGCGCACGGCGCGGTCGACCAGCGCCTCGTCGCCCTGGGCGACCCGGCCGACCACGGAGCCGTCGTAGGGGCTCCTCACCTCGTCCCAATCGCCGGTCTCGACCCACTCGCCCGCGGCAAGGAGCTTGTGGTCGAGGGTGGCGGCAGTCTCCGTAGCCATCGGTCCTTCCTCCTGTTTCCTGTTGCTTTACGCCAGCGTAGCTCCCGCGCAAGCCCGGCTTCATTCGCCCGCAGGCCGCGACTACTGTGCGGCGAATCTGTTTCCTGGACGGTTGTATCGAAGTACCCCTGCCCGATGAGGATGAACCTGCGCCACCGCTTGCTCCTGACTGTCCTCGCCCTCTGCGGCGCGGTCTTCGCGACCCCGGCGCCGGCCTCGGCCAGCGTCAGCTGGGTGGTCCACGGGCGCGGCTTCGGGCACGGGATCGGGATGAGCGCATACGGCGCCTACGGCTACGCGCTGCACGGCAAGAGCTACCAGTTCATCCTCCACCACTACTACCTGGGAACCACGCTGGGGACGCTGCCGAAGCCGCGGATCGTCCGCGTCCTGCTGGACATCTCCTCCGGCGACGTCGGCTTCAGCGCCGCGACCAGCGCCTGCGGCCAGCAGCTCGATCCCCAGCGCAGCTACCAGGCGCACCGGGTCGGCAACACGGTCCGGCTGCGCAGCTCCGCCGGCAAGCCGCTCGCCAACTGCGGCTCCAAGCTGCGCGCCGCCGGCCACGGGAAGATCGCGATCGCCGGGCTCGGCACCTACCGCGGGGCGCTGGAGACGGTGCCGACCGAAAGCAGCGCCGGCTCGCTCAACGTGGTCAACGCGCTGACGGTCGAGCAATACGTCAAGGGCGTGATCCCGAACGAGTCGCCGCCCTCCTGGCCGGCCGAAGAGCTGAAGGCCCAGGCCGTCGCCTCGCGCTCCTTCGCCCTCACCGCGGGGGTCGGCGGAAACGGGTTCGACCTCTACGCCGACACCCGCAGCCAGGTCTACAAGGGCCTGGAAAGCGAGTACCCCAGCAGCAACGAAGCGGCCGAATCGACCCGCGGCCAGGTCGTCATGTACGGCGGCAAGATCGCCGAGACCCTCTTCTCGGCCTGCTCGGGCGGCCACACCGAAAGCATCCAGAACGTCTTCGGCGGGCCGGCGATCCCTTACCTGCAGGGCGTGCCAGACCCCTACGACACCCTCTGCCCGCTGCACACCTGGACGCTGAAGTTCAGCGGCCCGGAAATCAGCTCGCGGCTCGGCGCCTACCTCGACGGGCGGCTGAAACAGGTGGTGATCACCAAGACCGGCGTGACGCCGCGGATCGTCAGCGCCAATCTCGTCGGCACCGGCGGCACGACCACCGTGACCGGCGAAGAGCTCGAGGTCGCGCTCGGCGGCTACGGGACCTGGATGACCTTCGAAAAGCTGGTCAACGGCAAGAGCTCGGGGACGGGGTCCGGCTCGGGCGCGGGGGCGGGAAGCCCCGGCGGGGCCGCCGGCTAGGGCACCTCAGCCGTCGGGGTAGGGCTGGATCGGGATGCCGTGGTCGGTCTCCCGCATCCCCAGCTCGTAGGCGCCGCCGGCCGGCAGGGTGAGGTGGCGGGCCGGCAGGCCGGGGCGTTCGACGGTCAGCTCGAGGTCGGCGACCGAGCAGTTAACGGTGTTGTGCTCGGGTCCCTTGGGGTCGGCGTAGACCCAGCCGACGAAGTCCTTGACCGGGGCGCTGACCCGGCCGCGGACGAGGACGTCCTTGCCGGGCAGGACGAAGGAGCAGACCGAGGGCTGCTCGTCGATCTCGGCGCCGCGGATCCCTCCCAGGCCGCCAAGACGATGCGCCTCGCCGTCGAGCACCAGCATCCCCGAGGGGATCCAGGGGCTGACCCGGCGCCCTAGCCGGACCCGGGCGGCGCCGGCGTCGAAGTAGGTGCCGGGCGCCTCGGCGAAGCCGGTGCCCTCCAGCCACACCCAGCGCTCGGCGTGCTCGCTGCCCCAGTTGTGGCCGATCATCCCCGGCCAGCCGGAGAGCTCGATCGAGCGCTCGTCGATTTCCAGCCGGCCCTCGAAGCGGGCGTCGGGAAAGGGGGCGACGAACTTGGTCCGCGGCAACGGCGCCTCGTAGAGCCAGTCGGCCGGCAGGTAGCGGCAGGGCTCCGCGTCGCCGGCGAAGTTCAGCGACCAGGCGACGCTGAGCGCCTCGGTGTCGACCGAGCCCTCGGCGCGGCCGGGGCCGATCTCGGCGTCGGCGACGCGGATCCAGGAACCCGACGGGACCGAGAGCTGCGCGGCGCCGACCGTGACCTTGGTCGCCCGCGGCCCCTCGGCGGCGCGGTCGAAGAGGCAGAACCAGATCGAGGCGGTGGGCTCGGCGCCGGGCCGCTTGTGGACGGTGTGGCGGATCCAGATGCCCCGGCCGCCGCCGGGCTCGCAGGCCTTGACGTAGAAGCTCTCGTAGTGGCCGGCCTTGGCGGCCACCCGCGGGAACCGCGCCCCTTCGTCCATGCGGAGACTCTAGCCCCGCCTCGCGGGCCGTGGGCGCGAAGACGACGAGAGCGGTTCGCTAGGTTCGGGTCATGCGCGTCTTCCTCGCCGGAGCCAGCGGAGTGATCGGGCGGCGGCTGGTGCCGCTGCTGGTCGCCGAGGGCCACACGGTTGCCGGGATGACCCGCAGCCGCGAGAAGGCCGAGATGCTGCGCGAGCTCGGCGCCGAGCCGCTCGTCCTCGACGTCTACGACGCGGCGACGCTGCGCGACGCGGCCGTCGCCTTCGAGCCCGACCTGGTGATGCACCAACTGACCGACCTGCCGGACCAGATCGAGCGGATCCCCGAGATGGGGGCTGCCAACTCGCGCATCCGCACCGAGGGGACCCGCAACCTGCTCGCCGCCGCGGCCAACGCCGAGGCGCCGCGCTTCCTCGCCCAGAGCATCGCCTGGCGACTGGAGGGGGACGCCCACCGCCCGGTCGAAGAACACGAGGCGATGGTCCTCGACGCCGGCGGCGTCGTCCTGCGCTACGGCCAGTTCTGGGGCCCGGGCACCTACCACGAGGAGAACCCCGGCGGCGAGTGCCGGATCGAGATCGGCGAGGCCGCCCGCCGCACCCTCGACTACCTCGACGCCCCCTCCGGCATCGTCACGATCCTCGACTGAAGCTCGACGTATTTTGCGGGCCATAGCCCGTAAAAGGCATCGCGCGACTAGACCTTGATGGTGATCACGTCGCCATCGCGTACCAGGTAGTCCCGGCCCTCGATGCGGAGCAGGCCCTTGTCGCGGGCGGCGACGTAGCCGCCGCACTCGACCAGCTGCTCCCAGCCGATCGCCTCGGCTTTGACGAAGGCTTCCATGATCTCGGTGTGGATCGTCCCGGCGGCTTCCAGGGCCGTGGCGCCGCGGTGCAGCGGCCGGGCGACCGCCTCCTTGCCCTCGCCGGCGGTGAAGAAGGTGATCAGCTCGAGCAGCTCGTAGGCGGCGCGGACCAGGCGCGCCAGGCCCGAGCCCTCGACCCCGTAGGACTCGCGCATCTCCTCCGCTTCGGCGGGGTCCAGCTCGGCCAGCTCGCCCTCGATCCGGGCGCTGACCGCGACCACCCCCGCGCCGACCGAGGCGGCGTGGGCGACCACGTCCGCCGGCGCCTCGGCGTCCCCCTCGTCGACGTTGGCGACGTAGAGGATCGGCTTGCTGGTCAGCGCCTGCAGGTTGCGGGCGGCGTCGGGCGCCGCCTCGGGGAGCGGGATCGAGCGAGCCGGCCGACCGGCGGCCAGCGCCTCCTTGACCTCCTCCAGCCAGGCGTGCTCGGCGATCGCCTCCTTGTCGCCGGACTTGGCCCCCTTGCCGACCCGGCCGAGGCGCCGCTCGACCTGCTCGAAGTCGGCCAGCACCAGCTCGGTCTCGATCGTCTCGATGTCGGCGATCGGGTCGACGCGGCCGTCGGGGTGCGGGACGCCGGTGTCCTGGTGGCAGCGGACGACGTGGCAGATCGCGTCGGTCTCGCGGATCGAGGCGAGGAACTGGTTGCCCAGCCCCTCCCCTTCGGAGGCCCCCTTGACCAGGCCGGCGATGTCGTGGAAGGCGATCGTCGCCGGTTCGAGCTTCGAGCTGCCGACCGTCTCGGCGACCTTTTCCAGGCGCTCGTCGGGCACCTGGGCGATCGCCACGTTGGGCTCGATCGTCGTGAACGGGTAGTCGCCCGTCTGGGCGCCGCCCTTGGTCAGGGCGTTGAAGAGCGTCGACTTGCCGGCGTTCGGCAGCCCGACGATGCCGACCTTCATCCTCCGCCTCCCACGATGTCCGCGGCGCCGGTCACAGCGAGAGCGGCACCAGCAGGCCGAGGACGACGCCGAGCAGGGCGCCGACGAGGACGTCGGACGGGTAGTGCATGCCGAGGTAGGGACGGCCGAGCGAGAGCGCGAGGGCGACGAGGAGGGCGGCGGCGGTCGCCGGGTCGACGCGGAACATCGCCGTTGCCACGGCGAACGAGGAGAGCGCGTGGGCGGAGGGGAAGCTGAGCGAGCTGGGGGCGCCGCCGAGCGGCGGCAGGCCCTCGAGCACCGGCCGCGGCCGGCGGACCAGGAGCTTGATCCCGTAGTTGAGGCCGATCGCGATCGGCCCGAGGGCGGCGCAGATCAGCCACGATTCGCGCCGTTCGGAGTCGATCAGCGCCAGGGCGAGGCCGAGGATCACCCAGATCAGGCCGTTGTTGCCCGCTTTGCCGAGCGCTTTCGCGGCCTCCTCGAGGCCGGGGGTGTGCCAGCGGGTCCGCATCGCCCGCAGCAGCTTGAGGTCGAGGCTCTGCATCGCCGGGGCAGGATAGGCGGCGGGGGCGCCGCGGCGCTGCCCGGCGGCCCTGCCTCAGTCACTATTACGCCGTGCCAACGGTCCCCGGCTACGTCCACACGCCCGGTCACCACTGCGGCTCGACCGCGCTGCGCAACCTGCTCGCCTTCCATGGGATCGAGATCAGCGAGGAGATGGCCTTCGGGCTCGGCGCCGGCGCCTGCTTCTACTACCTGACGATGCCCGACGCCTCGCCGAGCCGCTTGTTCAACGGCCGCACGGCGCGCCTGGAGGAGAGCTTCCGCGACCTGACCGGGGCCTCGCTGGCGATGCGAACCTTCGCCGAGGGCGACCGCGAGGCCTGGGAGGCGGCGCGGGCCGAGGTCGACGCCGGCAACCCGGCGCTGCTGCTGACCGACATCTACCACCTCGACCACTACGGCAACTCGGCCCACTTCCCCGGCCACGCCGTCGTCCTCGCCGGCTACGACGACGAAGTCGCCTACCTCTCCGACACCGCCTTCGAGGACCTGCAGACGACCCGGCTCGACCACCTCGCCGAGGCCCGCCACAGCGGCCACCCCGCCTACCCGATGGAAGGGCACATGTTCACGGTCGCCGAGGCGGTCGACCGCGAGCGGCTGCTGGACGCGGCGCCGGCGGCGATCGCCCACGCGGCGAAGGAGATGCTCGAACCGACCTGGGGCGAATTCCAGGGCCTGCCGGCGCTCGAGCGCCTCGCCGCCGAGGCCGGCTCGTGGCCGGAGGAAGCAGGGGATTGGCGCTGGTGCGCCCGCTTCGCCTACCAGGTGATCGAGCGCCGCGGGACCGGCGGCGGCGCCTTCCGGCCGATGTACGGGCGGTTCCTGGCGGAGGTCGGCCGGCGTGAGGCGCCCCTGGCGGCGGCCGCCGGCGAGCGCTGGAGCGAGCTCGCCGAGGCGTTCCGGGCGGCCAGCGAGCTCGAGGAGCCCGAGCCGGCGCTCTGGGAGGCGGTCGGCGAGGGCGCCAGGGCGGTCGAGGCCGCCGAGCGCGAGCTCTGGACCGCGCTCGCCTAGCTGCCGAACCAGCGGCGGCGGCGGCTGGCGCTGAATTCGGCCTTCTCGGACATCAGGGCCCTGGAGGGCTCCTGGAAGAAGCCGGTCGGCTTTGGCCCAGAGAGGAAGTCGACGTCGACGCGGCCGACCAGGCCGGCGCCGAACTCGACGTAGCAGGAGCCGTGGCCGTCGTAGCTCGGAGCCTCGCCGCCGCGAAGCCGGGCGGCGATCGCCGCCGCGACGACGCGCGCCGCGCCCTCCGCGAAAACGCCCGCCTTCGGCACGCCCACCGCGGCCACGTCGCCGATCGCGTAGACCCCCGGGTGGGCGGTCTCCAGGGTCCGCGGGTCGACCGCGACAAAGCCCTCGGGGGCGAGGCCGCTGTCGAGCACCGCCCGCGGCGCCCGGTGCTTGGGCACGCCGAGGAAGAGGTCGAAGGGGATCTCCTCCCCGCCCTCGATCCGGGCCAGGCGCCGGGCGGGGTCGAGGGAGACGATCTTGCGCCCCGGCAGGAACTCGATCCCGCGCTCGCCGAAGGCCGCGAGCAGCGCCTCGGAGGCCTCCGGCGAGGGTGGCACGGGCACGGGCATCGGCGCCACCACGCTGATCTCGCAGGCCTCGCGGACGCCGCGCTCACGCAGGTAGTCGTCGAGCAGGATCGCCGTCTCGCTTGGCGCCGGCGGGCACTTGAAGGGGTGGCCGCAGATCCCGATCACCGCGCGGCCGGAGCGAAACTCGGGCAGCAGGGTGGCGACCTGTTCGGCGCCGGGCACCGAGTAGAACTCGTTGCCGCCCTCCGCCAGGCCAGGCGTCGCCGCGACGTCGAGATCGGCGCCGAGCGCGAGCACCAGGAAGTCGCCCTCGCGCACCCCGGCCTCGGTGGTCGCGGTGCGGGCCTCGGGGTCGATCGCCACGACCTCCTCGCGCAGCACCCGGACGCCGGGCTTGGCGAGCTCGCGGTAGGGCAACCGCACCTCCGCCGGCGTCCGCCGGCCGAACATCAGGTCGAGCTTGGCGAAGCCGAAGACGAAGGCATCGCCCTTGTCGATCAGAGTGACCTCGACCTCCTCGCCGAACCCCGCCGACAGCACGGTCGCCAGCTCCAGGCCGCCGAAACCGCCGCCGAGCACGAGTACCCGCGTTGCCATCGCGCGACCCTACTCGACCCGGCGCGGTCAAATGGGTCGAGCGCTCAGCCCCGATCGACCTCTTCGGGCTCCTCGTACCACTGCACCCGCTCGCCGATCCGCTCGCGGAGCTTCCATCTGCGGCTCTTCGGCGCCGCCTCGATCGCCGCCGCCAGGCGCTCGATCCGCACCGCGATCGTCTCCCGGCCACCCTCCTCCAGCGGCAGCGCGCCGAGGGCCTCGCGCAGCCGCTCGAAGTTCAGCTCGAAGGTCCGCTGCAGGCCCCAGTCGCGCGAGGTCAGGGAGGCGATCCGGGAGGCGTCGATCGCGTCGGCCCCGCTCGCGTCGACGTCGGCCTCGGCGACCTCGTGCGCCAGCAGCAGGGCGAAGGCGTCGCCGCGGTCCTTCTCGTTCAGCTCGACGATCTGCAGCTTGGTCATCAGCAGCTCGGCGGCCGGCAGGGTGCCTGGCCGCGCGCCGAGGCGCTCGGCCAGGGGCAGCGTGTGGCACATCTCGAAGCTGCCGACGAAGACGTCGACCTGGCGCCC
>DASVWP010000150.1:0-6300 GCA_036393155.1 Solirubrobacterales bacterium | reverse complement strand
CCAGCTGCTGGGCCGGCTTGACCGCCTGGGCGGCATCGGTCTCGGCCGCCGCCGCCGCCGCCAGCTGCTTGACGGCCTTGACCGCGAGGGCCGTGTTCGAGTCGCCCGGGAGCGCGTCGCCGACCTGCGGCAGGCTGACGTGCTGGCCGCTGATGTGCGTGATCGAGAGCGGATCGACCGCGGTTCCCGTCTCAACCGCGGGCGCGACGGTGCGCGGATGGGCCGCCTTGACCACGGCCGCGGACCCGGTCTCGCCCGCAGGTTCGATCGCCACGCGCTTCTTCGCGACCAGGGTGACGGCGGCGCCGGTCTCGTCAGCGATGTCGCCCGGGTCGGCGCGCGTGACCGCGGTCGGGGCGCCGAACAGGCCGACCGTGATCGCCAGGGTTCGCACGGCGGTCGTGTAGGAGCTCGTGACCGAGACGGCGGCCTGGGTGCCGGCTGCGGCAGGGACGACCTCGCCCAGCTGGCCGAAGTGGCCGGTGCCGCTGGTCGTGCCGAGCGCTCGCCGGCCCGCGTAGGTGGCGAACGTGATCGTCGCGCTCGACGAGTCGTACACCTTGGCGGCGGCGGCGACGATCAGCGACCGCTTCGTGGTCGTGTGCGCCGGAAGGTTGAACGGCGTCCCGACCGAGGCGTCGGTGATGTTGCTCGTCCCGTCCTTGACCGCGATCGCGTTCTGGTAGGCGACGATGGCCGCCGAGCAGGAGTCGCCGCTGGTGCCGGTGGTGAGGCCCGTCCAGACCACGGAGGGGGCGTCCTGGGCGGCCCCGGTCGCGATCCGGGCGTACACGTACCAGGTTCCCCCGGAGGCGGTGCCGGAGCGGAGCGGCCCGTCGATCAGCGTCCAGCCGTCCGGGGTTGCGCAGGTCGCGGTGATCGAACGCGAGAACGTGAACAGCACCATCAGGTCGCCGTTCTGGGTGGCGGCCGCCTTGGTCGGTGACAGCGTCGACGGGTTCGCGACGTTGTTCGACGTGTAGACGGCGGCGCCGGCGCCGTTCGTTCTGAAGGCAGGGATCATCGCGGATCCCGCCGCCAGCTAGTTGCCAGCATGGTGCTGGCGTCTAGCTGGCGCGGAAGAAGTCTCCGGCGTTGAGGATGACGTCGTTGCCGTCTGCGGTGACGGCAAAGTCGTGGTAGGTGCAGGGGATCAGGGTCGCGTCCGCCCCTGCCACGTCGGCCGCGTAGGCGACCAGGAGCCCGACCGTGTTCTGGCCGGCGGTCGGGGTCGTCCACGTCACCTGCGGCAACGGGACGGCGTACCGGTTGTTGCCATCGTCGGGGGCCGGGAGCGCCGCGAGCGCGGCGGCCTGCAGCGGCTTGCGGCCCCAGGATGCGCCGGCCTCGTTCGGGGCGGCGGCCAGGAAGGTGGCGACGTCGTCGTCGTCCTGGCGGTTGGCCTCGATGTCGCCGACCGCGAGCGGGATCAGGATGAACCCGGACGCGGCCGGGTTGCCGGCCTTCGTCTGCTTGTACAGCTCGACGATCCGGCCCTTCATGATGTTGAAGGTGTAGCTCGCCACTGAGGGTGCCTCCTACTTCTTGGCGGGTGACGCCGGCGCCGTCGCGCGCTGCTTCTTCTCCGGGGCGGGGTAGTCGATCCGGAGCGGCTCGACCAGGTGCTCGCGGCCTTTCAGGATCGGATGGCCCTCCTCGATCGTGGTGCGGCCGCGAACCCAGCGGCGGACCGCACCGTCGAAGGTGAACTCGCACGATGTCGTCGGCACGAGAATCTGCATTGCTGGCTGCCCCTCCTTTCGGGGCTCGAGGGCCCGCAGGGGCCCGCCTCCCTCCTCGATGCGGTCGGCGGGCCCCTACGGCTTGTCAGGCGACGGTCAGGCTCAGGTCGCCTTGATCTGGAGCATCCGGAACGCGTTCGCGGCGACCAGCGCCGACGTGTTCCGGAAGTACACGTACATCCCGCGCGAGCCCTTGGGCCGGTTGTTCGGGCCCATCACGAGGGACACGATCTCGACGTTCATCCCGATCCGGTCGACGATCACGAAGCCGCGGCCGAAGTCGCCGAGCACCGCGACGTTCTCGTGGTTGACCGTGTACCGCTTCGAGATCTCCGAGGCGGCGTAGGCGGGGTAGCCGATCAGGTTCGGCGGCTGGCCCGGCGACGCGGACAGCTGCAGCCACACGTCCAGGCTGTTCTCCGCGTTGGCGAGCGCCCGCACCTTCGAGTAGAGCGCCTTGTTCGCGAGCCAGACCGCGTTCGCGTCGAAGCGGGCCGGCAGCTCGGCGGCGGTGTCCTCGATGTCGGCGAGGGCCAGCGTCCCGGTCGAGTCGGTCTTGACGATCGACCCGGCCTCGAGGTTGAGCGCGTAGACCAGCCCCTCCGGCTCGTCGGTGCCGGTGCCGTTGAGGAACTTGTCCGCCTCCTTCTGGTCGCGGGCGTCCGTGAACATCGAGGAGAGCTCGCTGCGGAACGAGCCCCAGTCCTGGTCGACCTCGATCGAGAACTCGACCCAGCCGTGCGCCTTGGCGACCTCGGCGGAGGGCGCCTCGAAGCTCGGCGTCTGGTCGGCGACCTGGGTCAGCTCCGCCTCGTAGGCGACCGAGACCCCGTCGGATGCGATGCCCTGCCACTTGTTGCCGGTGATCGTGACCACGCGGGCCAGGCGGCGGAGCGGGTTGACGGAGCCGTCCGAGGTGAGGATCACGGACGGGTCGATCGTGACCGGCACCGGCGTCTCGGAGCCGAGACCCGTGTTCGAGACGGCCATGTTGATCAGCGCCTCTTCGTGCGTGGTCAGCGGCTTGCCCATGACCAGCTTCCCGAACGCCTTCTCGTACATCGGGTTGCCGGTCATCAGGAGCCGGTGCGAGAACGACTCCGCCTCCTTGTTCGAGGGGTCCTTCGCGATCATGCGCTCGACGAACGCGCGGGTGCGCTCCGGGCTGTCCGTCTCGTAGGACAGCAGCTCGTTCGCGCGCTTCGCGCCGTCGTGCCAGCGCTCGGCGAGCTCGCCGACGGAGCCGGCGTGCTTGCCGTAGGCGGTGACGTCGAAGATGTTGTCCGGGATCCTGCGCGGCGCTGCCGTGTGGAAGCCGGGCTTGTCCTCGACCACGGTCGCGGTCCCGCCACCGGACAGGTCGATCGCGACCTGGCGGTCCGGGTCGGCCGCCTGGCGGCGGATCGTCGCCAGACGCGCCTGCCAGTTCTGGCGGGCGATCTCGAGCCGGTCGATCTCGCCGACGAGCTCGTCGAACTCCGACTGCTCTTCGGCGGTGAACGCGCGGCCGGCGGCCTGGGCGTTCAGCTCGACCTGGCGGGTGCGGAGCATGTCCTGCTGGGCCGCCAGCTCCTCGAGAGTCGGCGGCCTGCCGTCTGTGAAGCTGACGGTCTCCATCTGGGTACCTCCTTCGTTGGTTCCGGCCGCCACAGCGGCGGCCGCCTGGCTCGAGGAAGAGCGGCTGTTGAAGTCGTCAAGGTGCCGCTGCAGATGGCTGCGGCAGCCTGCCTTGTCCGACTCGGGGATCTGCGTGTTCGGGTCCCCGAGCCGCTGCAGGGCAGCACGGACACCGTTCACGTTCGCGGCGCCCGGCGTCCCAGACTCATCGACCTGGTGGTGCGGCAGCTTGTAGCTGCCCTTCGCGTTCGGATCGCCCTCCGAGTCGACCCAGGTGTGTAGCGCCCGGAGCGGGCCCCGCTCGGCGCGGCAGCGCGCCACCATGCCCGGCCCGTCCCACGGCTCATCCACCACCGCCGTCTGCCGGAACGGGATCGAGCCGGCCAGCACCCCGGCCGGGCGGACGAGGCCCTCGCCGGCGGCGGCATCGTCGATCGCGCCCATCACGTTGCCGCCCGTGTTCCGGGTGATGGACACCGTGATCTCGCTGCCACCGGTGCCGCCGTTCGTCGCGAACGCGACCCCGGGCTCGCCGAACGTGGAGACGTCGAGGAAGTCGGACACGTCGGCGTCGGCGAAGTCGCGGGCCAGGTCGACGTCGATCTCGCGGCTCTCGAAGCCGCCGATCGCCCCTGCGGGCAGGACGAGTTCGCCCGGCTCCAGCTCGCTCTCGCCGGCGGGCTCGATCATGCGGCCGGGGAGCAGCTCGAGCGGGGCGGGTTCGAGTTCCTCCTGGCGGGCGCCGCGGGTGATCGGCTTGCCGGCGAGCAGGCGGGCGAGGGTCTGGTCGAACGAGCCGATCCCGTCCACCAGCCCGGCCTGGAGGGCGGCCTGCGCGGTCAGGAGCCGGCCTTTGCCGAAGTTCTCGACCACCGTGGACGCGTCGACGCCGCGGCCCTTGGCGACGTCGTCGACGAAGGTGCGGTAGAAGCTGTTGACCATCTCCTGCAGGTGCGCGCGGGCGTCGTCGGAGAGCGGCCCGAACGGGTTCGTCTCGGTCTTAAACCCGCCGGCCGGGGCTTCGATCAGGGTCGGCTTCACACCCTTCTGCTCGAGCGCGCCTGAGACGTCCTCGTGGATCGAGTAGACCCCGATCGAGCCGACCATCCCGGAGGGGGTGACGATGAACGTCTCCGCCTGGGAGGCGATCGCGTAGGCGGCGGAGGCGGCCATCGTGTTCGACACCGCCACGATCCGCTTCCTCGAGCGGGCGGCGCGCACCTCGGCGGCGGTCTCGGTGACCAGCTCGGCGCTGCCCCCGGGCGAGTCCACGTCCAGCAGGACGGTCTCGACGTCGGGGTCGGCGACCGCTGACCGGAACGCTTGCAGCCAGGCGTCGAGGCCGGTGCCGGGCTGGGAGACGTCGACCATGATCCCGGCGTGCGGGACGAGCACCCCGCGCAGCGGGACGACGGCGACGGCGCCGGCGACCGCCGGCCCGCCGCGGCCGCGGCGCGGCCCGATCGCCTCCTCGATCTCGTCCGCGGACAGGCGGGCCCCGTTGACGTGGGCTTCGATCAGGCCGCGGATCGTCCACAGCAGCGACGGGAGGATCGCCCACGGCGTCTCGGAGGCGAAGCGGACGATCTGGCGGTAGGCGCGCCGCTCCTGGCGCGAAGGCTTCTCGGTTGTGCTCATCGGTTCAGCTCCTCGAGTTGGATGGCGGCGGCGGCGAGCGCCTCGGCGGCCTGGCCGTCGACGGGGGCGGGTTCGCTGCCGTTGCGGCGGGTCGCCTGCCGGTCCTGCGAGCGGGAGCTGCCGGGGCGCTGCTGGACGCTCGGCTCGCCGGAGTGGTGGCCGGTCAGGCGGCGCAGATCCTTCGAGGCGACGGCGTCGATGACGGCGTCGGGATCCCAGCCGCCCATGTACAGGGTGCTGGCGGAATCGGCGTCGTTGGCGAAGATCTGGGAGGCCCTGACGGTGTCCTCTGCCAGGGCGGGAATGTCGCGGTCGTCGTACCAGAGCTCCGAGGAGGCGTCGAGCGTGCCGTCCTGGGCGTGGGGGCGGTCGACCAGGACCGAGACCGCCTGCGCGAACCCGCGCCAGTTGGGCCGGATCGTCGAGTTCGCGAACTGGCGGAACGCCGCCTCGAAGTTGCCCGCGTTCAACGCGGAGCCCTGCAGGCCGGCCTGGAAGCCTGCGACCGCCGGGTGCACCTGGGCGGCGGCCGCGATCCTGACCTCGCCGCCGGACTGGACGGCGCTCCAGTCCATGTCCTTCAGGTTCGTGCCGATCGGGACCGGGTCGGCGGCCGCGGCCAGGAACAGGGTCCGGTACGGGTTCGAGTCGACGTCGGCCTCTTCGCGTTCCTCGCGGTAGCGGCGCACCCACTCGTTGAACTTCTGGATCGAGTCGACGTTGAGCTTCACCGCCAGGTTCGGGGTCGCGCCGGCGTCCATGAACTTCTGCTTGTGCGAGGTCATCGGCTTGTCGGCGGTGATCTCGCGCACGATCGGGGTCAGCCAGCTCATCCCCCGGTATGGCGCCTCCGGGTCCGGAAGCGGCGCCCAATGGCAGACCTGCTCGGGGAACAGGACGATGTCCGGCTCGCCGCTCATCACGCCGCCGTTCCAGTAGGCGTAGGCGACGATCTCCGCGTCGAGATCGAGCGGGCCGACGTCCTCGTCGCTGCGGGAGCCGAGGATGATCCTCGTCCAGTCGGGCCGCATGACCCGGATCCGGTCGGGGCCGCCGCGGACGGGGCGGCGGGCGCAGAAGAAGTTGCCGGAGCAGGTGTTCACCACCTCGGCGATCGCCAGCAGGTCGGAGGTGCTGCCGCCGGGCCAGGGGTGCTCGAGCAGCTCGAGCTCCGGGGAGCCGAACAGGTCGCCGGGGCGGCCGCCGCGCATCTGCCGCCACTGGAAGCGCGCCTCCCGGAACAGCTGCATCCGGTTCAAGGTGGCGGCGAACACGATCGGGTTCGCCTTGTAGGCGTGCCACA
>DASVWP010000149.1:0-6358 GCA_036393155.1 Solirubrobacterales bacterium | reverse complement strand
CATCGCCGCGCAGGACACGACGCACGAAGGGGAAGCCGATCGCGGCGAAGTTGGACCCGCCGCCGACGCACGCGATCACCACGTCGGGCTCCTCGCCGGCCATGGCCATCTGGTGAAGCGCCTCCTGCCCGATCACGGTCTGGTGGAGCAGCACGTGGTTGAGCACCGAGCCGAGCGAGTAATTGGTGTCCGCGTGCTGGGCGGCGACCTCGACCGCCTCGGAGATCGCGATCCCGAGCGACCCGGTGGGATGGCCGGCCTGGGCCTTGCCGGACTCGGTCACGTCCGAGGGCGAGCGGTGGACGGTGGCGCCCCACGTCTCCATCATCGAGCGCCGGTAGGGCTTCTGGTCGTAGCTCGAGCCGACCATCCAGACCTCGCACTCGAGCCCGAACAGGCGACAGGCAAAGGCCAGGGCCGAGCCCCACTGCCCAGCGCCCGTCTCTGTGGTCAGCTTGCCGATGCCCGCGGCGGCGTTCTCGTAGGCCTGGGCCACCGCCGTATTCGGCTTGTGCGAGCCGGCCGCCGAGCCCCCTTCGTACTTGTAGTAGATGTGGGCGGGGGTGTCGAGCTCGCGCTCCAGCCGCCGCGCGCGGATCAGCGGCGTCGGGCGCCAGAGCTTGTAGATCTCGCGCACCTCCTCGGGGATCTCGACCTCGGGCGTGGTGCTGACCTCCTGCTCGATCAGCCCCATCGGGAAGATCGGCGTCAGGTCCTCCGGCCCGGCGGGCTGGCCGGTCCCGGGATTGAGCGGCGGCAGCGGCTCCCCCGGCAGGTCCGGCAGCAGGTTGACCCAGCTGGTCGGGATCCGTGACTCGTCGAGGAGGAACTTCGTCGTCACCGCGGCGATTGTATGCCGCGGGCCGCTATTTGTCGCCGGCTTTCTTGTCGGTTCCGCCAGCTTTCCCGCCGCCGCCCTTGCGCTCCTCCTTGGCCTCGGCGGCCGCCTCCTCGACGGCCTCGGCTTCGCGCTCGGCGCGCAGGGCCCGCTCCTTGGCGTCGAGGCTCTCCTCCTTGGCCTCCAGCCCCTCGAGCTTCGCCGCCTGCTCGCGTTTGGCGTCGGCCTTCTCTTTCTTGGCCGCCCGGCGGACCGCCTCCTCCTTCTTCTTCGCCTCGGCTTTGCGGGCCCGCGCCTCGCGCTCGCGGCGGCGGCGCTGCGCTTTGCGCTGCTCCTCCTTGGCCCGGCGCTCCGCCTCGGCCCGCGCCTCCTGGGCTTCGGCCTCGGTCTGCAGCAGCTCCACCTCGGCTTCGGTCTCCACCTCCTCCGCCTCCTCGCGCAGCTCGACGGCGCGTTCGCGCTCCTTGGCCGCCAGCAGCGCCTCGTGCCCTTCGCGCTTCAGCTCCTCGTCGAGGAAGAGGACGCCGGCGGCGCTGCGGGTCCCGGCCTCCAGCCGGTCGAGCAGGTGCCTCGCGGTCGAGTCGGTGGCGCCGGCGACCGAGAGCGCGGCGTCGAGGGGCGCTCGCGCCAGCTTCAGCGAGCGGTCGAAGACGACCTTCGGGACGGCGGGCATGGCCATCACTTCTCCTCTCGGTCGATTGCCGCGGCGGTTCGCTCCGCCTCTTCGGCTTCGCGTTTCAGTTTGGCAGCCTCGTGCTCGGCGTCCAGTCGTTCGGCCCGCGCCTCGCGGGCCTTGAACTCGGCCTGGGCCTCTTCGCGGCGGCGCTGCTCCTCCGCGGCGCCGGCCGCGGCCTGCTCGCCCCGCGCCGCCGCGCGCTCGCGGGCCGCCCGCTCGGCCTCGGCGCGCTCCTCGGTCTGCTGGCGGACGGCCTCGCGCTCAACCTCGCGCCGCTCCGCCTCCACCTCGGCCCGCTCAACCTTCACCTCGGCCTCCTGCTCCTTGCGATCTGCGCGCTCGGCGCGCTCGGCGGCCTCCCGCTCGGCCTCGGCCTGCACCTGCTGCAGCCGGCCCTCGCGGCTCAGGTCCTCGCGTCCCAGCGCTCCGCCCAGCATCTCCTTGGCACGCCCGGCGAGCCTGCCCAGGGCACCGCCCGCCGTCTGCTCCCGCTCGTCCATCGAGCCCTCCTTTCGCGATCGTGGTCGCCCGCCCATTACCCGGGCGGCGCCACCCCCTACACGTGGCCGGCGATCGCGTGCGGCTGGTAGGGCTCCTCCAGCGCCTCGACCGCCTCGGCCGGGAGCTCCAGCTCGACCGCGCCCAGCGCGTCCTCCAGCTGGCTCGCCTTGGTGACGCCGACGATCGGCGCCGTCACCACCGGGTTGGCGAGCAGCCAGGCCAGCGCCACCTGGGCCCGCGAGGCACCGAGCCGCTCGGCCACCTCCCCCACCCGCCGGACCACCGCCTCGTCCTCGTCGCGGTACAGCGTCCTACCGAATTCGTCGGTCTCCGAGCGGGCGGTCTCCTGGTCCCAGGGCCGGGCCAGCCGGCCGCGGGCCAGCGGGCTCCAGGGCAGCACGCCGATCCCCTCCTCGGCGCAGAGCGGCAGCATCTCCCGCTCCTCCTCGCGGTAGATCAGGTTGTAGTGGTCCTGCATCGAGACGAAGCGGCGCCAGCCGCGCCGCTCGCTGGCGTGCAGGGCCTTGGCGAACTGCCAGGCGAACATCGAGGAGGCGCCGACGTAGCGGGCCTTGCCGGCGCGGACGACGTCGTCGAGCGCCTCCAGGGTCTCCTCGATCGGCGTCTCGTAGTCCCAGCGGTGGATCTGGTATAGGTCGACGTAGTCGGTGCCGAGCCGGCGCAGGCTCTCGTCGATCTCGGCGAGGATCGCCTTGCGGGAGAGGCCGGCGCCGTTGGGGCCGGGATGCATGCGGCCGTGGACCTTGGTCGCCAGGACGATCTCCTCGCGGTTGGCCATCTCGCCGAGCGCCCGGCCGACGAATTCCTCGCTGGTCCCGGCCGAGTAGACGTTGGCGGTGTCGAAGAAGTTGACCCCGGCCTCGAGCGCCTGGGCGATGATCTCCCGGCTCGCCTCCTCCGGCAGCGCCCAGGCGTGGGTGCCGCTGCCCGGGTCGCCGAAGCTCATGCAGCCGAGGCAGAGCACCGAGACCTCCATCCCGGTGTGTCCAAGCTTCGTGTAGCGCAACTCAGGCTCCTTCCATCTCGGGGGCGATCCGCCTGCCCATCAACTCGATCCCCTCGAGGTCGCGGTGCAGCAGGTGTTGGCCCATGATCCTGGCAAGGCCCGCCTCGCGCAGCGCCGCCAGCTGCTCCAGCGCTTCGGGCACCGTGCCCCTGATCGTGCTCGGCCGCTGCTCGACCAGGAAGGCCCCGCTGTCGCCGCCGTGCCCTTTCCACTCCGCCAGGCGGGCGGCGCGGTCGTGCAGGTCGGGCTCGTCGGCGCCCACCAGCCAGCCGGTCATCATCGAGAGCGGCAGGGTCGCCGGGTCGCGGCCCTCGGCCTCGCAGGCGCGGTCCAGCCCTTCCCGAACCGCGGCGATCTCCTCCGCGGTCGACATCACCGTGTTGTACTCGTCGGCCCAGCGGGCGGCCATCCGCAGGCTGCGCGGCCCGCCTTTGGCGCCGAGGATCAGGGGCAGCGGCCGCTGCACCGGCTTCGGCAGCGCGTCCAGCTCGTGAGCCGAGTAGTGCCTGCCCTCGAAGCTGAAAGGACCCTCCCCCCAGTGCCCCCTGACGAGCTGCATCTGCTCTTCCAGCGCCTCCATCCGCGGCCCGATCGGCGGCAGCTCGAACCCGTAGAGCTCGTGCTCGCGCTCCCACCAGCCGGCGCCGATCCCGACCTCGACCCGGCCGCCGGAGACGTGGTCCGCGGTCACCGCCAGCTTCGCCAGCACCGCCGGATGGCGGAAGGTCGCCGGCGAGACCATCGTCCCCAGCCGCAGCCTCTCGGTCGCCATCCCGAGCGCCGCGATCGTCCCCCAGGCGTCGAGCGAGCCGCGCTCGCGCCGGTCGTCGACCGAGAGGTAGTGGTCGGAGCGGAAAAGCGTCCCCACGCCGTGCTCCTCGCAGGCCCGGGCGATCGCCAGCCAGTCCTCCCAGCTGACGTCCTCCTGACCCTCGATCATCAGGCAGACCTCCATCGCGCTCCTTCCTCGGGTGGGTTCACCACCCTATGCCCGCTATTCGCCGGAGCTGAACTCCCAGATCGCGACCGCCAGCATCGTCATCCCGAGGGCGAAGACGGCGAAGATCTCCAGCGCCACCGGCACGGTCCAGCCGAACCAGGTGATGCCGGGGTTGAGCGCCGCTTCGGTGGCGGCGCTGAGGTCGAGGTGGGCGAAGACCAAGGTCCGCATCGGCTCGACCGCGTAGGTCAGCGGGTCGAGGCGGTTGAGGACGGCCAGCCACTGCGGCAGGCCGGTGGCCGGGAAGAGGGCACCGGAGATGAAGAACATCGGCATGATCACCAGCTGCATCACCCCCATGAAGGACTGGATCTGGGTGATCCGCGCCGCCACCATCACCCCGAAGGCGGTGATGCTGAAGGCGAGCAGCAGCTGCAGGGCGAAGATGCCGAGGATCAGGGTGACGCTGTATGGGACGCCGACGGCCGGCGCCAGGGCGATCATGATCAGTCCCTGCAGGCAGGCCACGGTGGCGCCGCCGCAGCACTTGCCGACGACGATCGAGCTGCGGCGGATCGGCGCCACCATCATCTCGCGCATGAAGCCGTACTCGCGGTCCCAGACGATCGAGGCGGCCGAGAACATCGCGGTGAACATCACCGACATGCAGAGCACGCCGGGGTAGATGAAGGTCTTCAGGTCGAGGCCGTGCGTGCTGGCCGAGGAGAGCTGCTCCAGGCCGCCGCCGAGCACGAAGAGGAAGAGCAGCGGCTGGACCAGCGAGGTGACGATCCGCACCCGGTCGGCCCGGAAGCGCAGCAGCTCGCGCCGCCAGACGACCTTGATCGCCCGCAGCTCGCCGCGCCAGCTGCGCTCGGGCACGTGGACGCGGACGACCTCGGGCGCAGCGCCCTCCGGCCCCAGCGCTGGATCGGCGGTGCGGACACTCATCGCCGCATCCCCGACATCATCTGCGCGGCGACTTTGCCGTCGGTGCGGTTGCTCGCCGACTCGGCGTCGCGGATCGTCGAGCCGGTGTGGGCCATGAAGACGTCGTCCAGGGTCGGCCGCGAGACGCTGACCGAGCGGATCGGCACCCCGAGCTCGGCGAACAGGCGCGGCACGAACTCCTCCCCCTCGGGGACGGCGAAGCTGACCGCCCCCTCGGAGATCGTCGCCTCGAGGCCGAAGCGCTCGCCGATCGCCTCGATCGCCGCCGCGTCGTCGCTGGTCTCGATCCGGATCCGGTCGGCCCCGACCTGCTCCTTCAGCGCGTCGGGCGAGTCCAGGGCAACGATCTCGCCATGGTCCATGATCGCGATCCGGTCGCAGAACTCGGCCTCGTCCATGTAGTGGGTGGTCATGAAAATCGTGATCTCCTCCTGCTCCTGCAGCTGGCGGATGTAGCCCCAGATCGAGCTGCGGGTCTGCGGGTCGAGGCCGATCGTCGGCTCGTCGAGGAAGAGGACCCGCGGCGAGTGCATCAGCCCGCGGGCGATCTCCAGCCGCCGCCGCATGCCGCCGGAGAAGGTGAGGACCTGGCCCTCCCGCCGCTCCCACAGGCCGACCATCTCCATCACCTGCTTCATCCGCGGCCCCACGGCGGCCTTCTCGACCCCGTAGAGCTCGGCGTGCATGCGCAGGTTCTGCTCGGCGGTCAGGTAGCCGTCGAGGGTGGGGTCCTGGAAGACGAGGCCGATGTGGCGGCGCACCTCGTCGCGGGCGGCCAGGACGTCGTTGCCGGCGACCGAGGCGCTGCCGGAGGTCGGCCGGGCGAGCGTGCAGAGCATGTTGATCGTCGTCGTCTTGCCGGCCCCGTTGGGTCCGAGGAAGCCGAAGACCTCCCCCGTCGCGACCTCGAAGCTGACTCCCCGCACCGCCTCGAACTCGCCGAAGGACTTGCGGAGGGCTTTGACTGAGATCGCCGAGGGCATCAAGTGAAGGGGCGGCGTCCGTACGCCGTACGGCAACAGTACACTGTACGGGCCGTGACCGTCGAGACGCCCGAGACGCGCGCCGCCCTCGAGGGCGCACCCGCCCTCGAGCGAGCCGGCATCCGCCGCCAGCAGATCGTCGCCACGGCCGTCGCCCTCGCCGACCGCGAAGGCCTGGAGGCGGTCTCGATGCGCCGCCTCGCCGAGCAGCTCGGGGTCGGCACGATGACCCTCTACTCCTACGTCTCCGGCAAGGACGAGCTGCTGGACCTGATGCGCGACGAGGTGGCCCGGGAGATGCTGCTGCCCGAGCCGCTGCCCGAGAGCTGGCGCCAGACGCTGTGGGAGATCGCCGTGCGCACCCGCGACGCGCTGGAAGCGCACCCCTGGCACTTCGACGCCCTCCCCCAGCGGCCGCGGCGGCGGATCAACACGATGCGCC
>DASVWP010000148.1:0-3475 GCA_036393155.1 Solirubrobacterales bacterium | reverse complement strand
GGATCTATCTCACCGCGTTCGGAACGTCCCTGGGCTCGTCACCTAGAACAGGGGCTCCTGGCGGGCGGGTCCTGTCGCCCGAGACGCTTCTCGACCAGAGGCGGGGCTCGGGGAGTCGGCTCGGGCTCTTCTCAGCTTGCTGCGACCCCAGCCGCGGACTGCGCGGGTGGTGCGTTTGCGTTGGGCGGGCTGCATATAGGCGCGGCCCTGGTAGAGCTGCTCGTATTTCGGGAGGAGGTCGGGGCGTTTGGCGGCGAGCCAGCCGAAGAAGACGTCCTTGACCTCGCCGCGGAGGTGCAGGGCGACGCCCCCGAGGAAGGTCGCGCCCGCCTTGCGTGCCTTCTCGACGATCGGCCGCACCTGCTCGGGGTCGTCGTTGATCCCCGGCATCAGCGGCGCGATCAGCACACCGGAATCGATGCCGCGCCGGCGCAGCTCGGCGACGGCGTTCAGGCGCGCTTCCGGGCTCGGGGTGTGCGGCTCGGTCGCCCGCCAGGCCTCCTCGTCCAGGGTCGGCACCGAGAGGTTGACCGAGACCGGCAGCCGCTTGGCCATTCGCTCGAAGATCTCCACGTCGCGCATCGCCAGCGGCGACTTCGTCAGCACCGAGACCGGCGTCTCGGCCGCCTCCAGCGCCTCCAGGATCTCCGGCATCATCCGGTAGCGGCTCTCGACCCACTGGTAGGGATCGGTGTTGGTGCCCAGAGCCACCAGCTCCCGCTTCCAGCTCGGCCGCGCCAGCTCTCGCCGCAGCAGCTCCGGCACGTTGACCTTGACGACGATCTCGCGCTCGAAGTCGCGGCCCGCGTCGAGGTCCAGATAGGTGTGGGTCCGCCGCGCGAAGCAGTTGTGGCTGACCACACCGTTGGCGATGAAGTCCCCGGTCCCGGTGGTGATGTCGTACATCTCCATCGTCAGCCCGAGCGGTTCGACAAAAGCGACCCGTCGCCCGGCCCCCGCAAGGACCGGCTGCCCCTCGATCGAGCGCCGCCCGATCGAGTCGCCCCCGTGGAAGAGCGGCATCTGACTGGCCAGCTCGGCCGCCGCGCGGTCCCGGTCGCCGCCGGCGTCGCCGATCGCCGCCAGGTAGCCGCGAACCCATTCCTCGCTCGGCGAGCTGGGCCGCCGCATCAGCTCGCGCACGGTCGCCGTGCCGCGGCGCGATGCGGTGCGGATCGCCACCGCCTGGGCCGACCCGCCGGGTCCGCCGGCCTCGACGCGGCGCGTCCGCACCCCGGCCTCCGCCAGGTAGTGCCGCGCCCGGTTGAGCGCTTCGCTGCCCGCCGGGGCGAGCCGGAAGCAGTCGTCCCGGCCCCGGGGCCGCTGGCCGGCCCTGGCGAAGTCGGCGTCGCGGCGGATCATCCCGGCCAGGTAGCCGCGCCGGTAGTCCCGGGAGGAGGCGGGGACCGCGCCGCGCCGACCGGGCCCGAGCAGCAGATCCTCCTCGGTCAGGCGCGGGCGTCCCGACTCTCCCCCGTCCGCGGCCATGTAGCGCCAGCCGCGATGACTGAGGAAGCGGTGGTCGCCGCTGGCGATCAGCTCGGTCCCGTCTTCGAGCAGCAGCCGGTAGGCGGGCTTGCGCGTTCGCCAATGGGCGAGGACCCGCGTCTTCTCGTAGCGGCGGCGCGTGCCCCGTCGCGCGGTGCCGTAGATCTCGTCGCCCACCTCGAGGTCGCGCAGCGCCCGCGTACCGCCGTCCGCCATCAGGATCTGCGTGTCCCCGGCGAGGCAAAAGACGCAGGCGTGCGTGCAGCCGCGGTAGGGGTTGATCGTCCAGCTGAACCCGTAGCGGCCGCCCGGCACGTAGTTGAGCGCGGAACGGGCTTTGACCTCGTGGAAGTTGATGCCCATCGCCTCGGGCACGTCGAAGGTGCGGACCACCGTCCCGTCCCCCACGCCCGGCAATCGCAGGTCGTTCTCGACTCTTTGCTCATCCCATCTCATACGAACACATGTTCGCATGCGTCGAGGACGGGAAAACCGGATACCGGCCTTTGCTAGGTTATTTAACGTGAACGTAAGAAAGAGATTAGGCGCGAGACGCGTCGCCGCCGACCACGAGACCTACAAGTGGTGGGCGCTCTCCTGCACCAGCCTGGGGATGCTCCTGGTGGCGACGAACTCCGGGACCCTGATCATCGCCCTGCCGGACCTCGAGCGAGCCCTGGGCACCAGCCTGCTGGAACTCGTCTGGGTGATCCTCGCCTACATGATCTCCTCGACCGTGCTCGTCCTCACGGCGGGCCGGCTCTCCGACCTCTTCGGCCGCAAGAACGCTTTTGTCGGCGCCTTCGTCGTCTTCGCCGCGGCCTCGCTCGGCGCTGGCTTCGCGGCCGACGGAACCCAGCTGATCCTCTGGCGGATCGTCCAGGGAGTCGGCGGGGCCTTCATCTTCGCCAACGGCCCGGCCCTGGTCACCGACGCCTTCCCGCGCGAGCAGCTCGGGCTGGCGATGGGGACCAACACGATGGTGGCGGCGATCGGGCTCGTCCTCGGGCCGGTGCTGGGCGGCGCCCTGGTCTCGATCTCCTGGCACTGGGTGTTCTGGTTCAACGTGCCGCTGGCGCTGCTCGGCGGCGCCTGGGGGGCGCTGGTCCTGCACGAGCTCGCCAAGCGCGACACCGCCCGCGGGCTGGACCTCGGCGGCACCCTGACCTTCGTCGTCGGCCTCACCGGTCTCGTCTACGGGATCTCGCGCGGCGGCATCTCCGGCTGGAACGACCCGCTGGTGATCGGCGCCCTGATCGTCGCCGCGGTGCTGCTGCCGCTCTTCGTGCTGATCGAGCACCGCGGCCGCGCGCCGATGCTCGACCTCTCGATCTTCCGCAACCGCCTCTTCGCGGCGGCCACCGCGGCCGCCTTCATCAACGGCCTCTCCCGCTTCGCCCTGATGTTCATCTTCGTCTTCTACTTCCAGGGGGCCCAGGGGGACGATCCGATCACGGCGGGGATCAAACTGGCGCCGATGGCGCTCGGGATGCTCGTCTCCTCGCCTCTGGCCGGGATCTGGGCCGACCGCCACGGCTCCCGCACCCTGGCCGCCCTGGGGATGGTGGTGACGGCGGTCGGCCTCGCGCTGATGACCACCCTGCAGGCCGACAGCGCCTACTGGCAGAGCATGGTCTGGCTCGCCCTGGTCGGCATCGGCTCGGGGATGTTCAACTCGCCAAACACGGCGGCGATGATGGGGACCGTGCCGACCGAGCGGCGGGGGATCGCCGCCGGCGCGCGGACCATGCTGCAGAACACCGGCGCGGCGATCTCGATCGCCTTCGTGCTGGCGATCGTCACCTCCGCGGTGCCGAAACCTGTCCTCTTCAAGATCTTCTCCGGCCTCGCGTCCGGCCTCACCTCGGCGCAGCTCGACCCCTTCATCCACAACATGCACACGGCCCTCTGGGTGCTCGCCGCGACCTCGATGGTCGGCGCCGGCGTCTCCCTGCTGCGGCCGCGCGACGAGTCGGTGCCAGGCTCC
>DASVWP010000147.1:0-16159 GCA_036393155.1 Solirubrobacterales bacterium | reverse complement strand
GTCCCCCGGCAGGGCGGCGAGCGCCGCCTCGTAGGGCGCTTCCAGCCGCCGCCAGGCGGCGATCGCCCCGCGCCAGTCGCCCGCGAGCTCGAGGGCGACGGGCTCCGGCGCGCCCGGTGGCGGCGCCGGCTCGAGGCCGAGCCGGCGGCCCCAGAGGGCGAGCTCGGCCGCCGGGCGGGCGAAGCGCTCGGCGACCGGCGAGGCCAGGGCGGAGCGCAGGTGCGCCAGGGCGGCCGCATCGTCGCCGCGCAGCCAGGCCGCCTCGACCAGCGCGGCGGCGATCCTGCCGTGGCGGGAGCCTTCCGGCAGCGGCCGCAGCTCCTGCCAGGCCTCCTCCAGCCGCGCCGCGAGCTCGGGGTCCCCCCGCCGCGCCCCGATCAGCCCCTCGATCGTCCGCGCCAGCGGGGTCTCGGCGGCCCACCTGCGATCGCGGTGCCCGGCGAGGGCGAGCGCCTCCTGCCAGCGACCGCGGTCGAGCAGGCTGCGGGCGCGGAAGATCTCGATCGCGTGGCCGGGGATCGTCGCCTGGTAGCGGTCGAGCAGGTCGAGCGCCTCGGCGGCGGCGGCGTCGACGGCCTCGTGCTCGCGCAGGTCGGCCGCGACGTAGACGCGGTTGACGTAGGAGCGCACGGCCTGGATCGCGAGACCCGCCTCGCGCGCCTCGCCGGAGGCAGCAGCGAGGAGGTGGAGGGCCGCGGGGTCGCCGCCGTGGCCGAGGGCGAGGCCGACGCTGATCTCGATGTCGATCCTGGTCTCGGTCAGCCCAGCGGCGGCGGCGAGCTCGAGCGCCCGGGGGCCGCCGGCGACAGCGCGCCGCGGGTCGAGCGCGGTCGCCTCCATCCGCACCAGGGCGGCGTGGGCGCGGGCGAGCGCGGCGCGGTCCTCGCCGGGCTCGAGCAGCTCGATCGCGCGCTCGGTCGCCTCCCGCGCGTCGGCCACGCGGTCCAGGGACCACAGAGCGGAGGCGAGGGTCAGCAGCGCCCGCCCCTCCAGCGTCGGGTCCCCCAGCTCGCGCGCCAGGGCGAGCGCGGCTTCGGCGGGCTCGGCCCCATCCTCCAGCCGGGCGCTGGCGAAGTTGGCCGCGCGGGACTGCTGCAGCAGCAGCTCGAAGCGCTCGGCGGCGCCGAGGCCGGCGCCGAGCCGCAGCGCCCGCTCCGCCTGCAGGCTCGTCTCCCGCAGCGCTCCCAGCCGCTCCGCCTCGGCCGCGGCGAGGACGGCGCGGCGCACCGCCTCCTCGCGCAGGCCGCCGGCCTCGGCGTGGTGGGCGAGCCGCGCGTTATCGGCCGCGTGGGGGCGGCCGGCGAGCGCCTCGTAGGCGCGCCGGTGCAGGGCCGCCCGGCGGGCGGGCGGGATCGAGTCCTCGATCGCCTCGCGGATCAGCTCGTGGCGGAAGCCGAGGACGCCGGCCTCGGCGACCATCACCCCGCGGGCGATCGCCTCCTCGGCCGCCTCGCCGCCGCCCGGGCAGAGGTCCTCGAGCAGGCCGGGGTCGAGCCGCCCGCCGACCACCGCCGCCGACTCCGCCGCCGCCCGGGCCTCGGGACCGAGCCTGCCCACCCGGGCGAGCGCGGCGTCGCGGACCGAGGCCGGCAGCCCCTCCCCCGCGGCGACCGCCTCGGCGACGAGGAAGGGATTGCCACCGGTCGTCGCGAGCAGCCGGGCGGGATCGAGGCCCGCGGGCTCCGCCATCGCGCGCACGGCCGCGTCGGAGAGTGGGCGCAGGCTCAGGCGGCGCGCGAAGGGGCGGGTCGCCCAGTCGCCGAGCAGGCCCTGCAGCGCCGGGTTCGCCCCCACCTCGTCGCTGCGGTAGGTGAGCAGGAGGACCAGCGGGCGCTCCTCGATCCCCGGCGCGGCGAGGCGGACGACGTCGAGCGTGCTCGGGTCGGCCCAGTGGGCGTCCTCGACCACGGCGAGCGCGGGCGAGTGCGCGGCGAGCGCACCGAGGAGCCCGCCGGCGATCGCCAGCCGATCCTCGCCGGCCACCTCCCCGTCCCCACCCGCGGCCTCGAGCAATTCCCGCACCGGCGCCAGAGGGACCGGCACCGATAGCGGCTCGCAGGCTCCCAGGAAACAGGCCGCCCGCCCCCGCAGCTCCCTCCGCAGCGCGGCAACCAGGCTCGTCTTGCCGATCCCCGCCTCGCCGCCGACGAGCAGCACCGACCCCCGCCCCTCGACGGCGTCGCCAACAGCACCCTCGAGCGCCGCGAGCTCAACCTCCCGCTCGAGCAGCCCCTCCATGACAGCGATGCTAGTGCGCGCCGGGCCCTCGGCCGAGCCGTACGCCCACCGGGGCATCGGGCGCCAGAGAGGTGCCCGGCGGCTGGGCCCGCCCGACGACCCTGCTCGTCTTGGTCGTGGCGCCGCCGGTTCGCGAAATCGCGCCGAGACGACAGTTGGCTCGGCGCAGGCGTCTCCTCGCTCCGGCCAGCGTGGCGCCCCGCAGGGCGGGCACGTGGCACCGCTCAGCCCTCGCCTTCGCGCGTTCGGCCGCTTCGCGTTCTTCGACCCCCAGCCGTTCCTGCCGTTCGCGCTGTTCCCACAGTTCCTTTTCGTCGGGCGGCCCCGTCACTTCCACGGTGGCGGGGCCGGTTTCCCAGCCCGCGCCCTCATCGACCGGATAGGCGAAGGGCGCCCCGCCGGCGGCTGGATTTCCCTCGCGGTGGTGGACGGTGAGAGTGACGACGTCTTCGCCGACGACCCTGATGGTGGTCGGAACCGTGGCGCCCGTCGCGTCGTGCGCCGGGTCCGCGACTATCGACCATGACCTTGCGCCGGTACGGGAGTCGATCGCCACTTCGCGTTCGTCCACCTGCTCCAGTTCCTGGCCCGGCCCCAGCTCGACTTCCCAGGAGAATTCCTCGGGGTCGGACGCGCTTTGGATCCTCGGAAACGCCTGGCCTTCGTAAACCGGCAGGGACGCGCCGGCTGCCGAGGGCCCGATCGCCAGCACGCAAGCGGCAAGCAACCCGACCGCTGCTCCCCTCTTCGCGATCGCCACGCGACCATCGCCGCCATGGTTGGGCCCCCGCTCGACCATCCGCCCCATGATCCCAGAGCCACCGCCGTCCCGGCGGGGCGGAGCAGAGCGAGGGGCGCTGGCCCTTGACGAATCGCCGGCCAGGGTCAGTAGGCGATCCCGGCTTTGCCGCCGTCGATGCCCAGCGGGCCCGTCCAGGAGCCGCCGGCGGTCTGCCAGTAGGCGTAGAGGCTGTTGCTGGGGCCCTCGGCGACCGCGGTGGCCAGGCCGTTGGAGGGGTTGATGGCGATCGAGGGACCCTTCCCCGGGGTCCCTCCCGGTGCTCCGCCTCCACCTTCAGGCGTTTCGCCGGTTCCTCCCGAGCCCGAGGGAGGCCCGCTCCCGACAGGGCCCCCGTAGATGAATCCGGTTATTGCATCGGTCGGCACGTGGCGGCCGTAACGCACGATCGTGTCGTTGCGATAATTCGCGTCGTCCACCACTACGGTGTTACCGCCTTCGAGGACCGCGGTGACATACATCACATGGCCGTACGGTCCCCCGGTCTGGACGGCGATCGCGCCGGGAACGGGGCGGCTTCCCTCGGGCTTCCTTCCCGACGCTTCCGCGAGCCATTGCTTCGCGTTCCCGGTCGTAATGTTGTAGAGGTCAGGTCGGCGCCCGGCTGCATACCAGGTGCACTGCCCGACGTCTGATCCCCCCTGGTAATAGTTGTAAGGGTTTCCGGGAAAACACACCGGCTTCCCGTGTTCGTCCAGAGCACAGGGAGTGCCGCCTTTACCCCCCAGGCCGCTATCCAGGATGGCCGCCGAGTCAGGAACGACCAGAGGTCCCTTGCCTGATCCGCGGTTGATCAAGAAGAGGTGTGCCTCCGCACGTACTCGGTTCTTCCCTTGCCCGCACTCCGCCGCGACCGTCCAGGTCCCGCTGGGCGCATTCGAAGCGACAACCCAGCGCACTGCCGCCCGACCGTCTTTCGTCGTCCGAACACTGGGAAGCATGATCCTTCGATGCCCCTTGGCGACGGACACCGTTATGGAGCAATCCGCGTCGGGTTCGCCTTTCAGGTGCACGGTGAGGAAGCTGGTCTGCGGCCGGAACGACATATGAACGCGGAGACTCGAGCGGCTGGCCGGCGAGACCGGCCTTGCCACGGCCCCCCCGGCCGGGCCCAGCCCGACCAGACCGGCCAGGGCAACCACAAGGACCGCGATCTTCCAGAGACGACTACCGGTCATGGATGTGGATGAATCCGGACGGCCATCCGGAAGACGTCGTGATCGTGCGAACCCTGAATCCATTTTCATAGTCATAGTTCATCTCGGAAATTACTACAGCGGTCGGGGACTTGACTTCCTCGACATAGGCAACATGACCTGACGCATACCATGCCACGCTCCCCAGGGCTGGCGTTCCATTGACCGCGATTCCCTCGGAGACCGCTACCGACCCCCAGCTCGCGGCGTCTCCCCACTGGTGTCCACCGTAGTAGTCCGTGAAGCCGATCTGGTTGAGCTGGTTCAGCCGGTAGGCAACCCACGACGTGCATTGCCCCTGATAGAACCTCCATGCGTCGAGGATGCAGGCCCCGCCGTGGGTGCACTCAGGTGCGTTCGGGTACGGGTAACCGTATTTTTCGTGGGCCGCGACCGGTCCCGAGGTGCCCGGCCATTCGCCTTCGCTGACCCCGCCTCCGGTCGTTCCGCCTCCAAGCAGTCCGTGTGCGCGGTCCCAGACCGGGGTGGCTCCACGGTAGATCACCAGGTTCGAGTCGTCCTGCAGCACGAGGGCGGCGCCGGAGAAACCGTCGGTCTGCGAATTCCACTTCGGGGTGGCGCCGAGGTAGACCACGAGGTTGCCGTCGCCCTGCATCACCGCATGCGCGCCGGCATCGCCGTTCGTTCGCGTGCTCCAAAGCGCACTGGCGCCGTTGTAGAGCACCAGGTTCCCGTCGCCCTGCATTACGAGGCGGTACTGGTGGTTGGGGGAGAGAAGCTCCTCGCCTGGGTTCAGCGTCAATCCTGGCTCCAGCGCATCTCCCAGGTAGCCGGCGCTCCAATCCCAGATCGGGTGGCTGCCCTGATAGATCACGAGATTGCCGTCATCCTGGAGTTGAAGAACGGCACCGGAGAAGCCGTCGGTGGTGGAGCTCCAGCGAGCGGTGGAGCCGTTGTAGAGGACCAGGTTGCCGTCCCCCTGCATCACCGCGCGGGTGCCCGGGCCCATGGCCCCGGTCGCCCACAGTGCTTTCCCGGCGTGGTAAAGAACGAGGTTGCCGTCACTCGACTGCATGATCAGCTTGTAGCTGTGATCCGGAGAGAGCAGGGATGCGCCCGGAGCCAGCGTTTCCCCTGGCCGCAGGATCGAGGCGGGGGTCGGCGGGGATGCCGGTGACGGCCCGTTCGGCGGTTTGAGCGATCCGCCGGACGCAGCGCATCGCCTGCGCTTGTGATGGGCTCCGCGACGGAAGCCCAGTGGTCGAGAGTGGCCATGCCGCCGTCTCCTGCATCGCCCGTGGCGGCCCGCGTGTCTCCCCGAGTGGCGCGCGGCCCGTCCCCGATACATCCCCGGGCGGCAATTTTCCGGAGTCACAGGTGCTCCTCGAAAGTGGGGAACTGCGAGACAGCTTCTTGCGGTGGGTGATGCCTGGGAGGCCCCGGCATGGGCGAACGGGGCGGCGGCGAGCGCCACGCCGACGGCGAGCAGCGCCAGCCCGACCGATGCGACGGTGCGCACCTCCTTCAGCCCCTCGACCCGCTCAGCCGGATCCGCCCAGCGCTCCCGACGCGCCGACTTCGCCGCTGGTGGCGGCGCTCAAGACGCCCCGGGTGCCGGTGCTGCGACCCGCTCTTCGCGCAGTGAACCCGCCTTCGATCGCGGTGTTTGCGGCATGCTCGGTGACGCCTCCTGTGAGCCGGTTTGGCTCCGCCCTTCTTGGAAGCTCGACGCCTTGCCGTCTTGCGCTCCGACTGCGGGCCTTCGGAGGGCGCCTCCGCAATCGGGTACCCGGCGAGGCCTGCATCGTCGACCGCGACCGCCGTAGAACTGGCGGGCGCAGGGCTGCGAAGGCTGCCCCCGAAGACCCAGAAGGAGTGTGACGGCAACCCCTGGACGACCGTCCCGTCAACCGGGGCCGACCTGAGATGGGCCACGGGGTTGGCCTCGTTGTCCATGTCCCACTGGTCAACGGTGACGTAGGGCTGAATGCCTCCGAAGACCGACCAGGTGCTCACCGGGATCGGCGCGCCGCCCGCCACTCGGTAGACGCGGCCGGTTGAGCTGTTGAGGAAAGTGCCGTCGGCTGGGTAGGGACGAAGGTGGGCGTAGGGGTTCAGCGCGTTGGCCACGTCCCAGCCGTCCACGGTGGTCGAGGGTCTCGCCCCGCCGATCGCGCTCCAATTCGAGACGTAGAGTGGCGCGCCGCCGGCGATCTCATAGACCCGACCGTCGTTTGGCGTGTTGACCAGGGTGCCGTCGGCTGGGTAGGGGCGAAGGTGGGCCGCGGGGTTGGCGGTATTGGCGACGTCCCAGCCGTCGATCGAGATGCTCGGCTTGGGTCCGCCGATCCCGCTCCAGTTGCTCACGTAGAGGGGAGCACCGCCCGCGATCACATAGACGCGGCCGTCGTTGGTCGTGTTGACCAGGGTGCCGTCGGCTGGGTAGGGGCGAAGCGAGTCGAATTGCGCTTGGCTGATCGCCGTCACCGGCTTCGGCCCGCCGACCGCGCTCCAATTACTGACGTAAAGCGGCGCACCCCCCACGATCTTGAAGACTTCGCTGTGGCCGGCGACCTGCACGAAGGAACCTTCCCCGACCGAGGCCCCGCCACTCCAGTAGCGAGCGCCTCCCACGAAGGGAAGGCCGACCTGGGCAAGGGTGTGCTCCTGCACCGGGATGCCGTAGTTGAGCGCATCCCAGATCTTGCCACCCCCGGCGTAGACGCCGGCATGGTCGAAGTTTTCGAACGTCCCGCCAAAGAACACGAGGTCGCCGGGCTGAAGTTCGGACTCGTTGTAGATCCGCTGACCCCCCTCGGTGCCCTGATGGCCATCATGAGACAGCACCTTGCCCGTGGCCTGATAGACCGCGTAGATGGTGAGCCCGGTGCAGTCGAACCCGACGGTCGACCCTTCGCAGCCGGGGCCGCCGCTTCCATGCGTGGGACCGCTTGGCCCCCCGCCGTCCCAGCAGTAGGGCCTACCGGCCTGCGAAGCAGCGGCGGCCACGATCGCTTCTCCCTGGGTCGAGGCCCTTGCAGCCGACGGACTGATTGCTCCCGTCGCCCAGCCGATCGACGACACACCCAGCAGGGTCACTGCGCCCAGCGTCAATCGCGATCGGATGCGGGCTGCCATGGTCGACGCCCTAGCAGTGAGGGACGGCGGGGTCGACGAACGGAGTGCCGATCAGGCTGCCGGAGGTGTGCCCATTGTTGTAGAAGGCATCGGCGGAGGCGTAGTAGGCGTCGCTCCACGGGCTCGAGGCGATGCGGTACCACCAGGTATTGCCGTCGGCCACCCGGAAGCCGGTCAGCGCGCAGGCGACCTGCACGGTCGCGTTCGAGGGAATCGAGGGACCCTCGGTACCACCTGCGTTCGTGTAGTTGGTCCAGGTGTGCGTCACTCCGCCGGTCGTCTCGGCATAGGTCGGTGGAGCGGGCGCGGGAGCGGGAGAAGGCGCCGGCGGTGGAGACGGAGAGGGTGCCGGAGGCGGCGAGGGTTCGGCCGGCTGGTCCTTGAAGTGGATGTAGCCGGTGAAGGCCGACGCCGGCACCGTCCGCTTGTCGTAGGTCCCGTTCCCGTAGTGGTTGTACTCCTCAATCGTCACATTGCCGCCGCCGACCGCGACGACGTAGGCGACGTGCCCAAAGGTGCCGGCGTTCGACCAGGCGACCGAGCCGACGGCAGGACTGGAGTTGACCGCGTAACCGCGCCTGATGGCGTCGGGGCCCCAGTTGTTGGCGTTGTCGTAGAAGGGCATGGTGAAGCCATTTCGCGAATACAGAGCCCAGGCGACGAAGGAGGTGCACTCGCGGTTGTACTCACCCCACTGGTCGATGACCGAGTCCTGCGGCCGGTCCTTGTAACGGGCCGGATAGTCGTCTCCCGGATCACCTCCACCCCCCTTGCCGGCGATAATGGGGGCCTTGACAACCGGGAGGTGAGCCTTGCCGATCGGACCCTTGACCGCTTGGGAGTGGGGCCGGTGGCCATGGTGGCGAGCACGGGTGGCCCCCGCACCGCTGACAAGGAACACCAACAGAACTGCCGTGGCTGCCAGCACGATCATCCCGGGGAGCCCGAGCGGGTTCCCTGCCCTCCGAAGCTTGCCTACCTGATGCCTCACCCTGCGCCTCCTGTCGTCGCACCCCTGCGCGGATGCCCCTGATAACTCAGCGGCCGCAACGCTAACCAAGCGGAATTGACAAACCGAAGTGTTACTTCGAGTTTTCGGTGCGTCAGGCTCGTGATTATTCGGTGGCCAATCCGTCCGTCGCCCTATCGGATCGCTGCCAGGAGGAGGCGGACCTTTGTCACTGCCTGTTTCGCTGGTCAGGGACGTCTCTCTCTGCCGTGGCCTTGGAGCCAGGGAACACGTCCTCGAGTCTCAAACTGAGAAACCCCCTCACAGCCCTCCGAACTTCCTCCCGATCGAGAGGGCCGGACCCATCGCCGAGAGCACCGGCGCGTGCCACTTCTCACTCTCCTGAACGACGTCGCCGACCGTCTCGCGCAGCTCTGCGAGATCTCGCTCGGCACCGGATGCCGCCGCGATCTTGCGGTAGAGCTTCCTCGCCCCGGGCGGCAGCTCATCCTGGAAGGCAGCGAGGTCGCGCAGGAAGAGCAGCGGATCAACCTGCAGGAAGCTCATCCGGAAGAAGTTGCGGACCTTCTCCTTCGTGTCGAGCCGCGCTCGCGTCACCCTCGCTCCCAGCGTGAGGAAGTCCTCTCTGTAGCTGCGGGCGATGACCGCCTGCAGGAGGGCCAGCTCGGCGGGACGAATCAGCCAGAGGAGGACCCGCTTGTCGCGCCTCGCTTCGGACCCGTCCGGATGGTCGTAGGCCGGCAGGTGGGCGAGCACTCCCCGCCGCCGGACGAAGCAGACATCGCCGCGGAACAGGCCGTAGTCGGTCTCCCTGTAGCTGTCGAGGATGTCGGGCGCCAGGCTGGCCCAGTCCCCCACGCCGCGCGAGAGACCTGCGAGCGCTCCGAAGTCGCTGCGAGGGTCCACCTCGCCGTCGGTCTTGGTGAGCAGCGTGACCGAATAGCAGTCGGAGGGCTCGAGCTCGAAGTCCGGCGAGGCGAGAACGCCGTCCACCAGGCGGCGGCCGAATTCCCCCAGCAGCTGACCCGGAGTGAGCGAGCGGCCTTCATGGGTGAGACACGCCTTCCTTCCGTAACGCGGATCCAGACGAGCCAATTCCTCGCCCACCTCACCGGGATCCGCGCCCTTCGGGAAGTGGCCGGTGAGGGAAAACCACACCGCCACACCGGCGTAGGGGAAGAGGTTGGCCTTCAGCCGGAGGTCCCACTGCGCCTCGGGAACCACACCCGGGGCCACGGCGGGCCTCCAGTTCGATTGGACTCGCCAGGGAAAGTGGCTGAAGCGGGAACTCAGCCCGCGCAGGCAATAGCCGCCACAAAAGTCCGTCGCCGTGCGCCTCGGGCGATGATCCTGGGAGAAGGTGAGCTCTTCCTGAGGCCTGAAATAGGTGTCAAGGGGAAACGGCCCGCGCCCGACGTGCGGGACGAACCAGCGCTCCATGGCCGCTGCTTGCTCCTGGTCGTCGGCGAGAATGGGAAACGGCACCAGGCAGCCGGACGGGCAGGGACGGAAGACGCTCGCAAAGCGCCCCTGGGGCTCGGCGGCCCCCCGCACGACGGAGGGGTCAAACCAGCCCCCCAACACGACTTGGCGAACAGTAGATACGCGCATCGGTCAGGAGCGCGAGGGCCCCGAGACGAACTCGGAGCCCCGACGGCATCCTCTCGTGCCCAGTCGGCGCTCGGTAATCAGGGTAACGCGCTTCAGAAGGCTGCCCGAGCGTCTCAGTGGCCCCGCCTGCGCGTGGCAATGCCGGCGATGTAGTCGGTGGTGTCGCGCTCAGCCCGGCGCTGCCAGCGACGATGCTCGCGTTCGTGTCGAGCGCCCTCCCCGCCGGGGTCGCGCTCGTCGATCGGTATCAGCTCAGCTTCCAGCGCCGAGGAAAGGGCACGCTCGGAACCCGGCAGCTCTCTCACGGCCAGTCGCATGTGCTCACCGCACTCCGGGCAGCGCAGGCTGGCAAGGGCTTCGGCATCCTCGGTGAGGTAGCGCCGCTCACAGCTGGGGCAATCGAAAAGGTCCATTGGGCATCCTCGGGTCGTCTTACTCCGAGAGAGGATCCCCTGACCCCCAGGCTGGCGCCATCCGCAATTCACCACTCCGTTTCTGCGGTGTCCCCCGGAGCCGGGCGCCAAGGAGCGATCGCCGGCGCCGGCCTCCCCTTTCATGCCCAGTCGAGCCTCTACTCTCATTCAGGTGGGACGGGGAGCGAAGTACAAGCAGCTCTCGCGCTCGGTTGAGGACGCGTTCGCCACACTGCCCGATCGCTATCTCGGTGGCAACGAGGAGCTGCGGCAGACGCTCCAAATCCGGCTTTCCGATCTCGGGCGGAGCTGGGTGGTCGAGCTGCGGGGCTCGCGCTGTCGCGTCCGCACCTCGGTTCGCGAGCGACCCGAGGTGGTGATCGGAACCGACGCGGCCACCTGGCTCGAGCTGCGAGGAGGCCAGCTCTCCGGGCTGGACGCGTTCCGAGCGCGCCGGTTGTGGGCGCGTGGGGATCTCGACGTCGCCCTCGGCTTCGAGGGCTCGTTCACCCTGCCCGGCGACCGGGCGCCGTTGCTGCGGATTCACGACGTGCGGGTGCCGGGGGCGCGGATCTCCTGCCTCACCGCCGGCGACGGTCCCCGCCGGGCGATCCTGATCCACGGCCTCGGGGGCGCCAAGAGCTCCTTCTACGAGACGGTGGCCGCGCTCGCCGTCGACCACACCGTCCACGCGATCGATCTACCGGGATTCGGTTCTTCTTCCAAGCCGCGGGGCCCTTACAACCCTGAATTCTTCGCCCGTCACGTGCTGGCGCTGATGGATGCGCTGGCCATCGACCGGGCCGACCTGGTCGGCAATTCGATGGGTGGCAGGGTTGCCCTCGAGGTCGGGCTGCGGGCGCCGGACCGAGTCCGGACGCTGAGCCTGCTCGCCCCCTCGATGGCCTTTCGCCGGGGTCGCCAGCTGGTGCCGCTGGCCCGCGTCCTGCGACCCGAGCTGGCGGTGCTGCCGCCGATCCTGCACCCGCGCCTGGTGCGGGAGCGGTTCTGGTCGCTGATCGCCCGTCCGGAGCGGGTCGATCCCGCCCTCGGCGACATCGCCGTCGACGAGTTCCTGCGCACCCACGGCTCCCCCGCGGCCCGGGTCGCCTTCTACGCCGCCGCTCGTCAGATCTACCTCGAGCAGCCGCTCGGCCCCGCCGGCTTCTGGACCCGCATCGAGGAGCTGCGGCCACCGGCCCTCTTCGTCTGGGGTGAGCAGGACCGGCTGGTCCCGGCGCGCTTTGCTCGCCACGTCGCGGCGGCGCTGCCCGGAGCGGCGCAGGTGATCTTGCCCGAGTGCGGTCACGTGCCGCAGATCGAGCTCCCCGAGCAGACGCACGCGCTCCTCCGCGATTTCATCGCCGAGCCGGCGCTCGCGCCGCCCGCCGACGCTCGACTTCGAGCCGTCGCTGCTCGTGCTCGACCTGCCGCTTGAGCTGGCGCAGGCTGCGCCGCATCTGCCCGCGCACGGCCAGGGCGGCGGCGACCTCGGCGAGGATTCCCGCGATGCCCCCGCCGACGACGCCGTAGGCGAAGCGGTACTCGATGCGAGTGCGCCCGCCGCCCTGCTCGCGGATCCGGAAGCGGCCGCGATGGTCGACGCCGGTGACCGAGTGCCAGGCGATGTCGAACGGCTCAGACCACTCGACCATCTCGATCAGCCCGCCCACCTCGGCGGCGCCGACCCGGACCAGGATCCGGTAGCGGGCTCCGAGGCCGTTGACCTGGTCGCCGACCACCTCCCAGTGGGTGATGCCGGAGAGGAAGCGCAGGTAGTTCTCGGGGTCCGCGAGGTAGCGCCAGACGGTCCCGACCGGGGCGGCGACGAGGGTCGACTCGTTGATCCTCATCCGATCACCGGGAAGCGGCGCTCAGCCGCGAGCGCGTCGAGGGCGTCCTGCATCTGGGCGGTGACCAGGTCGTAGACGTCGTCGACGTCGGGGTCCGGGCCGAACTCGCGCTCGAGGTCGATCGCCGGCAGCACCTCGATCGTGATCTTCGCCGGCAGCGGGAAGTGACCGGCGAAGTCGCCGACGTTGAGCCCCCAGGGCAGCGCCAGCGAGATCGGCAGCACCTTGAGCCGAGCGTGCCGGTCGAGCCGGAGCACCCGTGCCAGCCGAGCGCCGCGGCTGAGGAAGAGCGCGGTCTCCTGGCCGCCGATCGAGACGACGGGGACGATCGGCACACCGGCGTCGAGGGCAAGCTGGACGAACCCCTTGCGTCCGGCGAAGTCGATCCGGTTGCCTTCCCAGCTCGGCCGATGGGTCTCCCAGTCGCCACCTGGGTAGACGAGGACCGGCGCTCCGGCCTCGAGCGCCGCCTCGGCATGCTCGTGGGAGGCGCTCAAGGTGCCCGACTTGCGCAGCATCCCGCCGGCCAGCGGCCAGGCGATCGCCAGGTTGTGGGCGAGCTGGTGGAAGGGCCGCTCGACCCCGAAGTGGGTCGAGAAGGCGAGCGAGAAGATGAAGGTGTCGACGATCATGTTGCCCCCGGAGTGGTTGCCGACCAGCAGTACCGGGCGGTCCGCGGGCACGTTGCCGAGGTCGCGCACCTCGGCCCGGAAGTAGAAGGTCGAAAGCAGCCAGAGCAGCGGCAGCGACTCGCGGATGAAGTCAGGGTCACGGTCCTCCAGCCGCGCTTCGAGCCGACTGGCGAGGCGCTCGCGCAGGAAGCCCAGCATCTCTTCAGGCGGCCCGGGCCTGACGGAAGAACGCTAGCCAGGCCTCGCGGTCGAGCCGGGCTGGCTCGGTCTCCTCCAGGAACCGTTCCACGCTCACCGCGAAGCGCAGCGGCGCCTCGATTTGCGGCATGTGACCGACGTCGGCGAGGACTTCGAGTCGGCTGCCGGGGATGTGACGGTGGGCGTCCTCGCCGTGATGAGCCGGGATGATCGGGTCCCGCGCGCCCCAGATGATCAGCACCGGCACCGCCTCGGCGAGGTAGAGGCGATCGCTGGCGTCGACCCGCTGACCGCCGGTGCCGATCACCGATCGCACCGTCGCCAGGAAGGCGGCACGACGGGTCGGGTCGCCGAGCGTGCCGTAGCCGCGCAGGACCTCGGCGACGTCGGCATTCGGGCGCAGGCCGATCACCGCCAGGGCGCGCGCGAGCGCCGGGGCGATGCGGCGGCCAAGGCTCGAGGTGGCGGCGATGAAAAGATCGGCGCCGGGCAGGGTGGCGGCCCGCAGGATCGGGCTCACCTCGGGGCCGAGTCCCCCGCTGGCGACGAGGACGAGGCGCTCGACCATCTCCGGGAATTGGTAGGAGAACTGCATCGCGATGCCCCCGCCGAGCGAGTGCCCAACCAGCGTCGCCCGTTCGTGCCCGAGGGTCACCAGAAGGTCGCGCAGCCCTGCGGCAAGGGCCCCCACCGAGTAGTCGCCCCCACCGGGGGCGGAGGTTCCGTGGCCCGGCAGGTCGGGTGCGATCACGGTGTGGGTGCGAGCCAGCGGCTCGATCACCTCACCCCAGTTCTCGAAGGTCCCGCCCATCCCATGGATCAACAGGAGGACGGGACCCTCACCGGCCTCGGCGTAGGTGACCTCGCGACCATGCAGCAACTCGGTCTTGGTCTCGATAGCCGCCACGGTCGCCTGCCTACGCCTTCTTGTCTGCTCCGAGCGCCTGGCGGGTGCTGTGGACCACGCCGTTGATGAAGGCGTACTGGCTGTGGACCAGCTTCTCGGACATCTCCAACGCCGAGTCGATCACCTGCTGCCGTCGTGACGGACCCTCGCGATCGGGCGGCAGCGCCTCGTCGACGGCGGTCATGAACTTGCGTACGGCCCCGATCGCGCTTTCCTGGCCCACTTTCACCTGCTCAAGCACCTGCTCCGAGAGCTCGCCGGTCCGCTCTATCGCGCCGGACTCGTGCTCATTCTTCGATTTGTCCTGTTTCACTGCGGTAGCCATCCCGCTCGCCTCCTCGACGTTGTTTAGGCGACCCGTTCGCCGCCGCCTCATTCGTCATGAATCTATGTCGAGGTCGCAGCGCCAGCATCGGGGGAAAACCGCGTCCCAGGTTGGGGAAGGCCGCACCGGTGGGATCGGCTGGTATTCCTGGCTACTGGAGCCGCGAAAGCGCGAGCTCCGCAGGTGGGTGAGAACCCGGCACTCCCTGCCCCTCGGTGAACCGAATGGGCCTCGCGAAGACAACCTGTTGGCCCGCTCGTGGTCGGCTGCTTCCGGCCTTCCCGGGTCAGTCGTGCTCGCGCTCGACGTGGACCGCGATCCATTGGCCGTTGGAGCGGCGCGCCTCCACGTCGACCAAGAGTCCCTTGCGGAGCGCGCCGAAACCGCTCAGATGCTCGTAGAGGGTGGACCCGTTGACCCTTATCCGTACGACCCCCGCATGGCGGTCGTTGACCGTGAAGGTGCGGGCGTCGCGGTTGATCGAAACGACGGGTCCCTCGAAATCGGGCAAGTCGCCTGCGGTCGCGATCGCAGCAGCCGCGGGACCGGTTGCGATTACTGCGATACCAAGACCCGCGACGAGCAAGCAGAGTGCAAGCGTGCCCTGCGCTGGTTTTCTCACCGCTACCTCCTCTGGCTGAGCCGGCCCGTATCGGCTGCTCAATCCCAAGGTGAACCCCTCGAGGATCTGCTCCATCCGTAGGAACCCGAAGTTTTGGGCCTGGTCACTTGCGCGCCTGCGGCGGGGCGATCGAGCGATCTACGCAGCGCCCAGGCCTGCGCAGCGATGGTGACACCGCCCTCGCCAGGGGGCAGGACCGGAAGGGATCTGAGGCAAACCCACCCTCGAGACCGAGAGCCGGGTGACGATGCTCGACGCCTACCTCGCGGCGGCGGTCCTGCTCGGCCTGGTGCTCAACGGTCCTCGGCTGGTGGTGGGCCGATCCGGTGGCCGTGGCTCGTGATCGTCTACTACGCGATCGTCGAGGCACGGACAGCGCTCGAATGGAGCCGGTACCGCTGGGGCAACCGATGGCGTCCGCGATCTCGCGGCCGGCAGGCGAGGCGGGCGATCAGGGCGAGCACCACATCCAGATCCTCGAGGAACCGAGGAGGCTCAACCGAAAATCCCGCTACAGAGCCAGATCCGACTCTGTCATTACAATCGAGACCTATGCGCCCGGGAGTCGAACCCGCGACCTTCGGCTTGAAAGGACGAGGGGCGGTGGCTTGGGGAGCGGGTTTGGGGCGGGGATGTGACCGGAATGCGACCTGGACACTCGCCGATCCGTGATCCCCATCCGCCGTAGGCTCCTGCCATGGACTACGAGGCAAGCACCAGGAGCAAGAGACAGCTCCTCAGTGACTGGGTTGCGATCATGCGACAGCTTCGTGTCGCCGGGGTGATCCGCACGAATAACAACCCGATTGGAGATATCGCCGAGGCGATCGTCTGCGATCACTACCAAGGCAAGCGAGCCTCCTTCAGCCAGAAAGGCTGGGATGTCAAAACGCCAAGTGGCGAGCGGATTCAAGTCAAGTCGCGCCGCAAGACGCCAGACTCGAATCCGACGGTCCTATCCCCGATCAGCGGAGACGAATATGACTCGCTCATCGTGATCGTCTTCAATGAGGATTTCCAGGTGTCTGAAGGGCTCAAAGCCACTCGCGCCCTTGTCGAGAGCCACTTCTCCCTGGACAAGAAGAATCAACGCCGGGTTCAGCTGAGCAAGCTTCGAGCGTTGCCAGGAGTTGAAGAAGTTGATTTCTCCGAGGTGTCAGCCTGGCTGAGCCCGATCATCGACTAGGACTGCGGTGGTCGGCGGCCAAGTAGCAGTCGGGGCAGCAGCCTGACTGATGCGACGTCTCAACAGTTTCCTATGCAGCGCGCGGCTGCTTGCTAGCGGGTCGGGTGCGA
>DASVWP010000146.1:0-5126 GCA_036393155.1 Solirubrobacterales bacterium | reverse complement strand
CGCCTACGGCCTGACTTCCGGGCCCTCGACCAGCGTGTAGATGATGATGATCGAGAGTGCGAAGATCGCCAGCGACCAGAACGGGTAGCCGGGGATCGACAGCAGCGCCGCGATCGCGTTGAGGGCGCCGATGAAGACGCCGAACCAGCGGCCGAATTCGCCGCCCGCGAACAGCGAGAAGGCGGCGACCATCTCCAGCACGCCGACGATCAGGGTTATCCAGCCCCAGGTGTGGAGGCCGCTGATGATGAAGGTGCCGTGTTCGGTGAAGAACTTCGCGTCACCGATCGCGGCGATCCCCCAGATGATGTTGAGCACGCCGGCGACCAGCAGCAGCACGCCCGCGAACACCCACCAACCGCTGAGCATCGATTCCTCGTTCATGAGCAACCCTTTCGTTGCCGTTTGCAGGAACGAATAGAGAGAACATAGGCCAGCGGAGCGAACGGTACGCCCGCATTCTCCGATTGGGACGCGACGCTCAGACGAGCTTCAGGACCTTGAAGGCGCGGACCCCGCGCGGGGTCTCGACCTTGACCGTGGCGCCGACCGCCGCGTCGAGCAGGGCGCGGCCGATCGGCGACTCGGCCGAGAGCCGGCCTTCGGCGAGGTTGGCCTCGGTGGAGCCGACCAGGGTCCAGGTGTTGGTCTCGCCCTTCCCCTCGTCGAGCACCTCGGCGGTGCGGCCGAAGGCGAAGACGTCGCCGTCGGTGTCGACCTCGACCACGACCGCGTTGTGGAGCCGTTCCTGGAGCCGCTTGATCCGGGTCTCCATGTGCGACTGGTCCTCTTTGGCGGTGTGGTACTCGGCGTTCTCCTTGAGGTCGCCGAGCTCGCGGGCGACCTTGATCCGCTCCGCCATCTCCCGCCGCCGCGGGCCTTCGAGCTCCGCGAGTTCGGCTTTCAGTTCCTCGATTCCGGCAGCCGTGATCGGCTCGCCGCTCTGCTCCGGTCCTGGCATCCGACCAGCCTACCGGTGGGCGCCCGGCGGGTGCAGAAGCCGTTCGGGGCGGGTAACGGCACCAGATGGCCGATCTCGTCCTTGGACCGCTGCTGCGCTACGTCTCGGAAACCGAGGCGACGATCTGGGTCGAGACCGACGGCCCCTGCGAGGTCGAGGTCCTCGGCCGCCGGGAGCCCACCTTCGGCGTCGCCGGCCACCACTACGCACTGCTCCGCCTGGAGGGGCTGGAGCCGGGGCGCACGTACGAGTACGAGGTGGCGCTCGACGGCGAGCGGCGCTGGCCCGAGCCCGGGTCCGAACTGCCGGCGAGCGCGATCCAGACCTTCGCCCCGGGCCGCTCGCTGGACGTCTGCTTCGGGTCCTGCAGGGTGGCGGTGCCCCACGAGGAGCCCTACACGCTGTCCAAGGACCAGCACGAGGAAGGCAAGGAGCTCGACGCCCTCCACGTCCTCGCCGAGCAGATGATCGACGGCGACCGCGAGGAGTGGCCGGAGCTGCTCTACCTGCTCGGCGACCAGGTCTACGTCGACGAGGGCTCGCCGCGCACCCGCGAGCGGATCCGGCGGCGCCGCGACGTCAGCCGGCCGCCGGGCGAAGAGGTGATCGACTTCGAGGAGTACACCTGGCTCTACCACGAGTCCTGGAGCGACCCGCTGATCCGCTGGCTGTTCTCGACCGTCTCCACCTCGATGGTCTGGGACGACCACGACATGAGCGACGACTGGAACATCTCGCGCTCCTGGCACGAGGAGATGGAACGGCACGAGTGGTGGCACGAGCGCGCGCTCGGGGGGATCGTCAGCTACTGGATCTACCAGCACCTCGGCAACCTCTCCCCGCGCGAGCTCGACGAGAGCGAGCTCTACGCGACGGTGCGCGGAAACCCCGACGCCACCGAGCCGCTGCGCGAGTGGGCGAAGAGCATCGACGGCACCGCGTCCGGGACCCGCTGGAGCTTCTGCCGCGACGTCGACGGCGTGAGGACGATCTTCATCGACTCGCGGGCGGCGCGGGTGCTGAGCCCCGAGCGGCGGGCGATGGTCGACGAGGACGTCTGGGAGTGGATCGTGGGGCGGAGCGAGGGGGAGTTCGACCACCTGCTGATCGCGACCACGGTCCCCTACCTGCTCTCCCCGGCGCTGCATTACCTCGAGGCCGCCGACGAGCGGGTCGGCGACGGGGCCTGGGGGCATGCCGCGGCGCGGGGAGCCGAGAAGCTGCGCCGGGCCGTCGACTTCGATCACTGGGCCGCCTTCCAGTTCTCCTTCCAGCGCCTGCGCGAGCTGCTGGAAGAGGTCGGCTCCGGGCGGCGGGGGCGGGCGCCGGCCTCGATCGTCCTGCTCTCCGGCGACGTCCACCACGCCTACCTGGCCGAGCTTGCCTTCCGGCCCGCGGCGGAGGTGCAGAGCGCCGTCTACCAGGCGGTCTGCTCGCCGTACCGCAACCCGCTCGACGGGCGGGAGCGACGGGTGATCCGCGCCGGCTTCACGCGCCCCGCGGCCGCCGTGGCGCGTGGCCTCGCCCGCCTCGCCGGCGCGCCGGACCCCGGCCTGCGCTGGCGGACCCTGGAGGGCCCGCACTTCGACAACCAGGTGGCGACGCTTCACCTCGACGGCCGGAGCGCCTCGATGCGGCTCGACAAGACCGTCGCCGGCGAGGAGCACGAGCGCCGCCTCGACAAGACCTTCGAGCGCCGGCTGGTTTAGCGCGGGGGTTATCCAAATCAGAGATATTGGGGCAAGCGAGGGGGGCCGTCGAAGCTCGTGGCCTGGGTGGGGCGGAGGTAGGCGATCTGGCCCTCGCGCAGCTCCAGCCGCTGCAGCTCGGCCCGGGTCAGCTGCGCCCAGACCTCGGCCCCGTCGCCGAGCACGAACTCGACCCGGATCTCGAAGCCGAGGGAGGCGATCCGCCGCACCAGGCCCTCCTGGGTGCGCTCGTCGGAGTCGAGGACGACTTCCATGTCGTGCGGACGCACGAAGCGGTCGCCGAGCCGGTTGACCTCGCCGACGAAGCCCATGACGAACTCGTTCGCCGGCTGCTCGTAGAGCTCCCCGGCGCTGCCGGATTGCTCGACCCGGCCCTCGTTCATCACCACCAGCTGGCCGGCCACGTCCATCGCCTCCTCCTGGTCGTGGGTGACGAAGATCGTCGTCACCCCCGTCTCCTCGTGCAGGTTGCGCAGCCAGGTGCGCAGGTCCTTGCGCACCTTGGCGTCGAGGGCGCCGAACGGCTCGTCCAGCAGCAGCACCTGGGGCTCGACGGCCAGCGCCCGGGCCAGCGCCATCCGCTGTCGCTGGCCACCGGAGAGCTGGGAGGGGTAGCGGTCGGCGAGGCCCTCGAGCTGGACCAGGGCCAGCAGCTCGTGGACCCGGGCGGAGATCCTCGACCTGTCCCACTTGCGGATCTTCAGCCCGAAGCCGACGTTCTCGTGCACGGTCATGTGCTTGAAGGCGGCGTAGTGCTGGAAGACGAAGCCCACTTCGCGCTTGCGGGTCGGCTTCCCGGAGACGTCCTCGCCGTCGATCAGCACCCGGCCGGCGTCCAGCTCCTCCAGCCCGGCGATCGCTCGCAGCAGCGTCGACTTGCCCGAGCCGCTGGGTCCCAGCAGGGCGGTCAGCGAGCCGTCCGGGACCTCGATCGATACGTCGTCAAGCGCCTGAAAGTCACCGAAGCGCTTGTTTGCTCCCTCGACTGAGATTCCCATCAGGCGGCCTCCTTTCTCTTCAGCAGGTTCATCGCCAGCAGGGACAGCAGCGCCAGCAGGGCCAGGAGCACCGAGGCGCCGAAGGCGCCCGGCAGGTTGAAGTTCTCGTACTGCTTCTGGACGAACAGCGGCAGGGTCTGGGTCTGACCGGAGATTGAGCCGGAGACGACCGAGACTGCGCCGAACTCGCCCAGCAGGCGGGCGGTGGTGAGGACGACGCCGTAGGCGACGCCCCAGCGGATCGCCGGCAGGGTGACCCGCCAGAAGGTTTGCCAGGTGCTGGCGCCCAGGGTCTCGGCGGCCTGCTCCTGCTCGGTGCCGATCTCCCGCAGCACCGGCACGGTCTCGCGGACCACGAAGGGCAGCGAGACGAAGACGCTCGCCAGGACCATGCCGGGGACCGAGAAGAGGACCTTGACCCCGGCTTCGGAGAGCCCCGGTTCGAGCCAGCCGTCGCGGCCGTAGAGGAGGAACAGGGAGAGCCCGATCACCACCGGCGAGATCGCGAACGGCAGGTTGATGACCGCGTCGATCAGGGCGCTGCCGCGGACCCGGCGCCGGACCAGCAGCAGCGCGCAGCCGACCCCGAAGACGGTGTTCAGCGGCACCGCGATCGCCACCATCAGCAGGGTCAGCTTCAGCGCGTGCAGGCCGTCGGGCGAGGCGATCGCGTCGAGCGGCGGCGCGACGCCGTGTTCGAAGGCCTTGTAGAGGATGAAGCCGAGCGGCAGCAGGAGCAGCAGCACGACGTAGCCGAGCCCTAGGACCCGCAGGCCCCAGCGGCTAAGCGGCTTCATGGCGATTCCCCCAGCGCTGGATCAGGCTGACCACGAGCAGGCAGGCGAGCGAGGCCACCAGCAGCACGATCGAGACCGCGGCCGCGCCGCCTTCGTTGCCGGTTTCGATCAGCTGCTTGATGTAGACGGAGGAGACCTGGGTGTCGGCGAGCCCGCCGGCGAAGAGCAGGACCGAGCCGAACTCGCCGAGCGCGCGGGCGAAGGCCAGGGCGATGCCCGCGGCCAGGCCGGGCAGCAGGTTGGGGAAGATGATGCGGCGGAAGATCGTCAGGCCGCCGGCGCCGAGCGAGGCGGCGGCCTCCTCCATCTCCCGGTCCATCTCCATCAACAGGGGCTGCACGGCGCGGACGACGAAGGGAAGGGTGACGAACATCAGCGCCACGACGACCGCGGTGCGGCTGAGCGAGATGTCGATCCCGAACGGGCTCTGCTTGCCCCAGAGCTCGATCAGGATCAGGCTGGCGACGATCGTCGGCAGCGCGAAGGGGAGGTCGATGACCGCGTTCACGACGGTCTTGCCGGGGAACTCGTCGCGGACCAGGAGCCAGGCGATGATCGTCCCGAAGACAGCGTTGATGAGGACGACGATGAGCGAGGCCTCGAGGGTGATCCGCAGCGAGCGCAGCGCCTGGTCGGTGGTGACCTGCTTCCAGAACTCGCC
>DASVWP010000145.1:0-16510 GCA_036393155.1 Solirubrobacterales bacterium | reverse complement strand
CCATGTCGTTGAAGGAGGGGATGACCTCGCCCTCTTTGGCCTGGGCCTTGATCGCCTTGCGGGCCTCGACGGCTCTACTCATCTCGATCTCGGCCGTCAGGTAGAAGTGGGGAGCGGTGGCCTTTGACTCCGCCATCCGCCGCGCGATCACCTGCTGGGTCTTGTTGGGCTCCTCATAGGTGACGGTCCCCTTCGCGGTCTCCGCGGAAGCGGGAGAGACAGAAGGGGGAGCCGCCAAAGGCGCCCTGACCGCAGACCCTCCCACCCCTACCTGCTGAGTGGGGGTGGGAGAGTCTGCGGAGCGAGCGCCCTGCGGAGCGAGCGCCCTGCGCGGCTCCCTCCACGTCGGCCTTGACGATCCGCCCTCCCGGGCCCGAGCCCTGCAGGGAGGAGAGATCGAGCCCTCTGTCCCGAGCCAGCCTCCGCGCCAGCGGGGAGGCCTTGACCCTGGGGCCGGAGGTCTCCTGCGCGGGTGGCGTGGCGGCGGGGGCCTCCCGCGGAGCGGAGGAGCCGGAGGCTCCGAGCACCGTGGGGGTGGCCGGCGCGACAGGACCCGCGGAAGAGCTCTCCCGTCCCTCGGCCGTTCCAGCACCACCGCCCTCGGCCTCCCCGATCCGCGCGATCACGCTGCCGATCGGCAGCGTCTCCCCCTCGGGAGCGAGGATCTCGGTCAAGGTCCCGGCCACGTCTGCCTCATAGGCCATGTTGGCCTTGTCGGTCTCGATCTCCACCAGCTCCTCGCCCAGGGCGACCTCCTCGCCCACCTGCTTTAACCACTGCAGGATCGTCCTCTCCTCCATCGAGTCCGAGAGGCGGGGCATCAGGACGTCGGGCATCAGCGGCTGCCCTACCCGGCGAGGGCGAGAGTCCGCAGCACCGCCGCCTCGATCCGCTCTTCGGTCGGCATCGCGGCCAGCTCCAGCTCCTTCGCGTAGGGCAGCGGCACCTCGGCCATGCCCAGCCGCTCGACCGGCGCGTCGAGGTCGTCGAAGCAGGCGTGCTGGATCCGCGCCGCGAGCTCGGCGGTCACGCCGTAGGTCGGCCACCCCTCCTCGACGCAGAGGACGCGGTTGGTCTTCGCCACCGAGGCTGCCACCGTCTCGACGTCGAGCGGCCGCAGCGAGCGCAGGTCGACCACCTCGACCGAGACGCCGCGCTCGGCGGCGAGCTTCTCGGCCACCCGCAGCGCCCGCACGGTCGCGAAGGAGTGCGAGACGACGGTCAGGTCGGCGCCCTCGCGCGCCACCGCGGCAAGTCCGATCGGCGTCGTCAGCTCCGGGTCGAGCCGCACCTCGCCCTTCTCTTTGTAGATCGGCAGGTTCTCGATCACCAGCACCGGGTCCTCGTCGCGGACCGCCGCCTTCAGCAGCCCCTTGGCGTCGTCGGGCGTCGCCGGCGCCACCACCTTCAGCCCCGGCGTCCCCGCGAACCAGCCGTCGAAGGACTGGGAGTGCTGCGCGGTCAGCTGGTTGCCGGCGCCGTTGGGGGTGCGGATGACCATCGGGCAGCGGACCTCGCCGCCGAACATCGCCCCGATCTTGGCGGCGTGGTTGACGACCTGGTCCATCGCCACGAGGAGAAAGTTGAGGGTCATGATCTCGACGATCGGCCGCTCGCCGAGCATCGCCGCGCCGACGCCGGCCCCGACGAAGCCCTCCTCGGAGATCGGCGTGTCGCGCACCCGGTCGGGCCCAAATTCGTCGAGCAGCCCGGCGGTCACCTTGTAGGAGCCGTCGAAGAGGCCGACCTCCTCGCCCATCACGAAGACGCGCTCGTCGCGTTCCATCTCCTGCCGCATCGCCAGGCGCAGCGCCTCGCGGTAGGTCATCGTCTCGACGCCGGCCGCCGCCGGCTCGGCGACGTGGGGCTCGCCGTCCTCCTTCACCGCGCTCACTCCCCCAGCCCCCCGCCGTAGACCAGCTCGCGCTCGCCGATCGGGCTGCCCGGCACCATGCGTTCGAACTGCGAGGCGCTGCCCGGCGCGTACATCCCCGCGGCCAGCCGGTCGAGGGCCGGCGCCGGGTCGGCAAGCGCGAACTCGGTCGCCCGCTCGACCGCCTCGGCCGCCGCCGCCTCGGCCGCCTCGATCTCCTCCGCGGAGGCGCCGCGATCGCGCAGCAGCGCCTTGGTCCGCTCCAGCGGGTCGGCCTCGCGGTGCTCGGCGATCTCCTCGCGGGTCCGGTAGGCGAGCCCGGCGTCGGCGACCGAGTGGCCGCGGAAGCGGTACGTCAGCGCCTCCAGCACCGCCGGGCGGCGCTCGCCGCGCGCCTCCTCCAGCAGCCGTCCCGCCACCTCGATCACCGCCTCGAGGTCGTCGCCGTCGACCCGCTCGCCCTTCATCCGGTAGGCGCCGGCGCGCTTGAAGAGGTCCGGCTCGGCCGAGGCGCGCTCGACGCTCGTCCCCATCCCGTACTCGTTGTTGACGACGAGGAAGACGATCGGCAGCCGCCAGACCGCGGCCAGGTTCAGCGACTCGTGCCAGGCGCCCATGTTCACGGCCCCATCGCCGAGCTCGCAGAGCACCGCCCGCCGCTCCTCGCGCCGGGCCAGCGAGAGCGCCATCCCCGTGGCGATCGGCAGCTGGCCGCCGACGATCCCCCAGCCGCCGTAGTAGCCACGCGAGGCGTCGAGCAGGTGCATCGAGCCGCCGCGCCCGTGCGCGCAGCCGTCGCGGCGGCCGAACAGCTCCGCCATCACCGCCTCGGGCGGGACACCGCGGGCGAGGGCGAAGCCGTGGCAGCGGTAGCCGGTGACCAGCAGGTCGTCGGCGTGCATCGCCTCGACCGTGCCGACGGTGGCGGCCTCCTGGCCGGAGGAGAGGTGGCAGTAGCCGCCGATCCGGGCGGCCTTGTACTGGCGCTCGGCCTCTTCCTCGAAGCGCCGAATCAGGACCATCGTCCGGTAGAGGGGCAGGACGTCGACGGGAGCGGCAACCGTGCTCATCGGGCCTCCTCGAAGTAGTCGGGGTGCTGTTCGCGGATCCGCGGGACCTCGCGCAGGACCATCCGCAGGTGGTGGCGCAGCGCCTCCTCGGCGGCGTCGGGGTCGTGGCGCTCGACCGCGTCGGCGACCTCGCGGTGCTCGACGATCATCGAGGGCACGTAGTCGGGGACGGCGAGGCTGATCCGCCGCAGGCGGTTGAGGTGCGACTTGGCACGCTCGCTGACCACCCAGACCGCCGGGTGGTCGCTGAGGTCGCAGAGCGTGCGGTGGTAGGCGTCGTCGAGCAGGTACCAGGCGTCGATGTCGCCGTTCTCCTCCGCCCGCTCCTGGGAGCGCAGGTTCTCCTCCAGCGCCGCCAGGCCCTCTTCGCCGGCCCGCTCGGCGGCGGCGCGAACCGCCGCGCACTCCAGCGCCTCGCGGATGAACTGGGCGTCGCTGACCGCCTGGGCGCTGATCCGGGAGACGAAGGTGCCGAGCTGGGGCACCACCTCGACCAGGCGGTCATCGCGGAGGCGGCCGAGCGCCTCGCGGATCGGCGTGCGGCTGACCCCGAACTGCTCGGCCAGCTCGTTCTCGGAGAGCCGGGCGCCGGGCGGCAGTTCGGCGCGGACGATCGCGTCGCGCAGCGCCGCGTAGACGGCGAGGCGCGCGGGGCCGCGACGGTCGATCGGGGAGCCGCCGGCGGCGAGGCCGGAGGCGCGAGCCCCCTTCCCCCGGTTGATCGGAATCGGCTCGGCCATGGTTGGATACTAGTATACAAGCGCCTCCCGTCTGGCCGGCGCCAGCGGGCGTGGTTCTATACCCCGATGAAGATGCGCGCCGCGGTCCTGGAGGAGTTCGGGCAGCCGCTCTCGGTCCAGGAGGTCGAGCTGCAGGAGCCGCGCGAGGGCGAGGTGCTGGTCCGCCTCGCCGCCTGCGGCGTCTGTCACACCGATCTCTACACCGCCTCCGGGGCCGACCCCTCGGGCTACGCCCCGACCGTGCTCGGGCACGAGGGGGCGGGCGTCGTCGAGGTGGTCGGGCCGGGCGTCGGCTCGCTCGCGCCCGGCGACCACGTGGTCACCCTCTTCTCCCCCCAGTGCGGCGAGTGCGTCCATTGCCTCGACCCGCGGACCAACCTCTGCCTGGCGATCCGCGAGCAGCAGAACAAGGGCTACCTGCCGGACGGCAGCACGCGGCTGAAGCGCGACGGCGCCGAGATCCGCCACTTCATGGGCTGCTCGACCTTCGCCGAGTACACGGTGATGCCGGAGATCGCCCTGGCCAAGGTCAACCCCGAGGCGCCGTTCGAGCACGCCTGCCTCTTCGCCTGCGGACTCTCGACCGGGCTCGGCGCGGCGATCAACACCGCCAAGGTCGAACCAGGGACCACCTGCGTCGTCTTCGGGGCCGGGATGGTCGGCCTGGGCGCGGTCGCCGGCTGCCGCCTGCAGGGTGCCGAGCGGATCGTCTGCGTCGACCTCTCACCGGAGCGGCTGGAGCTGGCCCGCGGCCAGGGCGCGACCGAGACGATGATCGCCGACGAGCACACGGTCGAGCGGATCCTCGAGTCGACCGGCGGCTTCGGCGCCGACTACACCTTCGAGGCGACCGGCCGGGTCGAGGTGATGCGCCAGGCGGTGGAGGCGGCGCGGATGGCCTGGGGCCTGTGCACGGTCGCCGGCGTCGCCGGCAGGGGCGAGACGCTCGACATCGTGCCCCGGCTGCTGATCACCGGCCGCCGCGTCGCCGGCTCCTCCTTCGGCGGCGTCAAGGGCCGCGACCAGGTGCCGGCGCTGATCGAGCGCTACCTGGCCGGCGAGATCGACGTCGCCCCCTTCCTCAGCCACCGGATCACGCTCGACGAAGTCAACCGCGGCTTCGAGCTGATGGAGGCCCAGGACGGCATCCGCAGCGTGATCGAGTTCGGCTAGCCGGCCATCGCGCGGGCGATCACGACGCGCTGGATCTCGTTCGTGCCCTCGTAGATCTGGGTGATCTTCGCGTCGCGCATCATCCGCTCGACCGGGTACTCGTTGACGTAGCCGTAGCCGCCGAGCACCTGCACGGCGTCGACCGTCACCTTCATCGCGTTGTCGGAGGCGAACAGCTTGGCCATCGAGGTCCACTTGCCGAGGTCGTCCGGGCGCTCGGGCTTATCGGCCATCGAGCAGGCTTTGTAGAGGAGCTCGCGGGCGGCGGCGGTGCCGGTCTCCATGTCGGCGAGCTTGAACTGGATCGCCTGCAGGTGGTTGATCGGCTTGCCGAAGGCGATCCGCTCGGCGGCGTAGGAGTTGGCGTAGTCGGTCGCCCCCTGGGCGATCCCGACCGCCTGGGCGGCGGCGCCGAGGCGCGTGCGCTCCAGCGTGCCGAGGGCGACCCGCAGGCCGTTGCCTTCGCCGCCGATCAGGTTCTCGTGCGGCACGCGGACGTCGGTGAGGCTCGGCCCGCCGGTCGGCGAGCCCTTGATCCCCAGCTTGTGCTCGAGCTTGCCGGGATCGAAGCCGGCGCGGTCCTTCTCGACCACGAAGGCGCTGGTGCGCCGGTTCTCGCGATCGGTGGAGGCGAAGACGACGTAGAAGTCGGCGATCGTCGCGTTGGAGATCCAGGCCTTCTGGCCGTTCAGCACCCACTCGTCCCCGTCGCGCACCGCGGTCGTCCGCATCGCCGCCGGGTCCGAGCCCGCCTCGGGCTCGGAGAGCGCGAAGGCCGGCGACCACTCGCCGCTGGCGCACTTCGGCAGCCACTTCTGTTTCTGCTCCTCGCTGCCGAAGAGCTGGATCGGCAGCGTGCCGAGCTCCTGGACCATCAGGATCAGCGCCGAGGAGGCGCAGGCCTTGGCGATCTCCTCGACCGCCATCTGCAGGACCAGCGTCCCGGTGCCGGTGCCGCCGTACTCCTCGGCGAAGGGCAGCCCGAGGACATCGTGGGAGGCGAGCAACTCGCGGACGTCCCAAGGGTATTCGGCCGTGCGGTCGATCTCCCCCGCGCGCGGGGCGATCTGCTCCTGGGCGAGGCGGCGGACCATGTCGCGCAGGTCGCGCGCCTCCTGCGGGATCTCGTACGGCGTGGGTGCTGCGTCGACGCTCATGCGGTCCTTTCCACTGCTCGGCTGCGGTTGAAGTCTGGCGCCGGGGTCAGAAGACCGGCGACTCGGTGTAGGTGCCGAAGACCTCCTGCATCGCGGCGATCATCTCGCCCTCGGTCGCCTGCACGCGGGCGGCCTCGATGATCGGCGGCATCAGGTTGGCCTCGGTGGCGGCGGCGGCCTTCAGCTCGCTCAGCGCCCGCTCGACCGCGGCGGAATCGCGGGCCGCCCGGGTCGCCGCCAGGCGCTCGACCTGCTTGCGCTCCAGCGCCGGGTCGATCCGCAGGATCGGGGTCTCGGGTTCGTCCTCGCGGGTGAAGTCGTTGACGCCGACGACGATCCGCCGCCGCTCGTCGAGCTCGCGCTGGTAGGTGAATGAGGCGTCGGCGATCTCGCGTTGGGGGAAGTTGCGGCGGATCGCCTCGACCATCCCGCCGAGCTCGTCGATGCGGGCGAAGTAGCGGTAGGCCGCCTCCTCCATCTCGTCGGTCAGCTTCTCGACGAACCAGGAGCCGCCGAGCGGGTCGGCGGTACTGGTCACCCCGGACTCCATGGCGATGATCTGCTGCGTGCGCAGGGCCACCGTCACCGCCTCCTCGGTCGGCAGCGCCAGCGCCTCGTCGAAGGAGTTGGTGTGCAGCGACTGGGTCCCGCCGAGCACCGCCGCAAGCGCCTCCAGCGAGGTGCGGACGACGTTGTTCAGCGGCTGCTGGGCGGTCAGCGAGACGCCGGCGGTCTGGGTGTGGAAGCGCAGCCGCATCGACTCCTCGCGGCGGGCGCCGTAGGTCTCCTTCAGCTCCCGGGCCCAGATCCGGCGGGCGGCGCGGTACTTGGCGATCTCCTCGAAGAAGTCGATGTGCCAGTTGAAGAAGAAGGAGAGCCGGGGGGCGAAGTCGTCGACGTCGAGACCGCGCTCGATCGCCCGCTCGACGTAGGTGAAGCCGTCCTTCAGGGTGAAGGCCAGCTCCTGCTGGGCCGTCGAGCCGGCCTCGCGGATGTGGTACCCGGAGATCGAGACCGGGTGCCAGCGCGGCATGTGCTCGGTGCACCACTCGATCATGTCGGTGACCAGGCGCATCGCCGGCTCGATCGGGAAGCACCACTCCTTCTGGGCGATGTACTCCTTGAGGATGTCGGTCTGGATCGTCCCGCCGAGCTTCTCCGCCGGCACGCCCTGGCTCTCGCCGACCAGGACGTAGAAGGCGAGCAGGATCGCCGCCGGGGCGTTGATCGTCATCGAGGTGGTGACGCCGCCGAGCGGGATGCCGGCGAACAGCTCTTCCATGTCGGCGAGCGTGTCGACGGCCACGCCCTCGCGCCCGACCTCGCCGAGGCTGCGCGCGTGGTCGGAGTCGTAGCCCATCAGCGTCGGCATGTCGAAGGCGGTCGAGAGCCCGGTCTGGCCATGGTCGAGCAGGTAGTGAAAGCGCTCGTTGGTCTCCTCGACGGTGCCGAAGCCGGCGAACTGGCGCATCGTCCACAGCCGCCCCCGGTACATCGACGGGTAGGGGCCGCGGGTGAACGGATAGGAGCCGGGGTAGCCGACCCGCTCCTGCAGGTCGGGGGCGCCGTCCTCCTCGGTGTAGAGGGGCTCGATCGGCTGGCCGGAGATGGTCGAGAACTCGGCGTCGCGCTCCGGCGTCGCCTCGTAGCTCTCCCTCCACTCCGCCGCGCCGCGGGCGCGCTCGTCGTCGGATACGCGGCTCACACCCGACAGGGTATTGGCTCTCTGGCCAGTCGGCGCGCTCAGCGGCCGGGAATCAGGATCTGCGCCAGCGCCACCGCGGCGCCGAGGCGGACCGCCTCGCCGGCGATCGAGCGGAACAGCGAGTCGCGGCGGTCGGCGAAGCGGCTGACCGGCCGCAGGTGTACCGGCTTGACTTCCGGCGTCGCCGCCGCGGCCGCCGCCTGTTCCCTTTCGGCTTCCTCGAAGGCGAAGCAGGAGAGCACCCCCTGGGCGATCATCTGCGCCCGCAGGTCGGCGCCCGCTTCCACCGGGTGGATGCCGTCGGGCTGCATCAGGTCCGGCCGGGTGGTCGCGATCCGGGCCCAGTCGGGGACCTGGGTGCCCGGCCGAGAGGCGGCGAATTCGGCGATCACCCGGTTCTTGCCATCGTTGTTGTGGCCGTTGACGGTGAAGCCGTGGACGGTCGGCACGACCATGCAGCGGTTGCCGATCGCGGCGGCGACCTTGTGCAGGTTGCCTTCGAGGATCTGGGGATATTCCGGGTCGTCGTTGGTGCCGGCGTCGAAGACGATCACCGACTGGGACGGTTCGTAGCTTTCGCGGAAGAGGTCGTAGATCTGGAAGCTGTTGGAGCCGCCGACCGCGTTGACGGTGAGCGGGATCCCCGGCAGGTAGCGCTGCAGGTAGGGCGAGGTCAGTTCCTCGAGGCTGTCGCCGACCACCAGCACGCCACCCCGGCCGGCCGGTTGGGCTGCGCGCGCCGCCGGGGCGAGGAGGGCCAGCGCCAGCAGCGCCACGACGATCCCCGCTCGCAGTTGGCCGCTCCGGCTCGACATCGCTGCGGTTTGTAGCGCACCGGGAGCCAAGGCTCCCCGCTCCCGCGGCCGGCCGCTCGCGGCTAGCCTTGCGCCCATGCGCACCAGGGCGATGGCGTTCCCGCTGGCCGGCCTCGCCGTGGCGGCGCTACTGGCGCTCGGGCTCGCGGCCTGCGGCTCGGGTGGCTCCTCGGCCCCGGGCACGGTCGCGGCGAAACCGCCCAAGGCCGGCACCCCCGCCCCCCACGAAGGCTCCCCCAACGCGAAGCCGACCCAGACCTGCGAGACCCAGCTCTCCGGCTTCCTCAGCGCCCTGCAGACGCTGCGGCGCCGGCTCGTCGCCGGGGTCACCTACGAACAGTACGTCAGCGAAATCGAAGCGATCCGCTCCGCGTACGAAGCGGTGCCGGTGGCAAAGCTCGACGTCGCCTGCCTGACCCGGGCCGGAAGCCCCGCCGAGAGCAGCTTCAACACCTACATCGAGGCCGGCAACGACTGGGGCGAATGCGTCGGCACCGCGGGATGCGAAGCGACGACGGTCGAACCGGTGCTTCAACGCAGGTGGCGGCTGGCCTCCAAGGCGCTGAGCGAAGCCCAGGCGGCGATGTAGCGGCGCTCAGCCGGGCAGCGCGGCGGCGCTGTCCTCGCAGAAGCGCTCGACCAGCTCCCGCTTGTAGGGAGCGAAGCCGGTGAAGAGGTTGTCCGGGCGCGGCGGCAGGCCGTGGCTGAAGAGCAGCTCGGTGAACTCGGAGGCCAGTTCCTCGCCGGCGCTCTCGCCGACGATCATCAGCGGGCCCGGAAGCGCGGCGCGGCGGCCGAGGGCGCGGGTCGCCTCGAGCGCGTCGGGGCGGCTCTTCAGCACGCCCTCCTGGACCATGGTCGCCTCGACGGTGCCGTCGAGCAGGGCGTCGAGCTGCGCCTCGAAGGCGTAGCCGGCGACCAGATCGAAGAAGCCGTCGATCGAGAGCCCGTTCTCGTGCAGCAGCAGGGCGGTGGCGAAGTAGCTGGTGGTGCAGAACTCGTGCGTGTAGGCGAGCCGGGCGCCACGCAGCTCGGCGAGCTCGGTCGCTGCGCTCTCCTTGGGGACGACCATCACGCTGGCCAGCTCGGCCGACCCGTCCGGGGCGCCGAGCGCGTTGGCGACCGGCCGGTAGGGCCGCTCGCGCAGGTAGAAGTAGTTGCCGGCGGGCAGGAAGGCGATCTCCAGCACCTCGGCGGTGAGGTCGTCGCCGAGCTTCCTCATGTCGTCGTAGCCGACGGGCTCGACCCCGTGCTTCTCGAACAGGGCGACCCAGGCCGGGTCGTCGAGCGGGAAGCGGAGGTTGGTGTCGTGGGCGAAGGTCGCCATCGCCGCCGCAGGGTACCTGCCGGCTTACGCAGCCTGACCGTCATATAGAACGGACTGTCTGATTAAAGGCCGGGCCTTGATGCAGAATGCGCGCCGATGCCGCGCTCAGTTCCTGGCCTGATCGCCGACACCTTCCGTCTCTACCGGCGCTACCCGTTGTTGTTCCTGGCGCTGGCGACCGGCGTCGCGGTCCCGTACCAGCTGATCGTGCTCGCGTGCACCGGGGCGGGTCAGCTCACGTACCGCCAACTGAACGGCGGCACCACCCTCGCGTTGTTCCTGATCCACTCGATTCTGATCACCCCGCTGGTCTCCGCCCTCCACGTGCACGCGGTCGCGGAGGTTCGAGAAGGGGGCGAGCCGCGAGTCGGATCGGTGGCGCGCAGAGGTCTGGCCGTCCTCCCGGTGGTCGTGGCCGCTGCCATCATGTCGGCTATCGGGATTGCCGCCGGGCTCCTCGCCCTTGTCATCCCGGGCATCGTCCTCTGGTTGCGCTGGCACGTGGTGGTTCAGGCGGCAGCAATCGAGGACAAGGGCTGGACGGCTGCGCTGCGAAGCAGTTGGTCCCTGACGAAGGAACAGGCCTTGCGCGTGGCTGGCTTCCTCCTGGCGGTATTCGTCGTTGTCGGTGTCCCGTTCTTCCTGGCTGGTCTTCCGTTCCGCCATGGACAGACCACTCTGGTCTCGTTTCTCGTTGGCCTGGCCCTGGGGAGCGTCACCCTCTCCTTCGGCGCCCTGGCCGATTCGCTTCTGTATTTCGATCTACGAGCTCGCGCCGAGCTGGCTGACGACACCCCTCCCCGCGAGCGGCGGTCGGTCGACCCTCGCCACTACACGGATGAGGACCGGCCCAGCGGCTGGTACGTCGACCCTGAGGAGCCTTGGCAGATGCGGTACTGGAGTGCGGCCGATGAGGCGGGCTGGCACCGCAAGACGATCAGCACTCCGCGTGGAATCCGCCGCGAGTGGGAAGGGTAGGTTCGAAGCCCCCACGGAAAGGAGAGAGGCATGGAGCTGGACGGGAAGGTCGCGCTGATCACCGGAGCGAGCGCCGGGATCGGGGCGGCGGTGGCGCGGAAGCTGCACGAGGCTGGGGCGACGGTGGGGATGCTCTCGCGGCGCGGCGAGGACCTGGGGCTGGAGCGCGGCCATGGCCTGGCCTGCGACGTGCGCGACCGGGGGGCGGTCGAAGCGGCGAGCGAGCGGCTGGTCGAGATGGCCGGACGCCTGGACGTCGTCGTCGCCAACGCCGGGGTCGGTGCCTACGGCCCCTTCCTCGAGCTCGACCCGGAGCACCTGGAGGCGATGATCGACGTCAACCTCAAGGGCACGCTCTACACCGCCGCCGCGACGCTGCCGCACCTGATCGCGGCGGGTGGCGGCGACTTCGTCTCGCTGGCCAGCGTCGCCGGCCTGCGCGCCTTCCCCGGCGAGGCCGTCTACAACGCCTCGAAATTCGGCCAGCTCGGCTTCACCCGCTCGCTCGACCACGAGCTGCGCGAGCACGGAGTCCGCGCGACCTCGATCTGCCCGGGCGGCGTCGACACCGAGTTCGCGATCGGCACCGGCCGCACCGAGGGCGACCCGATGCTGGCGGAGCTGATGAGCGCCGAGGAGGTCGCCGAGGTCGTCCTCTTCGCGGTCACCCGGCCGCGCGACATGCGGATCCTCACCGCCAGCTTCCGGCCGATGTCCGAGGGCTCCTGGGGCTGAGCCGGCGGGGCGACCGCTCAGCTGGCCGTGGCGTTCCAGATCCGGTCGCTGGAGCCCGGGACGTGCCGAACAGCCTCCAGGGACAGCGGCGGCCGGGTCACCGTCAGGCCTGGAAGCGGCCGGCGAGCTCGTAGCCCTCGACCGCGACCCGGTTGCCCATCCCGCCGCCGGGCGGACTCATCGAGTTCAGGGTGGCGTCGCCTTCGGCGTAGTCGGCCTCGTTCTCGAACAGGTGATCGCGATCGCCTTGCCGGCGGCGGTGTCCTGCAGGAGCAGGAACTCCTTTGCCGGGACTCCCGGGGGCGGTCCGCCCTCCGTCTCGGCCCGCTCGCGATTTCCGCCGCGGTCCGCTCCAGCGCCTCCGCCCCGCTGCCTTCCCATCTGACCACTCTTGCGAGCATCTCGTCCTCCTTGGGTTGCGCCCTGCCCACCGCGAGCCTAAACCCATCCGCCCTGCATTTTGGGTCTATACGACCCCAAATGCAGGGCGGATGGGGGCTAGTGCGGGTGGTCGGGGAGCAGCCGGCTGCGGCGGCGGCGCAGGCGGCGGAAGGGGCCGTCGGCGACGGCGATCAGCGCCCTGGCGCTGATCGGACAGAACTGGTGCCCCGCTCCGGCCGCCAGTTCGGTGAGGGCGACGCTGTGGGGCATCGCGCGGCGGTAGCTGCGGTCGGAGATCATCGCGTCCAGGGCGTCGCAGGCAAAGACGATCCGGCTGGCCAGCGGGATCTTCTCCCCGGCCAGGCCGTCCGGATAGCCGAACCCGTCCCAGCGCTCGTGGCTGGCCCGGACGAGGGGGGCGATGTGCCACAGGCCAGGCATCGAGCGCACCAGCCGCTCGCCGTGGATCGTGTGGCGATGGACGATCGCCAGCTCCGAGTCGTCCAGCGGCCCGGGCTTCTCGAGGACCTCCTCGGCGATCGCGATCTTGCCGACGTCGTGCAGCAGAGCGGCCAGCTCGACGTCGCGCCGCTGTCCGGGGCCAAGCTCTAGCTCGGCGGCGACGGTCCGGGCCAGCTCGACCACCGCCTCGCTGTGGGTGGCGGTCGAGGCGTGCTTGCGGCGCAGCGCGCCGAGCAGCGCGGTGGCGCTGGCCGCGGCCAGCGGGGCGCTCGACCCCGGCACCGTGGCAGGGGGCAAGGAGCAGACGGTTTTAGTGGCTGGAGGCATCTTGTTTCTCTCTCGCTACCCCCGAGAGTGACACACAGCCTTACCTAAAACCCGGTATGAACGAATGTACGAGGGCGCTTGGAGCGCCTATTCCTCCCTACGTCAGGGGACGCTTCAGCAGCACCACCGGCCAGGCGACCAGATCGCCGCGTTTGAGCGTCAGGCCGACGGCCTCCCAGCCTTCGCCGCCCAGCTCGTTGAGCTGATCCGGGCTGAACCCGGACGACTTCCTCTTCAGCTTGCCGGCCGCCTCCAGCGGCACCACCTTGTACTCCCATCTCTGCATGCGATCACCTGCTTCATGGTCGGGGTCCTGGTTGCCCAAACATAGGAGGGGCGCCGAGCCGCGCCATCGGGGGTGCGGCACACGTCCGTTGCGGTCTTCGCGCAGCTGAGCGGGCTAAGCGGTCGCCCGAAAGGTCGCCCGGGCCAGGGCGATCGCGATCGCGCGCAGCTGCCGTTCGGGCCGGCCGACGATCCTCACCGCCACGGTGACCCAGCGGTTGCCGCGCAGGGCGAACAGCGAGTGGTAGGCGGGAACCCAGTTGGCGGTGTGGTTGCCGGCCGCCGGTTCGCCGACCCCGGGCACGGGATGCGGCAGCTTGCGCGGATCCGGGGCGCCGAACTGCGCCGTCTCCTGCATCCGGTTCGAGTACCGCTGGTGGGCGGCGAAGCCGGTGTCGAGGTAGACGTTGACGGCGACGCCGCGGCCGGAGATCGAGCAGCGCGAAAGCGGCGGCGAGGCGTCGGAGCGGCGGCGCGGGCCGTGGACCCCGGCGCGGCGTTCGAGCTCGCGGGCGAGCGCCGCGCAGGTGGACCGGCCGATCGCCGCGCTGCCGGCCGCTTCGAGGCCGGGGCTTTCGCCTTTGGCGCCGCGCCCGATCGTGTTCGCGCCAGACCGGGAGCCGGAGCCCGGCTGCGTGCCGGCGCCGCAGGCGGCGAGCAGCAGGCTCAGGGCCAGCAGCGCCGGCAGCGCCCGCATCAGCCGCTGCTTTTCTCGATGAAGCTGATCCGCCCGTCGGTCTCGAGGATCGCCCAGCGCACGTCGTCCAGGGAGGGGATCTGTTCCAGCCTCGCCTCGGCGCGGATCTCCTCGACGGTCAGCCGCTGCCGGCGCAGGCTCGCCTCGATCACCTCGCCGTTCTCGACCAGGACGATCGGCTCCCCGGCGAGCAGCGGCCGCAGCCGGCGCGACTTGAAGCTCGCGTAGGAGAGGCCGACGGTCAGCAGGCCGATCGTCGAGATCGCCAGCAGGGCGCCGGTCACCGAGTTGTCGTTCTGCGTCACGCCCTGCTGCAGGAGGTCGCCGACGACCACCAGGAGGATCAGGTCGAAGGGCTCCAGGGAGCTCAGCTCGCGCCGCCCGAGCACCCGGGTGAGCACGAAGACGAAGAGGAAGATGACCGCGGCGCGGATGACGATGTCCATCAGGGAAAGTTGATCTGGGTGCGGTCGACAGAGGCGATCAGGCGGGCGCCGTCGTAGAGCGAGACGCCCGCGGTGTGGGAGCCGACGTTGGTCGGGTTGGCCTGCATGGCGATGTAGACGATCAGCGTGCGGCCGGCGGCCAGCGGCGGGTAGCGGAGCTTGATCGTGTGGTCGTCGCTGGTCGTCCCCGCCGCTTCGGGCTCGATCGCGTTGACCGTGGTTTCGTCGAACCAGCCACGGTCGAGCGCCAGCACCGGGGCCCGCAGCGACTGGTTCGCGTGGATGCGGAAGCGCGCCTGGTAGAGCAGGCCGCCGCGCAGCCGGGTGGGGGCGGTGACGGTCAGCGAGGCCGCCGCGCCTTCGGCGCTCGAGGTCGTCGTCCCCTGGCCGAAGACGTTGAGCAAGGCGGCGACGAGGAAGACCAGGAGCAGCGTCAGCACTACCCTGCGGATCCACTGGCCAAGCTCCCGCCCCTGGAAGTCTCGATGGCGCTCGAGGGCGATCCCCTGGGGCAGGTCGGGGGTCTGGCTCTGGTCGGTGGGGTTCACAGGACGCCTCCTCCGCGTTGCGGCGCGCTTGCTGCTTTCGCGGTGGCGCGCCGGGCTCCTGCCGGTGCAGGCCAGACCCCGCCCCCTCCCCGGTCAGGCGGTCGCGGCCTCGGATGCCACCCCTGCCTCCGCTGCCGCCTGCTGCGGCCGCTGTTCGGCCCGCAGCAGGTCGAGTGGCCCGGCGACCCCTCGGTCGAATTCCACCTGTCGCCGGGCAAGATGATCGGGCTGCTGCGCGAGTGCGGGCTGGTGGTCGAGCAGACGATCGAGATCCGCCCGCCCGAGGGTGCCGCCACCCGCTATTCCACATCTCCCTCGAGTGGGCCCGTCAGTGGCCCTGCGAGGAAGTCTGGCTCGCCCGCGTTCCGGAGCCGGCGTGAGACACCGGGCCGTGCGGGTGCGAGGTCTTCGCGGCCGCCGTCGTCGTGTCGCAGCCGTATTCGAACGCTTCGCCGCTGGCGCGGACGACTTCGCCTTCGGCCTCTTCGAGACCCTCCTTGGCGGTCGCTTCGCCGGCGTCGTGGCGGCCGATCCATTCCTTGTAGTCGCCGACCGCTCCTTCGGCCTTGCCGAGTTCGCCCTCGATCCGGGTGCAGGGGCTGACCCCGCCTTCGGTGAAGTTCCCGTGAGTGAACGTGTGACCGCCGACGACGATCGTGTGCCACTGAGCCTGCGACGCGGTCGGAACCACGGCGGCGAGGGCCAGGGCGAGCGCGGTGAGGGCGGTGGTGAGCGCGGTGCGGGTCTTGATGGTCTTCATTTCGGGTGCCTCCTCAGGCGTGGTTGGTGTGTGAGACCAACTTCGCCCGCGGCGGGCCCGCGAGGTAGGGACCCTAGGGGTGAACCGGCTCCCCCCCGGACGGCGGATTTCCTGGCGTTCCGGCTAGCCTCAGCGTGTCCCCGGAGCCCGTGCGCACGAGGAGCGGATGTTCCTACTGACGATCCCGATGTGTGGTCCTCGAGCCGCGGTAGGCGAGCGATAGACCATGGCGGAGCAGGTGCCGGCGGTCTGCGACGTGCTCGACACGATCGAGCGCCACAACTGGGAGCGGCTGCGGCGGCTGCTGCACCCCGAAGTCCACTGGACCACGGCGGTGGAGGAGCACCTCTTCGGCCTCGATGAGGTGATCGCCCGCCTCGCCGAGGACCCTCCGCCGGCGCCCCCGGCCTACCACGAGCTGCGGGACGGTCGGATCGTCCGCTGGATCGACACGCCGGGCTGATACACGGCTGGTCGTTCCCGCGCCGAGCTCAGGCGGCGACGCCCCGCCGGGCCCCGGGCTCCCGCTCGCCGTCGGCTTCGTGGGGCAGCAGGATCTCGGCGGCCTCCTCGGGGGTGAGGTCGGGATAGAGCGTGCGGATGACCGCGATCGCCACCGCGCCGCCGAGCAGCTGGAAGACGACGAAGGCGGGGACCGAGGCCGGGGCGATGCCGGCGAAGGTGTCGGAGAACATGCGGCCGACGTCGATCGCCGGGTTGGCGAAGCTGGTCGAGCTGGTGAAGAAGTAGGCGGCGCCGATGTAGGCGCCGACCGCGGCGGGGGCGAGGTTGCCGCGGTGGGTGCGGGCCAGCGAGAAGATCACCAGCAGCAGGCCAAGGGTGGCGAGGACCTCGGCGAAGAGGTGGGCGCCGGTGGCCCGGTGGTGGGTTGAGATCGAGATCGCGCTCAGCGAGAACATCAGGTTGGCGGCGACCGCCCCGCCGATGCAGCCGGCGACCTGGGCCGGGATGTAGGCGAGCGCGTGGCGCCAGCGCAAGCCACCGAAGGCGGCGTCGACGAGGGAGACGAC
>DASVWP010000144.1:0-13250 GCA_036393155.1 Solirubrobacterales bacterium | reverse complement strand
CGGTTGGCTGCAGGTCTACGGCAACCGGGCCCGGCTCCTGGTCGAGGAGGCGATCGCGCCCGAGGAGCTCGACGTCGCGACGCTGAAGGAGCAGCTCGCCGACGCGGAGCGGCGGGTCTCCGAGAGCGAGCGGGGGACGGCGGAGTTCGAGCGGGCCTGCAAAGACCGGGATCGGGCCGAGGCTTTTCTCTCGATTGCAGGCGGGTGAGAGGGGTCGGTGCCCCTCCTCCGGAATTGATCTCTCCTCGCTGCGCTCGGAGAGAATGCGGTGCACGGCCTACGGCCGCGCAGACATGAGATTGCATTTCGCCGAACATTCCTGCGGAGGGGCACCGACCCCTCTCATTCGACAGGGAGCCGATGGACGCCGAAATCGGCGCGCGCTTCGGCGGGATGGCTTGGGGGCTGGGCGATGAGTGAGGAAGTGCTGGCGCTGGCGAAGCGGCTGATCTCGTACGAGACGTGTGAGGCGGATGCGATCTCGGAGGCCGCCGGCTTCGTGAAGGGGTGGCTGGAGGCGCGGGGGATCGACGTTCAGGGCGACGAGGTGCGGGGGCTGCCGGTGGTCAAAGCCGAAGTCGGCCCGGAGGACGCGCCGACGGTGGTGCTGCACGGGCACCTCGACGTGGTGCCGGGCCTGGCCGGGCAGTTCGAGCCGCGGGTCGAGGGGGACCGGCTCTATGGGCGCGGCGCCTACGACATGAAGGGGGCGATCGCGGCGATGATGCTGGTCACCGCGGCGATGCGCGAGCAGGACGCGGTGCGGGTGAGGCTGGGGATCGTCGGCGACGAGGAGTCCGAGGAGGAGGCCGAGCGGGGCTCCGACCATCTCGTGGACGGCGGCTTCATCGGCGATTTCGCGATCACCGGCGAGCCGACCGACCTGCACATCGGCGTCGAGGCGAAGGGCGTGCTGGCTCTGCGCCTGGAGATCAGCGGCCGCTCGGCTCACGGAGCGACCCCCTGGCTGGGGGAAAACGCAGTTTTAGGCGCCGTTGACGTTTTCCGCAGTATCGAGTCGCTACCTTTTGCCCGGCACAGCTCGGAGCTGTTCGATCGCCCCTCGATCAACCTGGGCAGGATCTGGGGCGGGGACGCGCTCAACAAGGTGCCTGACCGATGCGTGATCGACGTAGACATCCGCTACCTGCCCGGCCAGGACCCGTTGGCGATCCTCGAGCAGGTGCGGGGGATACCGGCGGTCGCTGCCGAACCGCTGCTGACCCGGCCGCCGGCCACCGTCGATCGCGACTCGGCGTTCGTCCAGGGGCTGCGGAGAGCGGCGGCCGCGCATCACGACGGCGAGCCGATGAGCGTGGGGCGCGACGGCGCCTCCGACGCGGTCTCCTTCCTGCGGGTCGGGGTGCCGGCGGTCGAGTTCGGGCCGATCGGCGACGGCCATCACGGGCCCGAGGAGTGGGTCTCGGTCTCCTCGTTGGAGACCTACCGTCAGGCCCTCGACTCCTTCCTGCGGGCGATCCCGGGCCGGCTGAGCGATGACTGAGCCGCTGGTGGGCCCCGGCTGGGCGCCGAAGAAGCCGCCGCCGGGCGGCGACCCCGAGCCGCCGCCGAAGCGCAAGCGCTTCTGGTGGCGCTTCACGCTCGCCGCGGTGCTGATCGTCGCCGTCTCTGCGGGGGCCACGGCCACCGCGGTGCTGCTCTACATCGACAGCATCGCCCACGCGCTGGGCCACAACAACCACCTGCACAACAAACTCCACAACGCGCTGGCCGACATCGAACCCGGCGAACCGCAGACGATCCTCATCCTCGGCTCCGACAAACGGGCCGGGAGCGAATTCGAAGAAGGCCCGGGACGTTCCGACACGACGATCCTGCTGCGCATCGACCCCGAACAGGGGCGGATCGCCGTGATGTCGATCCCGCGCGACCTGAAGACGGAAATCCCCGGCTTCGGGACGGAAAAGTTCAACGCCGCCTACAGCGACGGCGGCCCGAAGCTGACCCTGCAGGTGGTCAAGGAACTGACCGGGCTGAAGGTCAACCACGTCGTCAACGTCGACTTCCTCGGCTTCGTGCGGGCGGTCGACGCGATCGGCTGCGTCTACACCGATGTCGACCGGCGCTACTTCCACTCCAACGTCGGGCTGCCGCCCGAAGAACAGTATTCGGAAATCAACATCCAGCCGGGCTACCAGCTGCTCTGCGGCAAAAAGGCGCTGGAGTACGTGCGCTATCGCCACACCGACACCGACATCGTCCGCTCGGCCCGTCAGCAGGCCTTCATCAGCGACGCGCGCCACCAGGTCTCGCTCAACGACCTGCTGTTCGACCAGCAGCACCTGATCGACATCTTCACCGAATACACCCAGTCCGACATCAGCCACAGCACCGAACTCCTCGAAGTGCTGAAACTGGCGGTCGCGGCCCGCAACGCCTCGATCGACCAGATCCACTTCCCGGCCGAACTCGGGCCCAGCTACGTCTACTCGACCGAGCCGAAAATCCACCACGCGGTGCGTGAATTTCTCGGCGAAACGGGCAACAACGGCGAATTCCCGGAACAGAGCCTCGCCTCGACCAGCGGCAAGAAGAAGGGCAAGGGCAGGGGCGCGCAGAAACAGCCGCCGAAGAAGAAGCCGGTGGTGAAGGTGAAGCCCGCGGGCAGCGACGGCCTGGTGCCGGCCGGTGAAGCCGGCGAAGCGGAGGCGAAGGCCGTCGTCCGCCACGTCGGCGGCGGTTTCCCCGTGTTCTACCCGACGCGGCTTCCCTCCGGCGCGGCCTACGTCGAATCCGACCCCTACGAACACATCGTCGACCCACGCGTGTACCACCTCAAGGACAAGGACGGCCACCGCCACGGCGCCTACCGGATGGTCGCCGAGTTCCAGCCCGAATACGAACTCAACTACTTCGGGATCCAGGGGATCCAGGGCTGGTCGAACCCGCCGATCCTCGAAAACCCGAGCGAAACGCGGACGATCAACGGGCGCGAGTACGAAATCTTCGTCGACGGCGACAAGGTGAAAATGGTGGCCTGGCACCGCGGCAACAACACCTACTGGGTCGCCAACAGCCTGCAGCAGGGGCTGACCAACGACCAGATGATGGGCATCGCCCGCTCGGCGCACGTGCTGCTGCCGAAGAAGAAGACCAAGCAAGGGGGGAAGCCGTGAACGAGCACGCGCAGTCGGTCGGGGTCATCGGCGTCGGCTGGGTGGGCCTGGTGACGGCGGTCTGCTTCGCCGAGCTGGGCCACCGGGTCATCGCCAGGGACATCGACGCCGCCAAGGTCGAGGCCCTGTCCAAGGGGGAGACGACGATCCACGAGCCCGGCCTGGAGGAGATGCTGCGCCGCAACGCCGAGCGGATCACCTTCACGACCGAGGTGCGGGAGCTGCTCGCCGACACCCGCCTCCTGTTCGTCTGCGTCGACACCCCGCCCACCTACTCGGGCGACGCCGACCTCTCGCGCGTGCGCGCCGTGGTCGCCGACCTCCCGCCCCGCAGCGAGCACGTGCTGGTCATGAAGAGCACCGTCCCCGCCGGCACCGGCGAGTCGATCCGCCGCGACCGGCCAGGGCTGGCCTACGTCTCCTGTCCCGAGTTCCTCAAGGAGGGCTCGGCGGTCGAGGACTTCATGCATCCCGACCGGGTGGTGATCGGCGCCGACCCCGGCGACGATGATGCCGCGGCCGCGGTGGAGCGCCTGTACGAGCCGCTGGGCGGCGAGATCCTGCGCACCGACGTCGCCAGCGCCGAGATGATCAAGCTCGCCTCCAACGCCTTCCTGGCGACCAAGATCTCCTTCATCAACGAGATCGCCAACGTCTGCGAGGAGGTCGGAGCCGACGTCTCCGAGGTGGCCAGGGGCATGGGCCTCGACTCCCGCATCGGCCAGTCGTTCCTGCGCGCCGGGATCGGCTACGGGGGGAGCTGCTTCCCGAAGGACGTCAGCGCGTTGAAGATGCTGGCCGGCAACACCGGCTACCACTTCCAGCTGCTGACGGCGGTGATCGAGGTCAACGAGCTGCAGAAGCGGCGGGTCGTGAACAAGCTGCTCAGCCACCTCGGCTCGCTGGCAGGGCGCCGGATCGCCCTCCTCGGCCTCGCCTTCAAGCCGGACACCGACGACATGCGCGAGGCCTCGAGCCTGGTGCTGACGGCGCGGCTGCAGGGGGAGGGCGCGGAGGTCGTCGCCTACGACCCTGTGGCCGAGGAGCGGGCCGGCCAGCTGCTCAGCGACGTCGAGATGGCCGGCACGGCGATGGAGGCCCTGGAGGGCGCCGACGCCGCGGTGCTGGTCACCGAGTGGCGCGAGTTCGCCGAGCTCGACTGGGAACGGGCCGCGGCGGCGATGACGCGGCCCCTGCTGGTCGACGGCCGCAACTTCCTCGACCCGGCGGTGCTGCACGCCGCCGGCTTCGAGTACGAGGGCATCGGCCGCCAGAGCGCGGATGACCGGCGCATATCCGCGTCCTCGGTCGCTCACGTGCAGAGCACGCCACACTCCCTGCGTCCTTGATCTGCTTGGTCATCCACGCTCTGGAATGCAGGCAATCGTCTTAGTCGGCGGCGAGGGGACGCGCCTGCGGCCGCTCACCGCGGAGATCCCGAAGCCGGCGCTGACCCTGGTCGACCGGCCGTTCCTCGCCTACATGATCGAGTGGCTGGCCGCCCACGGGGTGAGCGAGGCGGTGCTCGCCTGCGGGTTTCGTCCCGACGTGCTGCGGGAGGCGCTCGGCGACGGCGAGCACGCGGGGGTGAAGCTGACCTACGTGGTCGAGCCGGAGCGCCGCGGCACCGCGGGGGCGATCCGCTTCGCCGCCGACGCGCTCGGCGAGCGGCTCGAGGATCGCTTCCTGGCGGTCAACGGCGACGTCCTGACCGACCTCGACCTCGACGTGCTGATGCGAGATCACGAGGAGCGCGGCGCCCGGGCCAGCCTCGCCCTGCACCCCGTCGAGGACTCCGCCGCCTACGGGCTGGTGACCCGCGACGCCGAGGGGAGGGTCCTGGAGTTCCTCGAGAAGACCGGCGAGCGGGCCCCCGGCGAGGTCAACGCGGGCGCCTACTGCCTGGAGCGCTCGGTACTGGAGCTGATCCCGCCCGATCGGGAGGTCTCAATCGAGCGCGAGGTCTTCCCGCGGCTGGTCGGCGAGGGGCTGTTCGGGACCCTCCTCGAGGGCTACTGGATGGACATCGGCACCCCCGAGCGCTACCTGCAGGCGAGCTGGGACATCCTCGAGGGACGGGTCGAGACGGCGGTGCGGCCGACCGCTCCTGGGTTGCTGGTGGCGGCCGGGGCCGAGGTGGCGGGCGACGCCGTGGTCGGGCCGCGGGCGGTCGTCGGGCCGGGCTGCAGCGTCGGCTCCGGCGCCGAGATCAGGGACTCGGTCCTGCTCGAAGGCAGCGCGGTGGGCGCCGGGGCTCGGCTGCGCGACGCGATCCTCGCCCCGGGTGCCACCGTCGCCGCCGGGACCGAGCTGGCCGCGGCCATGGTCGGCCGGATTGAGCCGAGCGCCCCGGCCTGAAAGAGTGCGGGACCCTGAAGCGATGATCGACGACATCCTCGGCATACCCGACCAGCTCCGCGACGCCCTCTGGCGCGTCGAATCGGCGCGGCTCGAGCCCGGCGAGGCGGCGGGCCTGCTGGTCTGCGGGATGGGCGGCTCGGCGATCGGCGGCGACCTCGCGGCGGCGGCTCTCGGCGACCTGCTGACCCGGCCCCTGCACACCGTCCGCGGTTACGAGCTGCCGAGCTGGGCGACTCCGGAGTGGGCCGTGCTGTGCTCCAGCTACTCCGGGGCCACCGAGGAGACGCTCGCCTGCTTCGCCGCGGCCGAGGCGCTCGGGGCCCGCCGCGTCGTCGCCAGCACCGGTGGCCCTCTGGTCGACCAGGCGCGCGAGGCGGGGGTGCCGGTGATCGGCCTGCCGGGGATCTTCCAGCCGCGCGCGGCCGTCGCCTACATGTTCACGGTCGCCGCCGAGGTCGCCGCTCTCGCCGGCGTCGGGCCGCGGATCCACACCGAGATCGATGCCGCGGCGGCGTTCCTGGAGCAGGAGCGCGATTCGCTGCGCTTTCGGGCGCAGGAGGTGGCCGGGCTGCTGGCCGGCACCGCGCCGATCGTCTACGGGGCCGACCTGACCGCGCCGGTCGCCCGGCGCTGGAAGACGCAGCTGAACGAGAACGCGAAGGTCCCCGCCTTCTTCTCCGAGCTGCCGGAGGCCGACCACAACGAGATCTGCGGCTGGAGCGACGGGCCGGAGTCGAGCTGCCTGTCGGCGGTCTTCCTCGAGGACCGTGACCAGCACCCGCGGGAGGGCCGCCGCTTCGAGCTCACCGCGGAGGCCGTGAGCGAGGCGGGGGGAACCGCCGTACGCGTGGAGACCGCGGGCGAGACGCGCACCGCCCGGATGCTCTGGGCGACGATGCTGGGCGACCTGGTCTCGGTCGAGCTGGCCGAGCGACGCGGCGTCGACCCGCTCGCGATCGATCAGCTGGAACGCCTCAAGGAGGCGATGAAGGACTAGTCGGTGCGACGGGCCGGGGGAGCCCTTTCCCGGCCCCGGTCCGCAGGGCCGCCGCCGGGCCGCGGCCGAGCAGCGCGGAGCCGACGAACAGGGCAAGCAGCGCGAGGGCGCCGAGGGCGCCGATCGCCAGGGTCCCCGGTAATACCTCGTGCGGCAGCGCCAGGGCGTAGAAGTCCCGCACCCCCCCGATCGGGAAGAGGGCGAGGAAGCCGAGCACCATCGTCCCGACCAGCAGGGCGCGCCGCCAGGTGAAGGGGACGGCGAGGATCGCCAGCACGCAGAGGCTGTCGATCAGGATCGCCAGCGTGGTCCCGGTCCGCTGCTGGGCCAGCGGCAGGTCGTGGCCGCGGGCGAGCAGGAAGGCGCCCAGGGCCGCCGCGGCGACGATCAGCCCAGCCGGGATCGTGAAGCGCAGGACGCGATCGACGAAGCCGGGGAGGAAGCGGCGCCGGTTCGGCGCCAGGGCGAGGAAGAAGGCCGGGATGCCGATGGTCAGCGTGTCGATCACCGTCAGCTGCCGGGGCAGCAGCGGGAACGGCCAGGCGGCGAGGCCGACGATCACCGAGAGCGCCGTCGCCCAGACGGTCTTGGTGACGAAGAGGTTGGCGACGCGCTCGATGTTGGCGGTCACCCGCCGGCCCTCGGCGACCACCCCGGGCAGGGTCGCGAAGCGCCCGTCGAGCAGGACCAGCTGCGCCACCGCCCGGGTCGCCGCCGCCCCCGACCCCATCGCCACCCCGATGTCCGCCTGCTTCAGCGCCAGCGTGTCGTTGACTCCGTCGCCGCTGACCGCCACCGTGTGGCCCCGGGACTGCAGCGCTTCGACCATCGCCCGCTTCTGGTGAGGGGCGACGCGGCCGAAGACCGAGCACCGCTCCATCGTCTCGGCCAGCGCCGCCGGGTCGTCGGGCAGCGTGCGGGCGTCCACCGGCTCCTGGGCGCCCGGAAGCCCGGCGCGGGCGGCCACCGCGCCGACCGTGCTCGGGTTGTCGCCGGAGATCACCTTCAGGGCGACGCCCTGCTCGGCGAAGTAGGCGAGGGTCGCGGCCGCGTCGGGGCGCAGCCGCTCCTCCAGCAGGACCAGCGCCACGGCGCGAAGGCCGGGCGGCAGGCTGGCGGTGTCGGGCTCGAGCTCGCTCTCGGTGTGGGAGAGCACGAGGATCCGGCGGCCGCTTGCCGCCAGCTCCGCCGCCCGCCCGAGCGCCGGCGCCTCGGCGGCGACGATCTCCGGCGCGCCGAGCACCCAGCTGCCCCTGCCGGCGAAGGCGGCGGCGCTCCACTTGCGGGCCGAGGAGAAGGGGATCTCCGCCGTGCGCCGCCAATCCCCGGGAGCCTCGAAGGCGCCGCCGATCGCCGCCAGGGTCGCGTTCGGGTCCTCGCCGCCCGCCAGGGCTCCCAGGGCCTGCGGGGCCGGCGCAGCGGCGTCGAGCCGCTCGATCCGGTCGACGGCGATCGTGCCGTCGGTCAGCGTCCCCGTCTTGTCGAAGCAGACGACGTCGACCCGGGCCAGTCCCTCGACCGCGGGCAGCTCCTGGACCAGCAGGCGGCGCCGCGCCAGGGTGACGGCGGCGACCCCGAAGGCGATGCTGGTCAGCAGCACAAGCCCCTGGGGGACCATTCCGACGAGGCCGGCGACCGCGCTGGAGACGGCGTCGTCGGTATCGGCGTGGCGCCGCAGCTGGCCGCTGACGAGCAGGATCGCGACGGGGACGATCGCCCAGGTGACGTAGCGCAGGATCCGGTCGATCCCGTCCATCAGCTCCGAGCGGGCGGGGGCGAAGCGCCGTGCCTCGGCCGCCAGCTTGCGGGCGTAGGCGTCGGGGCCGACCGCGGTGGCGCGGTAGGCGCCGCGGCCGGCGACCGCGAAGCTGCCCGAGAGAACCGGGTCCCCGGGGTGCTTGTCGAGCGGGTCGGACTCGCCGCTCAGCAGCGACTCGTCCAGTTCCAGGCCGCTGGCCTCGATGGCCGTGCCGTCGGCGATCACCTGGTCGCCGGGCCCGATCAGCACCAGGTCGTCCAGCACGACCTCCTCGACCGCGATCTCCAGCTCGCGACCGGCGCGGCGGACCCGGGCCCGCGGCGCGCTCAGCACCGCCAGGCGGTCGAGCGTCCGCTTGGCCCGCAGCTCCTGGGCGATCCCGATCAGCGCGTTGGCGACGAGGACGATCCCGAACAGCGCGTCCTGCGGATGGCCGGCGGCGAGGATCGCAACCAGCAGGGCGCCGAGGATCGCGTTGAAGCGCGTGAGGACGTTGTGGCGCAGGATCTCCGCCAGGCTGCGGCTGCTCGGCTGGGCGCCGCCATTGGTCTGACCGCGCTCGACCCGCTCGCGCACCTCGGTGGCGCTGAGGCCCGCGGAGGGGGTGCTGAGCTGCGGATCGGCGGCGGACGGCATGCGGCGCGCTCAGTCTCTCAACCGGCCGGGTCGCCAGGGCCGCCTGGTGCGGGCGTCAATCGCCGGCCATGGCGGTCCGATAGCGTGCCCGCGATGCGCGCGATGGTCCTCGCAGCCGGGCTCGGCACCCGACTCCGCCCGATCACGTACGAGATGCCGAAGCCGATGGTTCCGGTTCTCAACCGGCCGGTGATGGAGCACATCCTGCGTCTCCTGGCCCAGCACGGGTTCACCGAGACGATCGCCAACCTGCACTGGTTCCCGGAGCTGATCCGCGACCACTTCGGCGACGGCGGCGCCTGCGGGGTCGAGCTCGCCTACAGCCACGAGGAGCAGCTGCTCGGAACGTCCGGCGGCGTCCGCAACGTCGCCGACTTCCTCGGCGACTCCTTCCTGGTGATCTCCGGCGACGCCCTCACCGACATCGACCTGACCGCGATGCGCGAGTTCCACGAGTCCCACGACGGGGTGGCGACGCTGGCCACCAAGCGGGTGCAGGACACGACCCAGTTCGGGGTCGCGATCACCGGCGCCGACGGGCGCATCCAGGGCTTCCAGGAGAAGCCGGACCCCGCCGAAGCCCTCTCCGACCTCGCCAACTGCGGGATCTACATGTTCCGCTCCGAGATCTTCGACTTCTTCCCCGAGCCCGGCACCAGCAAGGCGGCGGGGGAGGGGGACCCGGCGGGCTTCGCCGACTGGGCGCTCGACGTCTTCCCGCGGGTGCTGGAGGCCGACCTGGCCTTCTACTCGCACGAGATCGACGCCTACTGGAACGACATCGGCAACCTCGAGGAGTTGCGGGCCGGCAACCTCGACGCGCTCTCGGGTGCGGTCGCGGTACGCAGCGAGGGCGAAACCGTCGACGGGTTCCGCAGCGGCGAGGCGGTCAAGGACGAGGGGGCGCTCCAGGGCCCGGTGCTGCTCGGCCCCGGCTGCGAGATCGCCGAGGACGTGCGGATCGACGGGCCCTCGGTGATCGGCGACGGCGTCAGGATCGGCGCCGGCAGCCGGCTGCGCGAGGTGATCGCCCTGCCGGGGGCCGAGCTCGGCCCCGGCTCGGTGCTGATCGGCGCGATCGCCGCGAAGCGCGGCTAGCGCGCGTTTCGGCCTTTCGGGGGTCCATGGGCCCCCGAAAAGCAGAACCGCGGCGTGGGTGTGAGGTTGGCGATGAAGTTGGTGCGCTTTCTTGACTTTCTGCGCGCCAACCGTGCGCCCGTTCGGCGCAGGATCGGCGCATGCAGCTGTTCGATGCCCTCGCCACCGCGGTCGCGCCACCGCTCTGCGCCGCCTGCGGGCGGCTCTGCCGCCCCGACGCGGTCCTCTGCAACCGTTGCGGGCGCCGGCTGGGCGGCGCCGATCCGCTGCTCGGCAAAGGGCCTCCCGGCCTCGACCGGGCCTGGTCCTCCGCCCCCCACGAGGGAGTGGCGCGCGATCTCGTCGCCGCCCTCAAGTTCCGGCACCTGCTGCCGGTGGCCGAGCTGATGGCCGACCGGATCCAGTGGCTGGCCCCGGCCCACATGCTGAGCGGAACCGTCGTCCCGGTTCCGCCGGCCGCGGCGCGGCTGCGCAGGCGCGGCTTCGACCCGGCGGCGGAGCTCGCCGCGGCCCTTGCCGAACGCCTGCAGAGCACGCCCCAACCCTGCCTGGCCAGGCGCGGCCGTGGTCGCCAGGTGGGCAAGCGGCGAGCTGAGCGGCTCGGCCGGCCGCCGCGGATCGAGGTCTGCGGAGCGGTCCCCCGCAGCGTCCTGCTGGTCGACGACGTCCTCACCACCGGCGCGACCGCGAGCGCCTGCGCGAAAGCGCTGCGGGCGGCCGGAGCCGCCCGCGTCGTCGTCGTGACTTTCGCCCGGCGCCTCTAGTGGCGCGAGCGCGGTCTAGGGATGGGCCTCTGCCGGCCTGCCGCGCATCCGGTCCACCAGGTGACGGGTCTTGCTGCGCTTGCGCTGCAGCTCGCGGTGCTTCTTCACCTGGCGGCGCACGTCCTCGGCCAGTTCGCGGACCGAGTGGGTCATCTCCGGCGAGCACTCGCGCGCTCGCAGCGTCACGCCTTTGAGATAGAAGGTCGCCTCGGCGATCTGGTTGTCGGCGATCGAAGGATTCCGCTCTTCGGACAGCACGACGTCCAGCGTCGCGAGGGCTGAGACCTGGCGGCCCAGGCGTTGGAATCGCTTCCTCACCATCTCACGCAGTTCGTCCGTCATCTCGACGTTCCGACCTCGAATCTCAATCCGCATGAGTGCCCTCCTTGTCGGTTGGTCCATCAATGTACGCCGGCCAAGCTGCCAGGGCAAGGGTCCCCGCCCGGCCCGCACCGCTACCCTTGAGCAATGCCAGCGATGGACCTCGTGACCAAGGCCCTGCGCGCGGGGGAGGGCCGCAAGTTCAAGGCGTACCAGAAGCGCGCTGAGGCGATCAACCGCTTCGAGCCGGAGATGGAAGCGCTCTCCGACGAGGAGATCCGCGAGGAGGCCGACTCGCTGCGCGAGCGTGCCCGCAACGGCACTTCGCTCGACGACCTGCTCCCGGAGGCCTTCGCGCTGACCCGGGAGGCCTCGCGCCGCAGCACCGGCCAGCGCCACTACGACGTGCAGCTGATCGGCGGCATGGTCCTGCACGACGGCGGCATCGCCGAGATGCGGACCGGCGAGGGAAAGACCCTGACCGCGACCCTGGCCGTATTCCTCAACACGCTCGCCGGCAGCAGCGTCCACGTGGTCACCGTCAACGACTACCTGGCCCGCCGCGACGCCGAATGGATGAAACCGATCTACGACGCGCTCGGGGTCACGGTCGACGCGCTGCAGGACGGCGACGACCACGCCACCCGGCAGCGCAAGTACTCGCTCGACGTCACCTACGGCACCAACTCGGAGTTCGGCTTCGACTACCTGCGCGACAACATGGCCGCCCAGCTCGAGCACTGCGTGCAGCGCGACCACAACTTCGCGATCGTCGACGAGGTTGACAACATCCTGATCGACGAGGCGCGGACGCCGCTGATCATCTCCGGCGCCCCCGAACAGGCCGCCCAGACGTACTACACCTTCGCTCGCCTGGTCAAACAGATGGTCGGCGTGCCGGCGAAAGAGAAACTGAAATCGCTCGGCGAGTCCCGCGACACCTCCGACGTCGACTACGACTACGAGTACGACGAGAAGCACAAGACCGTCGCCCCGACCGAGCGCGGGGTCAAGAAAGCCGAGGAATTCATCGGCGTCGACAACCTCTACCTCGGCGAGCACGGCAGCCTGGTCAACCACCTCGTGCAGGCGCTGAAGGCCGAGTCGCTCTACAAGAAAGACGACGACTACGCGGTGATCGACGGCGAAGTGATGATCATCGATGAGTTCACCGGCCGCATCCTCGAGGGCCGGCGCTGGTCGGAGGGCCTGCACCAGGCGGTCGAGGCGAAGGAGGGCGTGGCGATCCGCGAGGAGAACCAGACCCTGGCGACGATCACCCTGCAGAACTACTTCCGCCTCTACGACAAGCTCTCGGGCATGACCGGCACCGCCCTCACCGAGGCGACCGAGTTCATGAAGATCTATGAGATGCCGGTGGTCGAGATCCCGACCAACAAACCGATGGTCCGGCTCGACCAGAACGACCAGATCTTCAAAACCAAAGACGGCAAGTGGAAGGCGGTCCTGCAGGAAATCGTCGAGCGCCACGAGAAGGGCCAGCCGGTCCTCGTCGGCACCGTCTCGGTCGAGGTCTCGGAGATGATCTCCGAGGCGCTGAAACGGCGGGGGATCCAGCACGCGGTGCTGAACGCGAAGCCCGAGCACGCCGAACGAGAGGGTGAGCTGATCGCCCAGGCGGGCCGCAAGGGCGCGGTGATGATCGCCACCAACATGGCCGGCCGCGGCGTCGACATCAAGCTCGGCGGCGACCCCGAACACCTGGCGATCGCCGAGCTGAAAAAGCAGGGGATCACCCACGACAGCGAGGGCTACCACGAGGCGCTGGCCGCGAAGACCGCCGAGCTGACGCCGCAGTGCAAGGCCGAGGCCGAAGAGGTCCGCGAGCTCGGCGGGCTGTTCATCTGCGGCACCGAGCGGCACGAGTCGCGCCGCATCGACAACCAGCTGCGCGGCCGCTCCGGCCGCCAGGGCGACCCCGGCGAGTCGCGCTTCTTCCTCTCCGCCGAAGACGACGTGATCCGGCTCTTCGCCGGCGAACGCATCTACAAAATCCTCGACCGCCTGGGTCCGGTGGACGACGAGGGCGAAGAGATGCCGCTGGAAGCGAAAATGCTGACGAAAACCGTCGAGAACGCCCAGAAGAAGGTCGAGGAGCAGAACTTCCTGATCCGCAAACGCGTCCTCGAGTACGACGACGTGATGAACGAGCAGCG
>DASVWP010000143.1:0-5026 GCA_036393155.1 Solirubrobacterales bacterium | reverse complement strand
GAATCGGTCATGCCACCGGCATCCCCCGCTCGACCACCCCGCTGGCCTGGACCCACGCCTTCGCGATCCTCGCCCTGCGCCAGCTCTGGCCGCCGCGCCGGGAACACTCGTCAAATTGACCCTGCCCTGGTGGGGTCAATGTCGCACTCGGCGTTGACGCCCCGGCCTTAGGGCCGGCGCCAGCGGAAGATCATGTTGCGCAGCGCCAGGGGGCGCTCGGAGTCCTCTCCGAGGACCCGGAACGCCTCGGCGCCGGGCGGCGCTTCGGCGAGCAGGCGGTCGATCAGCGCCGCCGCCCCCGGCCCGCCGGAGCTGCGTTCGCGCCAGTTCTCGAACTCGAGCTCGAAGGGGATCGCCTGGTCGCCGTCCAGCTCCAGGCCGGGCGCCTCGCCGATCGCCCGCAGCCGCGCCGGCGTCAGGCAGGACCAGTGCGAGGGATCGCGCAGGCGCTCGATCTCCTCGGCCCAGGCCGCCACCGTGGCGTCCTCGTCGCGGGCGTGGTCGGCGACGACCACCCAGCCGCCGGGCCGCACCACCCGCGCCATCTCCTCGACCACCCGCGCCGGGACCGGGATGTGGTGGAGGCTGAAGCGGGTGATCGCGCCGTCGAAGCTGGCGTCCTCGAACTCCAGCGCGGTCGCGTCGCCGAGCGAGAAGTCGACGTTGCCGATCCCCTCCCGCTCGGCCTCCGCACGCGCCTTCTCGATCATCGCCGGCGTCAGGTCGACGCCGTGAACCGTGCCCACCCTGCCGGCGATCGCCCGCCCGACCATCGCCGGACCGCAGGCGACCTCCAGCCAGCGCGCCTCGGGATCCGCCGGCACCATCTCGACCAGCGCGCCGAGGGTCTCCCGCAGCTTCAGGCTTGCGGCCTGGGAGAAGGCCTCGGTCTGCTGCGTGAACTCCTCGCGGATCGACTCCTCGTACACGCGGGCAATCTTAGGCTGGCCCCAGGGCCGCCAGGGCCGCAGCGACCGCCTCCTCGGCGCTCTCGACGGGGACGATCCCCGGCGCGTCCAGCATTTCGGCATGGCCGCTCAGGTCCCAGCTGCGCAGGGCAACGACGGAATGGCCAATCGTTCGCGCCAGGCCGATCTCCGAGAGCGTCCCCCACTCGCCGCCGACCGCGATCACCACCTCGCCGGAAGCGACGACGGCGAGGTTGCGGGCGTGGCCGATGCCGCTGGCGACCACCTCGGTGCAGTACGGGTTCGCGGCCGCGATCGACTCGCCCTGGGCGATCCCGATCACCCGCCCGCCGGCGATCGCGGCGCCGCGCGCCGCCGCCTCCATCACCCCGCCACCGGCGCCGCAGACCACCGTCACCCCGGCCTCGGCCAGCCGCCGCCCCACCTCCTCCGCAAGAGCTGGCAGCACCGACCCAGCCTCACAGCGACTGGAGCCGATGACGGCCACCTGCCGCGTCCGTCGAGAGGAGGGTGGGGGAGCCTCGACGGAACCTCCCTGCAGTTCGTGAGGGGGAGGCTCCCCCGACCCCGTCACGCCGCACCCTTCATCGCCCGCATCAGCTCCAGCGCCCCCGCCTTGTGCAGCGGTTCGTTGAGGTTGCCGCACTTCGGGCTCTGCACGCAGGAGGGGCAGCCGGACTCGCACGGGCACTCGCCGATCAGCCGCTCGGCGTCGTCGAGCAGGCGCTCGAACTCCTCGTAGCCGCGCCTGGTGATCCCGACCCCGCCGGGGTGGCCGTCGTAGATGAAGATCGTCGAGCGGCCGGTCTGGAAGTGGACGTTGGTCGAGAGGCCCCCGATATCCCAGCGGTCGCACATCGCGATCAGCGGCAGCACCGCGATCTGCCCGTGCTCGGTCGCGTGCAGCGAGCCGAGCAGGGCGTCGGGCGGCAGCGCCCCGCTGAGCCGGTCCGGCAGCACGTACCAGAGCGCCTGGGTGACGAAATTCTGCTCCGGCAGCTCGAGGGCGACGATGTCGATCGGTTCCTGGTCGGCGACCGAGACCCGCTGGAAGGCGATCACCTGCTCGGTCACCGAGACCTCGCCGAAGCTGAGCTCGAGGCCGGCGACCTGCCGCTGCTCGTGCACGCGCTCGATGTAGATCTCGGTCTCCTTCTTCGGCCGCGGGTACCAGTCGCCGTCGAAGCTGGAGACGAGCGCCCGCCGCTCCTCGATGTCGAGGCGGTCGACCTCGTAGGAGCGCCCGAGGTGCAGGTAGACGGCGCCGGGATGGACGGTGGTGAAGGCCCGCTCCGCCTCGACCAGGCCGAGCATCTCGCCGGCCTCGCGCTCGATCACCGCCACCGAGTCGGCCGAGGCCGAACGCAGGGGGATCCGCGAGGCGACGAACTCGCTGCGGCGCGGCAGCAGCTTGCCGCCGACCCCGCGCAGCTCGCCGGAGGCGACCAGCCGCTCGGCCCGCTCCCGCCAGCCCGCGCCGAAGACCTCCTCGTCCTCGTCGGTCAGCGGCAACTCGTAGGCGGCGGCGATCAGGTGCCGGGCGGCGATCTGCTCGTTGGCGTGGTCGAGGATCGCCGCCTCGACCGGCCGCCCGAGGAACTCCTCCGGGTGGCGGCAGAAGAACTGGTCCAGCGCGTCCTGCCCGGCGACGTAGACGGCCAGCCCGCGCCGCCGCCGCCCGGCGCGGCCCCACATCTGCCGCAAGCTCGCCACCGTGCCGGGGAAGGTGACGCAGATGGCCGCGTCGAGCTCGCCGACGTCGATCCCCAACTCCAGCGCGTCGGTCGCCACCACCGCCAGCAGCTCGCCGCGGCTCAGCCGGTCCTCGATCTCGCGCCGCTGCTGCGGCGTGTAGCCGCCGCGGTAGGGGGCGATCCGCGCCGCCAGCTCCGGCTTGCCCCGGCGCTCGAGGTTTTCCCGCGCGAAGCGCTGAATCAGCTCGATCCCGCGCCGGCTTTTGAGGAAACAGATCGTCCGCACCCCCTGGGAGACGAGCTCGGCCAGCAGGTCGGCGGCCTCGCCGAGCGGCGAGCGGCGCACCCCGGTCGCCTTGTCGATCAGCAGCGGGTTCCACATCGCGATCTCGCGGCCGGCCCGCGGCGCCCCGTCGTCGCCCACCAGCTCGAAGGGCGTGCCGACCAGGCGCTCGGCCAGATCGACCGGGTTGGCGATCGTCGCCGAGGCGAGGAGGAAGCGCGGCTCGCTGCCGTAGGCGCGGGCGATCCGCCGCAGGCGCCGCAGCACGTTGGCGACGTGGGAGCCGAAGACGCCGCGATAGGTATGGGCCTCGTCGACGACGACCCAGCCGAGGTTGGCGAGGAAGTCCCCCCAGCCCTTGTGCGAGGGCAGGATGCCGACGTGCAGCATGTCCGGGTTGGTGAGGACGAGGTTGCTGCGGCGGCGGATCGCCGGCCGCTCCTCGCGCGGCGTGTCGCCGTCGTAGATCGCCTCGCGCAGCCCCGGCGGGCGCAGCTGGGCGAGCTTTCGCGCCTGGTCCTGGGCCAGCGCCTTGGTCGGGTAGAGGTAGAGCGCGCGCTGCTTGGAGTCGCGGGCGATTCCATCCAGCACCGGCAGGTTGAAGGCCAGGCTCTTGCCCGAGGCGGTGCCGCTGGTGATCACCAGGTTCGAGCGCCCCGCCGCCTCCAGCGCCTGCAGCTGGTGGGTGTAGAGGCTCTCGATGCCGGCGCGGGCGAGCGCCGCGGCGAACCCGGGGTCGAGGCTCGTCGGCAGCTCGACCGGCTTCGCCGGCCGCTCCGGCTCGGAGCTCTCGGCGACGATGCGGCCGTCGCGGCGCGCGGGATCGATCGCCACCGACCAGGGATTGGCGAGCAGGCTGCCGCCGCGGGCCATCAGGCGGTGCTCCGCTCGGGGCGGGCGATCCGGCCCGCCACCCGCACCGCCTGCAGCGCCGAGCGGTCGTGGATCCGCAGCACGTCGGCGCCCTCGCGGATCGCCAGGGTCAGCGCAGCGACGGTCCCCCACTCGCGCTCGCCGGCCGGCAGCCGCTGCTCCCAGGAGCCGGCGAGGACGGCGCCGATGAAGTCCTTGCGCGAGAGCGAGACGTAAAGCGGCAGCCCCAGCGCCCGCAGCTCGCCGAGCCGCCGCAGGATCTCCAGGTCCTGCTCAGGGCTGAGGTCGAAGTCGAGTCCGGGGTCGATCGCGATCTGCTCCTCGGCGACGCCAAGGCCGCGCGCCAGCTCGACTCGCCCCTCGAACCAGGCCCGCAGGTGGTCGACGACGTCGTCGTAGGAACGCCAGGGCCGGTCGACCCGCGGCGGCCCCTCGATGTGCATCAGCACGTAGCCGCAGCCGCTCTCGGCGACCAGCTCGAACATCTCCTCACAGCCGCCGGAGATGTCGTTGACCACCCCCGCGCCGCCCGCCAGCGCCCGCCGCGCCGCCTCGACCGAGAAGGTGTCGGCCGAGACCGGCAGCCCGGTCCCCGCCACCAGCCCTTCCACCGCCGGCACCAGGGCCGCCGCCTCAACCTCGGCCGGCACCGGCGGTCCGGCCTTGGCCGCCACCGCGCCGACGTCGAGCAGGTCGAAGCCCGCCTCGGCCAGCGCCAGCCCGTCGGCCACCGCCCGCTCCGGGGTGCCGCTGCGCGCCCCCTCGAACATCGAGTCCACGGTGACGTTGACGATCCCCGCCGCCAGCGGCTGGGAGAGGTCGAGCGTGCGGTCGGCAAGTCGCCAATGCATGGACCGCTACGGTAGCGGGCGCCGATGGCCCTCCAGTGCGTCTACACCGATCTCGACGGGACCCTGCTCGGGCACCGCAGCTCGCTCTTTCGCGACGCCGAGGGCGGCTTCTCCCTCGCCCAGGCGCGGGCGCTGGAGGCCTGCCACCGGGCCGGGGTCGAGGTGGTGATCATGTCCGGCCGCCGCGAGCCGCAGGTCCACGAGGCAGCGCGGCTGATGGGCCAGACCTCCTACATCTACGAGGCCGGCTGCGCGTTTGCGATCGACGGCGAGACGACGCTGATGACCGGCGAGATGCAGCCCGGTGACGACGGCACGATCTACGAGCAGATCGAGCAGCGGGGCGTGCCGCGAGCGCTCTTCGACCACTTCGAGGGGCGGCTGGAGTACCACTCG
>DASVWP010000142.1:0-2070 GCA_036393155.1 Solirubrobacterales bacterium | reverse complement strand
CCAGTTCGAGCACGGGCGCCCGGCCAGCGACGCCTTCGGCGTCGTCTCCTGGATGGTCCGGCTGGTTTCCACGGCGGAGCCGCCGGCCGCTTGAGAACGCCGGTACGCTTGTGTACCATCACTGCCGTTCCCCGCTCGCGTCCCCCAGAATGGAGCGCACATGCCCGATGAGCACCTTGACGTCCTGATCGTCGGAGCCGGCCTCTCCGGCATCGGCGCCGCTCACTACCTGCAGGAGCGCTGCCCCGGCAAGTCTCTGGCGATCCTCGAGGCGCGCGAGGAAATCGGCGGCACCTGGGACCTCTTCCGCTACCCGGGCATCCGCTCGGACTCGGACATGAACACGCTCGGCTACCGGTTCAAGCCGTGGACCCGGGGTAAGGCGCTCGCCGACGGCCCCTCGATCCTCTCCTACATCCGCGAGACCGCGCGCGAAGACGGGACGCTGGAGAAGATCCGCTTCAACCGCCGCGTCGCCGCCGTGGACTACGCGAGCGAGGAGCAGCGCTGGCACGTCACCGTCGAGCGCACCGACAGCGGCGAGACCGAGCACCTGACCTGCGGCTTCCTCCACATCTGCAGCGGCTACTACCGCTACGACCAGGGCTACAGCCCCGAGTTCCCGGGCATCGAGCGCTACCGGGGCGAGGTGGTCCACCCCCAGCACTGGCCCGAGGACCTCGACTACGAGGGCAAGCGGGTCATCGTGATCGGCAGCGGCGCCACCGCGGTGACGCTGGTCCCGGCGCTGGCCGAGAAGGCCGCCCACGTGGTCCAGCTGCAGCGCTCCCCGACCTACGTGGCCTCGATCCCCAACGTCGACCCGATCTCCGACTTCCTGCACCGCTGGCTACCCACCAAGGCCGCCTACATGCTGGTGCGCTGGAAGAACGTGATGCTGCAGTCGGCCTTCTACCAGCTCTGCCGCCGCCGCCCGAAGATGATGCGCAAGCTGCTGCGCAAAGGCGTCGTCAAGGCGCTGCCGGCCGGCTACGACGTCGACACTCACTTCAACCCCCGCTACAACCCCTGGGACCAGCGGCTCTGCGCGGTGCCCGACGGCGACCTCTTCAAGGCGCTCTCCAGGGGCAGCGCGGAGATCGTCACCGACACGATCAAGAGCTTCACCGAGACGGGGATCGAGCTCGACTCCGGCATGGAGCTGGAGGCCGACGTGGTGATCACCGCGACCGGGCTCAACCTGCTCTTCCTCGGCGGGGCCAAGCTGACCGTCGACGGCGCCGAGCCCGACATCCCGCACGCCATGGCCTACAAGGGGATGATGCTGAGCGACGTCCCCAACATGGCCTTCACGCTCGGCTACACGAACTCCTCCTGGACGCTGAAGGCCGACCTGGTCGCCGAATACGTCTGCCGCCTGCTCAACCACATGGACGCCCACGGCTACACCCAGTGCGTGGCGGTGGCCGACCCCTCGGTCGAGGAGGTGCCCCTGCTGGACTTCCCCGCCGGCTACGTGCTGCGTTCCCTGCACGAACTGCCCAAACAGGGGTCCGAGGCGCCGTGGAACCTGCGGATGAACTACCCGCTGGACCTGCGGGCGCTGCGCCACGGCCCGGTCGAGGACTCGGCGATGCGCTTCTCGCGGCCGGTCCGCCAGCCGCAGGCCGAGCCCGAGAAGATCGCCGCCTGAGAGAATCGGCGCGTGGAGGCCAACCGGCGCTACGACCTCGCGCTGTTTGGGGCCACCGGGTTCACCGGCGGCCTCACCGCCCGCTACCTGGCCGAGCACGGGCCGGCGAACCTCCGCTGGGCGTTGGTCGGGCGCAACCGCGCCAAGCTCGAGGCGGTGGCGGCGCGGCTGGCTGAGCTCGACTCCGCGGTCCCGGCGCCGGAGCTGCTGGAGGCCGACGCCGCCGACCGCGAGGCGCTGCGGAAGGTCGCCGAGGCGGCGAAGGTGGTGGTCACCACGGTCGGTCCCTACGCCCTCTACGGGGAGCCGCTGGTCGCCGCCTGCGCCGCGGCCGGGACCGACTACGTCGACCTGCCCGGCGAGCCGGAGTTCGTCGACCGGATGTGGTTGGAACACCACGCCGAGGCGGAGCGCAC
>DASVWP010000141.1:0-7522 GCA_036393155.1 Solirubrobacterales bacterium | reverse complement strand
CCGGTTCGAGAGAACGCCGCGACATCTCACCATGGCCGTGACCCAGAAACAGCGAGAGAGCCACCGGCCCGCCGCCCAGGCGGCTCCCACCGAGCCGGCGCGGGAACTCTCCCCGCTCCGCGTCACCGTCCTCGTGGCGGTCCTCGCCGCCCTCCTCTTCGGGGGCTGGAAGCTGATCGCCGACGGGACCTCCGCGGCCGGGGCCACCTCCGACGCCTCGCCCGTCTACGCCCCCTACGTCGACGTCACGCTGACGCCGACCTACCCCTTCCAGCTGCCCTCCGCCAACCCCGTCTCCAGCGTCTACCTGGGCTTCGTCGTCAGCCAGCCCTCCCAGCCCTGCACGCCGAGCTGGGGCGGCTACTACACGCTCGGCGAAGCCGAGCAGGCACTCGACCTCGACGCCCGCACCGCGCAGCTGCGCGCTCAGGGCGGCAGCGCCGTCGTCTCCTTCGGCGGCCAGCAGGGCGAGGAGCTGGCGGTCGGCTGCACCAGCCCGAGCCGGCTGGTGCGCGCCTACCTGGCGCCGATCCGGCGCTACCGGGCGAGCACGATCGACCTCGACGTCGAGGGCGCGGCCCTCGCCGACCGCGCCGCCAACGCCCGCCGCGCCGCGGCGATCGCGACGGTCCAGCGCCAGCTGGCCGCCCAGCACAGGCCGCTGCGCGTCTGGCTCACCCTGCCGGTCTCCGGCCAGGGCCTGACCGCCGAAGGGCTCGCCGCGGTGCGGACGATGCTGGCCGCCCACGTGAAGCTGGCCGGCGTCAACGCGATGACGATGGACTTCGGGACCCCGGAAGCCGCCGCCGACATGTTGGGCACGATCGAGCACGCGCTCGAGGCGACCCACGCCCAGGTGCAGTCGCTGTGGCGGGCGGCCGGCCTGCAGAGCGGCTCCGCCTTCGCCTGGGAACACGTCGGCGCGACGCCGATGCTGGGCGTCAACGACAGCACCGGCGAGCGCTTCACGATCGCCGACGCCCGCCAGCTCGCCGCCTTCGTCGGCCGCCAGGGGATTCCCCGCGTCTCGGCCTGGTCGCTGAACCGCGACACGCCGTGCGGCGGCGCCTTCCCGAAGACCGGCGAGCTCTCCAACACCTGCAGCGGCGTGCGGCAGACCCCGCTGCAGTTCACCAGGATCTTCAGCCACCTGAGCGGCACGAAGACGGCGCGCCAGCCGGCGGCGGCCTCGATCCCCCAGCAGACGCAGCCGGCGACGGTCTCGACCGACAACCCGGCGAAGAGCCCGTACCCGATCTGGCGGCCGACCGCCGCCTATCCCGACGGCTTCAAGGTCGTCTGGCAGGGCCAGATCTACCAGGCGAGCTGGTGGAGCCAGGGGACGCCCCCGGGCTCGGCCGCCGCCGACTCGCCGACCGGCCCCTGGCAGCCGGTGGGGCCGGTGCCGTCGGGCAGCCGCGCGCCGCGGCCGATCCGCCTCGCCTCCGGCCACTTCCCCCACTGGTCGCCGACCGCCGTCTACCACCAGGGCCAGCGGGTCAGCTTCGGGGGCCTGCCCTACCAGGCGCGCTGGTACACCCACGCCGAACAGCCGCTGGGCGAACTGCCCGACGATCCCGCCTCGCCCTGGGAACCGCTCTACACCTACCCCGGCGAGCCGGGCGACCCGAGCCTGAAGGGAGGCGGGAAATGAGACTGCTGCCGCGACGCCGGCAGGGGCCCGTGGGGGTGCGCCGCCAGTGGGGCGCCGACTCCCATCAGGACCCGATGCCGGCGGTGCCGCGCGTCGCCGGCGACTGGGCGATGGCCTTCGGGCGCGGCGCCGTGGTCGTCACCGTGGCGGCCTGGCTGGCCCTCGTGGTCACCGTCGTCAACGGCCAGGTCCTCGCCGGCTCCGGCCACGCCAGCCCGCTGGAGATCGCCTTCTTCCTCGCCGCCGTCACCCTGCTCGCCGCCTCGGCGACCGCCTACCTGTTCGGCCGCCTCGGCTTCTACTACCGCGCCCGCCAGCACCGCCGGGTTCCGCGGGCGATGGTCGACGAGTTCTTCGCCGAGCGCCAGCCCAGCCTCACCGCGCTCGTCCCCTCCTACCAGGAGGAGCCCGGCGTGATCCTGATGACCCTGCTCTCGACGGCGCTGCAGGAGTACCCCGATATGCGGGTCGTGCTGCTGGTCGACGACCCGCCGGAACCGCGTTACGCCGAGCCGCGGCGCCTGCTCGACAGCGCCCTGGCGCTGCCGGCCGAGGTCGAGCGGATCCTCTCCGACCCGCGCCGGCGTTTCGACGGGGCGCTCGAGCGCTTCGAAGCCACAACCGCCCGCCAGGACGGCCCCAGCACCGAGGACATCGTCGCCCTCGCCGCGGAGTACGAGTACGCGGCCGGCTGGATCGACTCGCTCGGCGGGGGCTACGAGGTCAGCGACCACAACGAGCGCTTCTTCGCCAACCACGTGCTCGGCCAGCTCGGCGCCGACCTGGCGCTGACCGGCGAAGCGCTGCGGGCGGCGGCGGCCGACGATCCCGAGAAGCTGACCCTGGGGCGGCTGGGGCAGCTGTACCGGCGGCTCGCCTGGACCTTCCGGGCCGAGCTCTCGAGCTTCCAGCGCAAGCGCTACGCCTCGCTCTCCGCCGAGCCGAACAAGGCGATGAACCTCAACAGCTACATCCAGCTGATGGGCGGCAGCTACCGCGAGGTCGAGACGCCCGCCGGCCGGATCCTCGCCGAGGCCGGCGGGGCGTCCCCCGACCTGGTGGTGCCAGAGTGCGACTACGTGCTGACGATCGACGCCGACAGCGTGCTCCTGCCCGAGTACTGCATGCGGCTCGTCTACCTGCTGGAGCAGCCGGAGAACAGCCGGGTCGGCGTCGCCCAGTCCCCCTACAGCGCCTTCCCCGGGGCGGCCACGCGCCTGGAGCGGATCGCCGGCGCGACCACCGACCTGCAGCACATCATCCACCAGGGGATGACCTACCACGCGGCCTCCTTCTGGGTCGGGGCGAACGCGATCCTCCGCAAGCGCGCCCTCGACGACATCGAGGAGACCGAGCACCAGGGCGGCTTCGAGGTCAACCGCTACATCTCCGACCGCACGGTGATCGAGGACACCGAGTCGACGATCGACCTCGCGGCCCACGGCTGGGCCCTGCACAACTACCCCGAGCGGCTCGCCTACAGCGCCACCCCGCCGGACTTCGGCTCGCTCTGCATCCAGCGCGAGCGCTGGGCCAACGGCGGCCTGCTGATCGTCCCCAAGCTGCTGCGCTGCGTGCGGCGGCGTCGCGAGCGGGGCGAACGGACCAGCCTCGGCGAGCTGCTGCTGCGCCTCAACTACATGGCCTCGATCTTCTGGAGCTCGCTGTTCGTCCTCTGCCTGATGGTGGTCCCCTTCGACGGCCAGCTGCTCTCGCCGCTGACCTACGCGGTCGCCGTGCCCTACTTCCTGGCGATGGCCGTCGACCTGCGCTACTGCGGCTACAAGCCGCTCGACGCGGCGCGGATCTATGGCTTCAATCTGCTGCTGCTGCCGGTCAACCTGGCCGGCAGCCTGAGCTCGATCGTGCAGGCGCTGACCGGCGCCAAGGGGCGCTTCAAACGCACCCCGAAGGTCCGCGACCGCACGATCCCCGCCTTCGTCTACGTCGTCCTGCCCTACCTGCTGGTCGCCTTCTCGGTCTACACCTTCCAGCTCGCGCGCAGCCACGGCCTCTGGACCAACGCCGTCTTCGCCGCGATCAACGCGGCGCTCGGCGCCTACGCGATCGTCGCCTTCATCGGCCTGCGCGATTCGCTGGTCGACATCTGGACCAACGTCGTCTCCTGGCTGTACAAGCCGCAGCGCCCGCAGCCGGTGCCGGCGCGCGGCACCCCGATGCCGGCCGGCGCCAACGGCCGGGCCGACCTCTCCGACTGGGAGCTGGTCCTCTACATGGGCTTCGCCGACCGTCGTCGCACCTCGCGCGAGGCCGCCGTCGACCCCGCGCTCGCCGACCGCGCGCCGCTGTCCCTGCCGGTTTCCGCACCGGCCGTCGACGAGAGCTGAGGCCCGGTGCGCCCCCCGTGCCGGGGTGGCGGAGTCCACCCCTTGGGGTTCTGTCGGCCGGCGCCCACGGCGGCGAGCATCCGGGCATGTCAAGCAACCCGCCCAGGAGGCGCCCGATGAACTTCCTCAGCTCCCGCATCGCTCCCGTCCTCGCCGCGCTGACCCTCTGCGCCCTCGCGGCGCTGCCCGCCGGCGCGCTTGCGGCCTCCCGTCCCGGCCGCGTCGTCTTCGTCGCCGGCAAGGCCCGCCACTGCCACAAGGAAGCCTGCCGCAACCTCGACCTGGTCCGCGCGATCTCCCCGCATGGCACCCACCCCGAAGTCCTGAGCGAGATCCGCTCCGTCGCCGAGACCGCGACCAGCGACGACGGCACCGTCGCCGTGCTCTCCAAGGACGTGGCCGGGGGTGGCGCCAACGCCGGCGCCTTCACCCAGGTCTACCTGATCCACCCGAACGGCAGGCGGACTGCCGTCTTCCCCCAGCGCCTGCAGCGCTTCAACGCGACCGGCCTCAGCATCTCCGGCGACGGCCGCCTGCTGGCGCTCGCCGGCCGGTTCTCCGAAGGCCGGCCGACCCGCTCCCAGATCTGGCTCGTGCGCACGGACGGCACCGGCATGCGGCCACTCACGAAGGGCACCGAAGGCGCCGACGAAATGCCGGCGCTCTCGCCCGACGGCAAGCAGGTCGCCTTCGTCCGCACCCTCGATGACGGCACGCCGTCTGGCCGCAAGCCCGAGCTCTACGCGATGCCCACCGCCGGCGGAGAAGCGCTGCGGCTGACCGAAAACACGGTCGAAGACGTGAACCCGGTGTTCAGCCCCGACGGCCGCAGCATCGCCTTCGGCGAGGTCGCGTCCGGCAACCGCGGCAGCGTCCAGACGATCGCCGCCGACGGAGGCGCGCAGCGCACCGTGACGAGCACCGGGCTCGAATACCCAGACCCCGACTACTCGCCCAGCGGCCGCAGCCTCGTCTTCGTCGGCCAGGTGCCGGGTGCGCATCCCTACGAAAACGCGCTCTTCACCGTGCGCTCCTCCGGAGCCGGCCGCCGGCTGTTCAGCCGCCGCTTCGAAGACCCGGGCCTGCCGCAGTGGACGGTGCGCCCATAGGAGGCCGGCCCACCGGGCGGAGCCGCGAGGCCCCGCCCGGTGGCGGCCCCTAGGACTCGGCGGGCGCCGGCGCCGTCCGCTCGACCTCGATCCGCGGCAGTCGCCGCTCCAGCCAGTCGGGGATCCACCAGTTGCGGGCGCCGAGCAGCTGCATCACCGCCGGTACCAGGACCATCCGCACCAGCGTCGCATCGAGGAAGATCGCCGAGGCGAGCCCGATCCCGAACAGCTTCAGGAACACTTCGGGCGAGGCGACGAAGGCGAGGAAGACGACGACCATGATCGCCGCCGCCGCGGTGATCACCCGCGCCGTCTTCGCCAGGCCGTCGGCCACCGCGCGGCGGGTGTCGCCGTCGCGCAGGTACTCCTCGCGGATCCGCGAGACGAGGAACACCTCGTAGTCCATCGAGAGCCCGAAGAGGATCGCGAACATCATCACCGGCATGAACGGGGCGATCGGGACTTCGTGGTCGATCCCGATCAGTTCGCCGACCGGCCCGCCCTTGGCGACCAGGGTCATCACCCCGTAGGCGGCGCTTACCGACAGCAGGTTCATCACCGCCGCCTTGAGCGAGATCAGCGGCGAGTGGAAGGCGACCAGCAGGAGCAGGAACGAGAGGCCGACGACGCCGACGATGAACAGCGGCATGCGGCCGGTGATGTATTCGCTCTGGTCCTCGAGGGCGGCGTTCACCCCGCCCACCTTGGCCACCACGCCGGAGCCGGCGAGCGCCTGCGGGATCACCGTCCCGCGCAGCCGTTCGACCAGGTCGCTGGTCGCCACGTCCTGCGGCGAGGTCTTGGGGATGACGGTCAGCAGCGCCGCGCTTTCGGAGCCGTTGAAGCGCGGCTTGGCCACGTAGGCGACCCCGGGGTCGGCGCGCAGCTGCCTCGACAGGCCCTCGATCGCTTCGCGGCCGCCGCCGGGCGGCAGTTCGGCGGCGATCACCAGCGGGCCGTTGGCGCCGGGGCCGAACCCTTCGCTGATCATGTCGTAGGCCTCGCGGGTCATCGTCCCGGACTTGTCGTTGCCGGCGTCGGGGAAGCCCAGCCGCATGCCGAGGGCCGGCGCGGCGAGGGCGAGCAGGATCCCGGCGGAGATCAGCGCCGCGGTCCAGGGGCGCCGCTGCACCGCGTGGCTCCAGCGGGCGGCCGGCGAGTCGCCGTCCTCGACCGCGTCGAGGCGGCGGCCGAGGAAGGGGATCCGCAGCCGGTCGACCCGCGGCCCGAGGTAGGAGAGCAGCGCCGGCAGCAGGGTGATCGCCGCCAGCATCACCACCAAGACCGCCAGCGAGGCCGAGATCGCCACCCCGTACATGTAGGGGAGGCCGGTGAGGAAGAGCCCGAAGACGGCGATGACCACGGTGCTGCCGGCGATGATCACGCTGCGGCCCGCCGTGCTGACCGCCTCGACGACGGCGTCGTGGCGGTCCTTGCCGGAGCGCAGCGCCGCCCGGAAGCGGGTCAGGACCAGCAGCGCGTAGTCGATCCCGACCCCGATCCCGATCAGGCCCGAGACCGCGGTCGTCCAGTTGGGGACGTCGATCACGTTGGCCAGCAGGGCGATCAGCCCGCCGGAGGAGATGCCGAGCCCGACCAGGGCGACGATCAACGGCAGCCCGGCGGCGACGAGCGAGCCGAAGGCGATCAGCAGGACGATCGCGGCGCCGAGGAACCCGACCCCCTCGGGGCTCGTCTGGCCCTCCGCGGCGTCGATCGGCTGTCCGCCCAGCTTGATCACCAGCCCGCCGCCGCTGTGCGCGTTGGCCGCGTCGATCAGCTGTTCTCCCTGTTCCGTCTTCACTTCCCCGCCGGGGACGTTGAGCGGCAGCGTCGTGGTGGCGATTTTACCGCCTTCGGCGACCCGGATCGGGGCCGGTTCGCCGACGTGTTCGACCTTTTCGGCTTCGGCGAAGAAGGCGTCCAGGCGCCGCTTCGCGGCGGCGCTGTCGGCCCCCTTCGGGTCCTTCCAGACGACGTAGATTTCCTGGCCGGAGTAACCGCCGAATTCGCGTTCGGTGAGGTCGCTGGCCGCCTTGGACTCCGAGCCGGGGGTGTTGTAGTTGGCGTGGTACTCCCCCTTCAGCGAGGAGCCGAGGCCGATCAACACGACCGTGGCGAAGATCCAGGCGAGGACCATGCGGCCGCGGCGGCGGTAGGAGAGGTCGGCGAGGCGGGCGAGACGGCGGGTCATTGCGACGGTCCTTTCCTCGAAAGTAGTTCGTCGTCTAAACGATTTCTGGGGGGGACGTTTTCTATCAGAAACCAACCGGGTCGGCTTCTCCATCCATGACCGATCGCGCGATCGACGGCGACAGGGCGCCGTCCACTCTCGCCTTCCTGCTCTCGCAGGTTGGGATCCACGCCTCCAAGCGCTTCGCCGAGCGGATGGAGGAGATCGAGCTGCAGCC
>DASVWP010000140.1:0-11512 GCA_036393155.1 Solirubrobacterales bacterium | reverse complement strand
GCCGGCGTCCAGAAGCTCAGCGACCCCGGCTTCCTGCACGCCGGCGCCCCGACCTACATCGGCACCCAGCTGGAAGGCTTCGCCCGCGGCACGCCGGGGGGCTTCGTCCTCACCACCTTCGCCCTGCCGCACCCCGAGCTGGCGGGGATCGGGGTGGCGATCGTCGAGATCACGGTCGGCCTACTGGTCAGCGCCGGCTTCCTCACCCGCCTCGCCGCCGCGGTCGGGATGGGGCTGAACTTCCTGCTCTTCCTCACCGCCAGCTGGCACACGACGCCGTACTTCCTCGGCCCCGACATCGTCTTTACCTTCGCCTGGCTGCCGCTCGTGCTCGCCGGCTCGGAGGGACAGCCGGCGCTGGAGAACCTGGTCCGCCGGCCCTCGCCGGCGCTGGCCCGGCGGATCAGCCTGCACCCCGAGGCCTTCGAGCAGATGGACGACGAGGCGGCGATGCGCTCGACCCGTCGGGTGCTGCTGGTCGAGTTCGCCGGCGCGGCGCTGGCGATCGCCGGCATCTCGACCCTCTTCAAAGGCCGCTACACCGCGCCGCGCACCCTCTCGGCGAAGGCCGGCAAGGGCGCCGGCGGCAAGGCCGCGGCCTCGGGCGGCTCCGGCGCCGGCGGCGCCAACTCCGGCGGAGGGGCGGGCGGTCAGGGCGCCTCCGGTGGCGGTTCCTCGCTCCCCAGCGGGGCGATCAAACTCGGTCCCTCCAACCAGCTCCCGGCCGAATCGGCCGCCACCTACACGGACCCGACCGAAGGCACCCCGGACATCCTGATCCGCGAGTCCAACGGCAGCCTCAAGGCCTACAGCGCCGTCTGCACCCACGCTGGCTGCACGGTCGGCTACCAGGGCGGGGTCATCGTCTGCCCCTGCCACGGCGGCGAGTACAGCGCCGAAACCGGCGAAGTGATCGCCGGTCCGCCGCCGGAAGGCCTGGCGCCGCGCAAGGTCGTCGAGCAGGGCGGCCAGATCTACGCCGTGCCGAGCTGAGCGTCCGCCGGGCCCTGCTCGCCCGGCGGCCCCGGCGCGCCGCGGAAGCGCGGCAGCTCGAGGCAGAGGCGGGCGCCGCCGAGCGGCGAGTCCTCGGCCCAGATCGCGCCGCCGTGCAGCTCGACGATCTCGCGGGAGATCGGCAGCCCGAGGCCGCCACCCGCGCCGCCGCGCCCGTGGGCCGAGGCGACCCGGTGGAAGCGGGCGAAGACCCGCTCGCGCTCCTCCGGCGGGATCCCCGGCCCGTCGTCCTCCACGGCGATTCGCAGCATGCTGCCGCTCGCGGTCGCCGAGATCACCACCTGCCCGTCCTCGCCCGCGTGGCGGTGCGCGTTGGCCAGCAGGTTGAGGATCACCTGGCGCAGCCGGTCGGCGTCGGCGTTGACGCTGCCCTCGACGATGCCGCCCAGCCGGGCCCCGTCCTGCTCGGCCAGCTCGCGCAGGAAGGGGCCGACGGCCAGCGGGCGCAGCTGCGGCGCCTCGGCTTCTTCCAGCCTGGCCAGCGCCAGCAGGTCGTCGACCAGCCGTTCCAGGCGCTCCATCTCCCGCATCACTACGCCCTCGACCCGCCGCACCTCGGCCCCGTCGGGCTCCTCCTGGCGGGCCAGGACTTCGAGCTGGCCGCGGATCGCGGTGAGCGGGGTGCGCAGCTCGTGCGAGGCGTCGGCGACGAAGCGCCGCTGGCGCGAGAAGGCCTCCTCGAGGCGGTCGAGCATGTGGTCGAAGCTCTCGGCCAGGGTCCGCACCTCGACTGCGGCCTGCGGCTCCTCGCCGATCCGCGGCTTCAGGTCGCCGCCGTCGACCGCCGCCGCGGTCCCGGCCATCCGCCGCAGCGGCGCCGCGGTCCGCGCCGCGACCAGGTAGCCGGCGAGCAGCGCCGCCGCCAGCGAGAGGCCGCCGAAGAGGAGGAAGGTCTTGACGACGTCGGACTGGGCGTCCTCGACCGGGGCCAGCGAGTTGGTCTCGCCGTGGTCGGAGTCCGGGACCGGGCCCGGTTGCGCCTCGCGCCGCTCGCGCTCCTTGATCACCGCCGACTCGTGGGCCATCTGGTGGCGGACGGCGACGAAGACGATCGCGAAGGCGACGAGGACGATCGCCGCGATCGAGAGGGTCAGCCTGCCCCGCAGGCCGAGCCGCGACCAGGCCCGTCTCATTCCTCGTCGCGCAGCCGGTAGCCCACCGAGCGCACGGTTTCGATCGGCGCCGGCGAGTCGGGCAGGGCGAGGCGGCGGCGCAGGTAGCCGATGTAGACCTGGACGACGTTGGTGCCGGGGTCGTGCTGGTAGCCCCAGACGGAGCCGAGGATCTGCTCGTGGCTGCAGACCTGGCCAGCGTGGCGCATCAGGTGGGCCAGCAGCTCGGCCTCGCGCTCGGGCAGGCGCAGGCTGAGCTCGCCGCGGGTCACCCTCCGGCTCAGCAGGTCGAGCTCGATCCCGCCGGCCTGCAGCTTGGTCGGCCGGGCCTCCGGCACCGCCCGCAGGTGCGCCCGCACCCGCGCCGCCAGCTCCTCGAAGGAGAACGGCTTCGGGATGTAGTCGGTGGCGCCGGCGTCCAGGCCCTCGACCCGGTCGGCGATCTCGCCGCGGGCGGTCAGCATCAGCACCGGCAGGCTCGGCTTGGCCTCGCGGATCGCTTCCAGGACCTCGATCCCGTCGCGCCCGGGCAGCATGCGGTCGAGGATCACCAGGTCGACGCCGGTGCCGAGCGCCAGCCGCTGGCCCTCGAGCCCGTCGGCGGCGGTGAGGACGGTGTGCCCCTCGGCTTCCAGGCCGCGCTGGAGGAAGTCCGCGATCGCCTCTTCGTCCTCGACCACGAGTATCTCCACCCCGGCGATGCTAGATGGTCGGCCGGAAAGCCCGCTTGGGGCGCCTCCTACACTTGTCACATGGCGCTCGATCAGGCTCAGGAGCAGACCTACACGCTGTACCGGCGCGGCATCGAGCTGCTCGAAGACGGCGACTTCGAGGACGCCACGGCGCCGCTCGCCGAGGCGGCGCGGCGGGCGCCGGAGAAGTCCTCGGTCCGCGAGGCGCTGGGCCGCGCCTACTACCGCGCCGGCCGCTTCGCTCAGGCCGCGGTCGAGTTCGAGGCGGTGGTCGAAAGCCACCACGTCAACGACTACGCCCACTTCTGCCTCGGCCGCGCCCTCTCGAAGACCGGCCAGAAGGACCGCGCGCGCCACCACCTGGCGCTGGCCTCCAACCTCCGCCCCGACCGCCGGGACTACAGGTACTACCGCCGGCTTTTAGACGCCTGACCGGCTTTAGAGGCCGGCGACCAGCTTGCCGACGTTTTCCGGCGAGAAGTAGGGGCCGAAGGTGTGGCTCTTGTCGTCGATGTGGAGGTAGGTGTTGATGCCGTCGATCTCGGTGCCGCCGGCGATCAGCCAGCCGCCGCCGCTCGCGCCCGGCGCCCAGCGGCAGTGGATCGCCAGGGTCGGGGGGCCGGCGTAGCGGTAGGTGAGGGCGTCGTCGCCGACGTAGGGCGAGCGGCAGGTCTGCATCCGCTTGGTTTCGCCCGGGTAGCCGAACGATTCGAACTGCTGGTGGCGGCTGAGGCCGCTGACGATCGTCGCCCCGCCGCCGACCGCGTCGGCGACGTTCACCCCTTCGGCGTTGGGGTGGACCAGCATCGCGCCCATGTCGAAGTCCGGGTTGCCGTGGTTGGTCCACGGCTTCAGGGCGAAGATCGAGGCGCGGTGGGCGACGAAGGCGCCGAACGGGGCCTGGCCGCCCGTGTAGGCGGGGACGAACTCCATGAAGTTGGACCAGACGCTGGCCCGGCCGCCTTCGCGGCCGCTGTTGACGCAGTGCCCGGCGGTCAGCACCAGCTGCCGCGTCGGGCTGTCGATCGCGGTGCCGGAGCAGTAGCCGCGCAGGTTGCCGCGTTTGATGAAGATGCGGCCGTTGAAGGAGTAGGGAGGGGTGTCCGGCGTCGCGACCGGGCTGAAGCTCGTCGTCGCGCCGCCGGCCGCCGCTTCGGCAGGGCCGAGCCTCAGGTGGGTGGCGCCGGAGCCGTCGACCGCGAGTTCCAGCGGCCGGGCGCTGCGCATCCGCGCCGGGGTCCAATAGCGTTCGACGCGGGCGATTTCGCGCCGCGTGCGGGAGGCGCTGGCGCCGCGGGCGGGACGGTGGGTCCGCGGCCCGGCGCTGGCGGGAGCGGCCCAGGCGAGCAGGGCGCCAGCGAAGGCGAGCAGCGTCACGAGGAGGCCCGCGACGCGCGGTCGAGCTCGTGGCGGGCGCCGGCGCATCGCCGCTGACAATAGCCATCGCGGACCGCGGGCCCCTCGAAAAGAGCCCGCGGCCTGGACGCCTGTCGGTCAGCCGACGAGGGGGAGGACGCAGCGGTATTTGCGGCTGTTGGTCGAAGTGATGAAGTTGATCTGACCCGTGGATGACACGGTGATCACCGCGTATGCGTCAACGCCGGAAACATTCGTGATGTCTTCACTCCACTCTTCCGCCGCCAGCGCCACCCCGGGCTGCTGCGAGAACGCCGCCAGCTGCAGCGGATCGGGCAGCGTGCCGCCCTGGCTGGCGCAGGAGGACGCCGCGGCCGGCGCGTTGACCGCCGCTTCGCTCGGCAGCACCTGCCAGCAGGCGCCGGCGTACAGCCGGGTCCCCGTCTTGCAGCCGGCTTCGTAGCCGTTGATCTTGGTCGCCGTCACCGCGTCGACGGCGTGCAGGGCGGTCTGCGCGTCGCGCGCCGAGTCGGCGTTGTCGGCGTGCACGGCGCTCGGCACCTGGCCGAGGGTCCCGACGTCGACCTGCACCCCGGTCACCGACCCCGGCGCCAGGCTGGTGCCGGGGATCGCCCCGGCCTTGAGCCGGTTGGCCGGCACCGAGCCGAGCGCCAGGCGGTTGCCCGGGATCGACTTCGGCTTGATCTTGTGACCGTCGATCCTGCTGGCCGCGTAGACGGTGCCGCCGAGGGCGACGAAGAGCGCCGCGCAGGCGACGATCAGCGCCGGCGAGCGCCGGACGGTTCCCCTGCTCATTGAGTTCCCCCTTCAAGGGTCGATTGGACGAGACATGAGAAACGGACGGGTTTCTCTCAGCGCGGCACCCTAGCCGACCGAAAACGGCAGTGGACGAACTTCGGAACGGCTTGGTCTGGTCAGGGCGAGGCGCATTTGTTTGGCGAGGCCGAACAAATGCGCCTCTCGACCGACTCTCACCGCCCTCAGAGAAGGGTCAGCGCTCCCAGCGCGATCACCGAGATCGCAACCACGGCGAGGGCGATCCCGGTCGAGAGGCGGTCGAAGCGGCCGAGCGCGTTGGCCCCCATCAGCTCGCGGTCCTTGGCCAGCGAGCGGATGAACGGCAGCAGGACCAGCAGGAGGATGGCGTTCAGCGCCTGGCTGAGGAAGAGGATTTCGACCAGCGGTGCGCCGGGGATCAGCACCAGCGCCGCCGAGAGCACGACCACGGCGCCGAAGCTGAGGTAGAAGGTGCGGGCCTCGGCGAAGCCGTCGTTGAGATCGGCGCGGCGGCCCAGCGTCTCGGAGATCGAGTAGGCGGTGGAGAGCGGGACGATCGCCGCCGCCAGCAGCGCCGCGCCGACGAAGCCGAGCCCGAACAGGGTCGCCGCGGTGTCGCCGGCCAGCGGTTCCAGCGCCCGCGCCGCGTCGCTGGCTTCCTTGACGTCGATCCCCTCGACGTGCAGGGTGGCGGCGCAGGCGACGACGACGAAGAGGCCGATCACCCCGGTCAGCACGGCGCCGGTCACCACGTCGACCCGCTCGAACCTCAGGTCCTTGACCCGCAGTCGCTTGTCGACCGCGTAGGACTGGATGAAGGCCAGGCCCCAGGGAGCCAGCGTCGTCCCCACGGTCGCCACCGCGACCAGCACCGCTTCCCGGCTCAGCGGGATGCTCGGCACGACCAGCCCCTTCGCCGCCGCCCCCCAGTCGGGGTGGGCGAGCACGCCGGCGATCACGTAGGCGACGAAGACCGAGCTGAGCAGCAGCAGGAAGTGCTCGACGTGGCGGAAGTTCTCGCGCAGGACGAGGGCCGAGACGCCGATCGCGGCCAGCGGCACGCTGACGTAGCGGCTGACCCCGCCGAGCAGCTCCATCCCCGCCGCGACGCCGGCGAACTCGGCGCACAGGGTGCCGGTGTTGGCGAGGACCAGGGCGGCGAGGACGAGGTGGGCGGCGCGCTGCCCGAAACGCTCGCGGACCAGCGTCAAAAGGCCCTTGCCGGTGACCACGCCGAGCCGCACCCCGACCTCGTGGAAGACGATCAGCGCCGCGGTGGAGATCGCCAGCACCCAGAGCAGCTCGTAGCCGTAGCGGGCGCCGAGGATCGAGTAGGTGGTGATTCCCGCAGGATCGTCGTCGGAGAGCCCGGCCAGCACGCCGGGCCCGACCACCGCCAGCAGCGCCAGCAGCGGTCCTTTGCGCAGCAGCACGTGGCGCCGCCGGGCGAGCCGCCAGTGCGTGTGGCGTCCGGGGGTGCGGTGGGCGCGGAGCCTCGGCATCGGCGCCCGTAGATTGACCGCTGCGGGGGATGGGGAAAGCCACGGAGGCAGAACCGCCGCGTGCGGTGCAACGCTTCGGTTCGTGGACGCGGCGATCCGCACGCAGGGGCTGGGCAAGCGCTACGGCGAGACGGTCGCCCTCAACTCCCTGGACCTGGAGATCGCGCCGGGGGAGGTCTACGGCTACCTCGGCCCCAACGGGGCCGGCAAGACGACGACGATCCGCCTGCTGCTCGGCCTGCACCGCCCAAGCGCCGGCTCGGCGCAGCTGTTCGGGATCGACGCCGCCGGCGACCCGGTGGCCGCCCACCGCCGCGTCGCCTACGTCGCCGGCGAGCCCTTCCTCTGGCCGGCGCTGACCAGCGCCGAGACCTTCGAGTACCTGGCGCGGCTGCGCGGCGGCGCCGACGTCGCCTACCGCGAGGAGCTGGTGCGGAGGTTCAAGCTCGACGTCGACAAGAAGGTGCGGGCCCTCTCAAAGGGCAACCGCCAGAAGGTGCAGCTGATCGCCGCCCTGGCCAGCCGCGCCGAGCTGCTGATCCTCGACGAGCCGACCGCCGGGCTGGACCCGCTGATGGAGGTGGCCTTCCGCGAGAGCGTCGGCGAAGCCAAGGAGCGCGGCCAGACCGTCTTCCTCTCCTCGCACATCCTCAGCGAGGTCGAGGCGCTGTGCGACCGGGTCGGGATCCTCAGCGGCGGCCGCCTGGTCGACGAGGGGACGCTGGAGCAGCTGCGCCACCTCAGCGCCCACGTCGTCGACGTCACCTTCGACGGGCCGGCGCCGCGGTTGCCCGAGCTCGCCGGGGTGCGGGTCCGCCGGGCCGGGGAGAACGCCCTGCGCTGCGAGGTCAGCGGCGCGATCCGGCCGCTGCTGGCGGCGCTGGCCGAGCAGCCGGTGGTCGCGCTGAGCAGCCGCGAGCCCTCGCTGGAGGAGATCTTCCTGCACCACTACGACTCGGGCGGGGAGGGGGAGAAAGCGCTCCCCCTCAACCTTCCCCGGGTGGGGGACGGCGGTGGCGGCCGCTAGGGCGATCGCGCGCCGCTCCTTCGCCGACGGCCGCGCCCGCAACCTCTCCTTCGCCCTCTTCTTCGCCGTGATGGCGCTGATCCAGGCGGTCGGCTACGAACACAGCTACCCGACCGTCAAGGAGCGGCTGCAGTTCGCCGCCAGCTTCGGCGACAACAAGGCGATCCGGCTCTTCTACGGCGTTCCCCACGACCTGGTCCACATCGGCGGCTACGTCGCCTGGCGGAGCGGCGGCACGCTGGCGATCTTCGTCGCCGTCTGGGGGGTCTTCGCGGCGGTCCGGGCGCGGCGGGCCGAGGAGGACAGCGGCCGCCAGGAACTGATTCTGGCGGCGCCCCTCTCCCGCCGCACCGCTTTCCGCGCCGCCCTGCTCGGCGTGCTCGGCGGCGCCGCCCTGCTCTGGCTGGCGACCTGGCTCGGGCTCCTGGCGGGCAAGCTGGCCGCCGGCCCCTCGGCCTACCTGGCGCTGGCGATCGTCTCGGTCGGGCTGGTCTTCGTCGGCGTCGGGGCGCTGGTCAGCGAGCTGGCCCCGACCCGGCGGCTGGCCCTCGGCCTGGGGATGATCGTCTTCGCCGTCGCCCTGGCGCTGCGCATCGTCGCCGACACCTCCGGCGCGCTGGAATGGCTGCGCTGGGCCTCGCCGCTCGGCTGGGCGGAGGAAATGCGGCCCTTCACCGGCGCCCGGCCCGCGGTCCTCCTGCTGCCCGCGGCGGCGACCGCGGGCCTGCTCTACGCCGCGGCGCGGATCTCGCTGCGCCGCGACGTCGGCACCGGCGTCTTCTCCAGCGGCGACCGCGCCGCCCCGCGCCTGCGCCTGCTCGGCGGCCCGACGCGGCTGGCACTGCGCAGCGAGCGCGGCACCCTGGCCGGCTGGTTCGCCGGCATCGGCCTCTACGCGATCGTCATCGGCCTGCTCGCCGACACCTTCAGCACCGCCAACATCTCCCAGACGCTGCGCGAACAGCTGCACAAGCTCGGCGGCGCCACGATCGTCACCCCGACCGGCGCGCTCGGCTTCTACTTCCTGATCTTCACCTTCGCGATCAGTCTCTTCGCCTGCGCCCAGGTCTCGGCCGCCCGTCACGAGGAAGCGGAGTCCCGCCTGGAGACGCTGTTCGCGCTGCCGGTCTCCCGGCGCGGATGGCTCGGCGGCCGGCTGGCCCTGGCGGCGGCGACGGCGCTCGTCCTGGCGATGGCCGCGGCGCTCCTCGCCTGGGCCTCGGCCGAGTCGCAGGGCAGCCACGTCGACCTCGCCGCGATGCTCGAAGCCGGCCTCAACTGCATGCCCTCGGCGCTGCTATTCCTCGGCGTCTCGGCGCTGGCCCTGGCGCTGGTCCCGCGGGCGACCGCCCTGGTCGCCTACGGGCTCGTCTCGGTGCTCTTCTGCTGGTACCTGTTCGGGGCGCTGCTCGGCGTGCCGCAGTGGACGCTCGACCTCTCGCCGTTCCAGCACGTCGCCCTGGTGCCGGCGCAGCCGTTCAAGCTCGCCGAGGCGCTGGTCATGCTCGGCCTCGCCGCTTTGGCGATCGTCGCCTCGCTCTGGGCCTTCGAGCGCCGGGACGTCCTCGGCGCCTGATCTGGGGCTAGACTCGCGCTCACATAAATGGGCCGGTGGTCAAGGGAAGTCCGGTGAGAGTCCGGCGTGGTCCCGCCACTGTGACCGGGTGAAGGAGTCGCGGGCGCACTGAGCGTCAGCCACTGGGGACGACACAGAGCCCCGGGAAGGCGCGGCCCCCAAGTCCCGGAAGCCAGGAGACCTGTCCCCGGCCAGCCATGACAACCCTCGAGGAAAGGGTGGCGTAAATGCCAAGAATCACCCCGTTCCGGCTGGCTGCCGTGTGCATGCTGGCTCTCTCCATTCCCCTGGTGCCCGCCGCGGCGGCCATGGGCAAGGGCGTCCCGGTGACCGTCCGCGTGGTCGGCACCGCCGGCAAGGTCCTGGCCGAAAAGCCCGTCGCGGCGAAGACGACGACGATCCCGACCAGCCCGAAGGCGACCTGCTTCGGCAAGGGCACGGGCGGCAGCGGCAAGCCGGTGACGCTTCCCGGGGCCACCGCGCTGGGCGCGCTCGGCGAGGCGGTCGGCGCCGACAGCGTCCTGCGGCCGCTGCTGGTGACCGACCACTTCTCCTTCGGCATCGCGATCTGCGGCGTCGGCGGCGACCTGGTCAAGGCCGGCTCGGAAAGCTCGTGGTACCTCAAGGTCAACCACCGGGCGCAATCGGTCGGCGGCGACCAGGTGAAGCTCCACGCCGGGGACGAAGTGCTCTGGGACCTGGCGCCGTCCTATCCGTATCCCGACGAGCTGGCGCTGAGCGCGCCGGCCAAGGCGACCGCGGGGCAGCCGTTCACCGTGCGGGCCTTCTCCTACGACGAAAAGGGCAAGCGCACCCCGGCGGCCGGGGTCGCGGTGACCGGAGCGGCGATGCCGACCGGCAGCGACGGGCGGACCACGGTGACGCTGTCCAAGCCGGCGCGCCTGGTCGCCACCGCCAGCGACGAGATCACCTCGGCGCGGGTGCCGGTCTGCCTCGGCGGGAAGTGCCCGGGCGGCCGATGAACCCCCTCGGGAGGCGGGACCCGAGATGAGACGTGGCCGCGGTACGGCGGTCGTCGTGGCGCTGCTGGCGGCAGCGCTCGCGGCCGCCGGCTGCGGCCTCGGCCCCGGCGCCAGCGTCGGCTCCGTGCAGCTGACGGTGACGCGGAACTTCGGTGCCGTGCCGATGCTCGAACGCTCGCTCGACGCCAACGAATCGGACACCGTGATGCGGCTGCTGGAAGGCAGCGCTCACGTCACCACCCGCTACGGCGGGGGCTACGTCAGCTCGATCGAAGGGGTGGCGGAAGAGGAGCGCGGCGGCCACCCCTACGACTGGTTCTATTACACCGACGGCAACGAGACTCCGATCGGCGCCGCCGATGCCGCCGTGCGCGACGGCGAGCGGATCTGGTGGGACTACCGCGACTGGTCGGCGACCGAGCACGTGCCCGCGGTGGTCGGCTCCTGGCCGGCCCCCTTCGCGCACGGCTACGAAGGCCACCTGCGCCCCACCGAGCTCGAATGCGAGGGCGGGGGAGGGGCCTGCGGGGCGGTTTGGGCGGCGCTGGAAAGCGCGGGCGCGAAGCTGCCCGTGGGCGCGGGGGGCGGGAACGCCGCCGCCGGGGAAGCGATCAGGGTCCTGGTCGGTCCCTGGGCGCGGATCCGCAACGACCCCGCGGCGGCGCAGATCGAACGCGGCCCGCAGGCGAGCGGGGTCTTCGCCGAGTTCGGGCGGCGCGGGGGCCGCTACGCCCTGCGGGCCCTGGACGAAAACGGCGACCCGGGGCGCTGGCTGGGCCAGGAGGCCGGCCTGGTGGCGGCGACCAGGCGCTTCGAAGAACCGCCGGTCTGGGTGGTCACCGGGGCGACGCCCAGCGGCGTGCGGGCCGCGGCGACCCTCCTGCGGGGCAGCCTGCTGCGCGACCATTACGCGGTGGCGATCGAAGGCAAGCTCGTGATGCCATTGCCGGTGCCCGCGCGATGAGGTCGCCGTTCGCCTACCTGCCGCGCCGGGCGCCGCTGCAGCTCGCCTCGCCGGGCGCCGCGGTCGCCTACCTCGGCTCGCTCGTGGTCGTCGCCTTCCTCTACCTGAATCCGCTGGTCCTGCTCGCCGCCGGCGCCGCGGTGGTGCTCGCCGGCCGGCTGGCCGGCGCCGGCGGCGCGGTGCGCGCCGGCCTGCGGATGGGGCTCGTATTGGCGCTCCTCTTCGCCCTCGTCAACGCCATGGTTGAAGATCGCGGCCAGACGGTTCTCGCTCGGCTCGGCGACTGGTCGCTGCTGGGGAGGGTCGACGTCACGCTCGAGGCCCTCCTCTACGGCCTCGTGCTCGGGCTGCGCGTGCTCGTCGTCCTCCTCGCCTTCGCGGTCTACTCGGCCTGCGTCGACCCCGACCGGGTGCTGCGGGCGCTGCGCCCGCTGGCCGGGCGCTCGGCGCTGACCGCGACCCTGGTCTCCCGCCTGGTCCCGGTCGCC
>DASVWP010000139.1:0-6433 GCA_036393155.1 Solirubrobacterales bacterium | reverse complement strand
TCCCTGCCCGCGGCGAGCCCTTCCGCCGTCCCCTCCCCGGCCGCACCGGCGAGCCCGGACGACCCGGCGGCGGCGCCACTGCCCGCGCCCTTCAAGCCGGCCTCCAACCCGCGCGGGACCTCGGCCCTGATCGCGACCCCGGCCGATCCAGCCAGCGCCCTGAACGCGCCCCAGCGCCCCGCCACCCCGGCCACCACCGCGCCGCTGACCCGGATGTTCGACCCGGCGGCGGCCCCGGTCGAGCCGGCGGCAGCGGCCGGCACGGGCGACCGTGCCTCGGCGCCCACCGGGACGGCCGCCGCGCAGCCCGCCGCCTCCGCCCCGGCCACCGCCAATCCCACCCCCGCCCTCCCGACTCCGGCGCAGCCGCTCGCCGGCGCGGCGACGGCGACGCCGGCGCTGCCGACTCGCTCGGCGGCCGCCCCGGCCGCGCTCGCCGAAGCCGGGCCGGGGCTCGCCCCGTCCCCCTCCGGCGCCCTGGAGGAGACGATCAAGCTCGCCGCCCAGCACGGCTTCTCCCGCGCCCGCATCACCCTGCGCCCGGCCGAGCTCGGCTCGGTCAGCGTGGTGCTGAAAGCGAGCGCCGCCGGGGTCAGCGCCAGCGTCCTCGCCGACACCCCGGAGGCCGCCCGGCTGCTCGAAGGATCCGGCCACGAGCTTCGCAACCGGCTCGAGGCCCAGGGCCTGCAGCTGCTCGGCCTCTCGGTCTCGGTCTCCCACGACGCCCCCTCGGGGGCCGACCGGCAGGGGCAGGCGCCGGCCGGCGGCCCGGGCCCGAGCGCCGCGTCCCCAGAGCTTCCCGACGAAAACCCCCAGCCCGTTCGCACCATCGAGCTCGGCGGCGGCGTCCTCGTGGACGTCCTCGCCTGAGCGGAAGGAGAGAGATGTCAACCCCGATCCAAGCCGCGACCGCCACCGCTTCGAGCGGTTCCAGCACCAGTACCAGCTCGGCGCTGACCGAAGCCACGAGCGGCCTCGGGAAGGACGACTTCCTCAAGCTGCTGGTCGCCCAGCTGCAGAACCAGGACCCGCTCAGCCCGGTCAACGACCAGGAATTCATGGGGCAGCTGACCGCCTTCTCGACCCTCGAGCAGGTGACCAACCTGGCCTCCTCCTCCGAACACCTGAACGAAACGGTCAACAACGAGCAGTCGATCGCGCTGCTCGGCCGCACCGTCACGTACACCAAAGCCGACGGCACGACCGCCGAAGGCACGGTGGAAAAAGTCGACTTCAGCGGCGAAAAAGGGCTGCTGCTGACGATCGGCGGCGAAAGCGGGATCAAGCCCGGCGTGATCACGGAGGTCCGGTGAGCTCCTCGATCCCCCAGATGGGCGGGCTCTCGCCGCTGCCGCCGACCGCCCCCCCGGCGGCGGCGCCGCCCGCGCCCAGCGGGGCGACGCAGGCCGGCGGCGTCGGGCCCTCGTTCGCCGAAGCCCTGCAGCAGTCGACCGGCGGCGTGCAGTTCTCCAAGCACGCGCTGGAACGGCTGCAGCGGCGCAACATCGGCGCCAACACGGCGACGATCCGCCGGCTCGAACGCGGCGTCGACATGGCGGCGCGCAAGAACGCCCGCGACGCCGTGGTGATGGTCGACAACACCGCCTTCGTGGTCTCGGTCAAGAACCGCACCGTGATCACGGCGATCGACGCCGCGCAGATGCGCGACCACGTCTTCACCAACATCGACAGTGCCGTGGTCGCATGACGCGCACGGCTTCCAGAAACAGCACAGGGACGTGCGCCGACCACTGCGGCTGGACCTCTTCGAGGGGGCCGCGAAAGGAAGTGACCGAACCATGATGCGAGCGATGTTCGCCGCGATCAGCGGCCTCAAATCCCACCAGACGATGCTCGACGTGACGGCGAACAACATCGCCAACGTCAACACCGTCGGCTACAAGGCGAGCCGGGCGACCTTCAAGGACTCCCTCTCCCAGCTGCAGATCGGCGCCGCCGGTCCGGGTGGCGGCCTCGCCGGGCGCAACGCCGCCCAGGTGGGCCTCGGGGTGCAGATCGGATCGATCGACAACCTGATGACCTCCGGCACCCTGCAGTCGACCGGCAACGTCACCGACCTGGCGATCCAGGGCCCGGGGATGTTCGTCATCGGCTCCGCCACCCCGCCGGCCCTGCCGACCAACTACGAATACACGCGGGCCGGCAACTTCACCTTCAACTCCGAAGGCTATTTGACCACCCAGGAGGGCGATTACGTGCTCGGTCGCACCGCGGCCGGCGGCGGCGCCCCCAACACCTACATCCAGGTCCCGAAAGGCTCGACCGACATCTCGATCGGCCAGGAAGGCGCGGTCACCTACGTGCCCTCCGGAGGCGGCCCGCGGGTGACCGCCGGCTGCCTCTCGATGGCCACCTTCGAGAACGAAGCCGGCCTGCAGCGCACCTCCGGCAACCGCTGGATCGAAAGCGCCGCCTCGGGCGCCGCCAACCAGGGCACGCCCGGCGGTGAATTCGGACTGACGATCTCGGGCACGGTCGAGATGTCGAACGTCGACCTCGCGACTGAATTCACCGACATGATCGCCGCTCAGCGCGGGTTCCAGGCGAACTCGCGGGTGATCTCCACGTCGGACGAAATGCTCCAGGACCTGGTCAACCTGAAGCGATGATCCGCCTGCACAGACTCGGGGGCGAGAACCATGAGTTCGACCTCAACCCCGACCTCCTCCTCACCGTCGAGTCCACCCCGGACACCGTCGTCACCCTGACCACGGGCTCCAAGCTCGTCGTCGCCGAGTCGCCCGACTCGGTGACGGCGGCGGTGCGGGAGTGGCGCGTCGGCATCCTCGAGCGCGCCCTGCGCCGCAACCGGATGGCTGAAGCGCCACTGCACGCAGCCGATTACCTGACGGAGAACTGACCCGCCCATGAAAGCCTCGACCGCAATCGGAATCGCCGCAGCCTTCGCCGGGCTGCTGCTCGGCGCCCTGATGGAGGGGAGCCAGGTCGCTGCTTTCTTCAACATCCCGGCGATGCTGATCGTGCTCGGCGGCACCTTCGGCGCCACCCTCGCCTCCACCTCGATGGAGTCGATGAAACGGATCCCCGCGCTCTACAAGAAGGCGATGAGCGGCGAGCGGCCCGACCTGGCGGGGCGGGTCGAGCTGATGGTCTCGCTCGCCGACCGCGCCCGGCGCGACGGCCTGCTCGCGCTCGAGGGCGAGATCGAGAAGCTCGACGACGAGTTCACCCGCAAGGGGCTGCAGCTGGTCGTCGACGGGACCGAACCGGAGCTCGTCCTGCAGGTGATGGAGAACGAAATCGACGGCACCAACTCCCGCCATGCCGCCGGCCGGGCGGTGTTCGAGAAGGCCGGCGGCTTCGCGCCGACGATGGGGATCATCGGCACCGTGATGGGGCTCGTGCACGTGCTCGAGAACCTCGACGCGCCCTCGACCCTGGGCCCGGCGATCTCCGGCGCCTTCATCGCCACCCTCTACGGCGTCGCCTCGGCCAACGTGATCTTCCTCCCGGTCGCCAACCGCCTCAAGCACACCTCCGACTCCGAGGTGGCGCTGCGGGAACTGACGATCGAGGGGGTGCTGGCGATCCAGGCCGGCGACAACCCCCGCATCGTCGCCGACAAGCTGGCGGCCTTCGTGCCGCCGGAGGAACGCGGCAAGGCCTCCCAGCCGGCGGAGGCGCCGGCCCGCAAGCGGGTCGTCGAGGAGCCCGAGCCAGCGAAGGTGGCGGTCTGATGGCCGCGGCGCGGGTGGCCCGGAGACGGCGTCGCAACAGGCGGCGCGGCGGCGACGAGGACCACGGCGGCATGGAGCGCTGGCTGCTCACCTACGCCGACATGATCACCCTGCTGATGGCGCTGTTCATGGTCCTGTTCTCGATCTCCTCGGTCAACATCTCGAAATTCAAAACCCTCAAAGAGGCGCTGCAGAACGCCTTCACGCCGAAGGTGCTGAGCGGCGGCGGCTCGATCATCCCCGACGGCGGCGCCGAAAAATCGGCCCAGGCCGCCGCCACCCAGCCGGTGCCGCCGGCGGTCGCCGGGGCCTCCTCCCCGACCCTGGAAACCGACGTCTTCCTGCGCCTCAAACGCGAACTCGACGCCTACGCCCGCCGGCACGGCTTCTCCGCCTCGATCGAGACGATGGTCACCGCGCGCGGCCTGGTGATCCGGCTGCTGACCGACAAAGTGCTCTTCGACTCCGGCAGCGCGGTGGTCAAGTCCGAGGCCGACCCGCTGCTCGTCGAGATCTCCCACCTGGTCAACGTCGACCCCACCCACCCGATCTCGGTCGAGGGGAACACCGACAACGTCCCGATCTCCACCGGCCAGTACCCGAGCAACTGGGAGCTCTCCACCGCCCGCGCGGCCGCCGTCGTCCGCTTCATGGCCCAGCACGGGGTCGCTCCCAAGCGCCTGGAAGCAAGCGGCGTCGCCGGGCTGCGCCCGATTGCCCCGAACACCACCGAAGCGGGCCGCTCGCGCAACCGTCGCGTGGAAATCGCGCTGCTGCGAGCCGGATCCGCACAAGGAGAACCCCCCGTCCCATGAAGCGCAAGCTGAAACTGATCGTGCCGATCCTCCTGCTCCTGCTGGCGGTCGGCGCCTACAAAATCGTCCTCTCGGCGCCCGCCGACTCGAAAGCCAAGGTGAAGGGGGAGGTCTACGTGCTGCCCAAGGAATTCGTCGTCAACCTGGCCGGGGGCCGCTACGCGAAACTGACCGTGGCGCTGGTCCTGGCGCCGGGCCAGTCGAGCGGCGCCGGCGCGACGCCGCCGGCCGAAGGCTTCGGGACTCTCGAAGAGGAACCGCTGGTGCGCGAGATCGTCACCGACAGCGTCACCGGCGCCCCGCCGCAGGCGCTGACCTCGCGCAGCGGCCGCCACGGCTACGAGCAGAAGATCGACAAGGCGATCAACCGCGAAACCGACGTGGAAACCGACTCGGTCGCCTTCACCGACCTGGTGGTCCAGTGATGAGCCCGGACGAGATGCGCTACGAGGAGCTGCAGGTCGCCGCCGCGCCCGCGGGCGAGGAGGGCTCCGACCTCGGCCGGCTGCAGAACGTGCCGGTGGAGCTGGCGGTGGAGATCGGTCGCACGCGGATGACGATCGGCGAGGCGCTGGCGCTCGGCCCGGGCAGCGTGGTCACGGTCGGCCGCCTGGCCGGGGACCCGGTCGACCTGCTGGTCAACGGCCGCGTGATCGCCCGCGGCGAGGTGGTGGCGATCGACGAGGAACTCGGCCTGCGGATCACCGAGATCGCCGCCGCGGTGGTCGGCGCGGCACCCGCCGAGGAGCCTCCGGACCCGCCGCCGGAGCCCGATCCGCCCGAGAACGGCGCCTTGCAGGCCGAGGCGAAAGGAGGAGCGGGCTAAAGCGCCCAGGCAAGCGGGCGATTAACGGGGGCGATCCCAAGCGGATCGCTCCCGCATGAACCTGCTCAGCTCACCGGTACTGGCCGACGTCGCCTCGGGCGGCGGCGAAAAGACGCCCCTCGACCTGGGGGGTCACGTGGCGAGCGCGCACGCCTCCAGCGGCGGCAGCCTGGTGCGGACGATCGTCGGCCTGGCGATCGTCCTGGCGGTGATCTTCGGCCTGCGCTGGGTCCTCAAGCAGGTCAAGTCGAGCCGCGAGGAGAAGGCCAGCGGCGGCGGCCTGACCCCGATGGCGACGCTGCCGCTCGGCTCCAACCGCTCGCTGCACGTGGTCCGCGCCGGCCGCGAGGTCCTCGTCGTCGGCTCCGGCGAGCACGGGGTCACCCCGGTGCGCAGCTACGACGAAGCGGAGGCCCGCCGCCTCGGCATCCTCGACGAGGCGATCGAGGCCGGCCCCGCCACCTCGAATCGCTCGCGCGGCGCCGCCCCGCCCGCCCAGCGGGCGCTCGACGCCCTTCGCGCCTGGACGGTCCGCGGGTGAAGATCGACGGCGGCAACGCGGTCCAGCTGCTGATCCTGCTCGCCGGGCTGACCCTGGTCCCGGCGCTGATCTTCACCACCACCGGCTTCACCCGCATCCTCATCGTCCTCGGCTTCGTCCGCACCGGGCTCGGCACGCCAACCGCGCCGCCCAACCAGGTGCTGATCGGGATCGCCTTCTTCCTGACGCTCTTCGTGATGGCGCCGACGCTGCAGGAAATGAAGACCGACGCCCTCGACCCCCTGACCGCGCACAAGATCAACGACAAGACGGCGCTGGAACGGGCCGAGGAACCGCTGCGGAAGTTCATGTTCAAGCAGACCAACGAAAGCGACCTCTCGCTGTTCGTCGGCCTGGCCAACATCAAGCAGCCGAAAACCCGCGAAGACGTGCCGACCTGGGTCCTGATCCCGGCCTTCATCACCAGCGAGCTGAAGACCGCCTTCCAGATCGGCTTCCTCGTCTTTCTTCCCTTCCTCGTCATCGACCTCGTCGTCTCCAGCGTGCTGATGTCGCTGGGCATGATGATGAT
>DASVWP010000138.1:0-13458 GCA_036393155.1 Solirubrobacterales bacterium | reverse complement strand
TGAGGAGGCATCTAGCCGCACGCACCGGCGGGCATGGGGAGATGTTCGCCAGGCGGCGGGCGCGGGATCCAGCTCGGTGACCCTCGACCCAAGCCGATAGGCGGGCCTGACGATCGGCCCGGCCTTTGACTTGGGGACGCCTTCGATGCGTGCCACTCGGGTAGCTCCTGTTCAGAACGCTGGTTTGTCTAGGTCCGTCTGTACGACCCCGGAGCGAGAGCGGTTGTGACACGGAGGGGGAGGTGCGTTGGAGGTTGGGCCGGTCGCGCCTCCAGGTCGGCCCCGTTTTGCGGAGGAGTCGCCGGCCCGTCCACGCGTGGAGATAAGCCCGCGCGCACTCCTCGTGGGATCGATCGGCGGCTTGCCGACGTAGCGGGTGATGCCGTGCCGATAGTAGGTCTCGAGCGTCTCGATGTCGTGGCCGGCCAGTGCCGGCGGGCCCGGCGGAGCATCCGGTGCTTGGGGAGGCGGGGATCCGCGCCGCACCAGACCGTCTGAGCGGCGCGCAGCTCGGCATCGGGCTGGAAGTCGCACGGTCAGCCGACGATCCTCGAATTCGTCGCCGGATACCCTGCGAGGTGGGGTCAAAAAAGAGATCGCGAACCCCCTGCCGGGTCAGTCCGCCCCGCCGCCGGCCACGCGACTGACCACAACCTGGACGCTGCCGCCCATCCGTGGCAGAACTCCGCGCCCGACAGTTCTCAGTCCCGCCCTGGCAAGCATCTGGTCGAGCTCCTCCGGAGTGTGGAAGCGATCGCGGTTGCCCGCGGCGCGGAAAGCGAGGCGTAGCAACCAGCCGACCACGAAGGCATCGGCAAGGGCCATCAACCCGCCCGGCGCCAGCACGCGACACACCTCCCGCAGCCCCTGATGCTGGTCGGGCCAGTGATGAAAGGACATCGACGAGACGACGAGATCGAAGCTGGCGTCAGCAAACGGCAGGTCTTCGGCAGAGCCCTCCACGAAGCGGGCATCGATCCCCGCCGGCAGCGATTCTGCGGCCTGGTGGACCATCTCCGCGGCCGGGTCGACGCCGACCAGGCCGGCACCGGGGAAGGAGGCGGAGGCGCGACGTAACAACTGACCCGTCCCACAGCCCACGTCGAGCACGCATTGAGGCCGAGGCAGCTCTCTGCTCGCCGCCTCGAGCGTCGCCCGCTGCACCGGCTCGAAGACGAGGCGCTGCAGGTAGGAGTCGTCGTACGTGGGCGCCCACCGACCGAAGCGATCGACTTCGTCGTCGCGGCTCGCCGTCGCCTCATGGTGCCAGGCGAACATGCGCCGCCTAGCCCTGCTCGCCATCGCTGTTGAGGCTGTGGGCGAGCTTGGTCAGGAGCTGGCGCCACCCGAGTTTGAGTCCGGCGAGCGCGGGGACGGCGGCCGGGGTGGCCTCGGTCACGCGAACGACCAGCGTCAGCTGCGTGCCGTCGTTCCGGGGATCGAGGCGGACGTCATGGATCGCCGTAAACAGCGGCTCATCGTCTGGGCCGATATGCGACAGCTCGAAGCGCAGGCGCCGGGGTGGGGCGAGGGCCAGGAATCGCCCGCGAGCCAGATAGCAAGCACCGTCCCCCTCCTGCATCACGATCCGCAAGGGGCCGTCGACCGCGGCCTCGATTTCGCATTCAGCGACCTCGAAGTGCTCCGGGCTCCACCAGCGGCGTACGAGTGCCGGCGTGGTCCAATGCGCCCAGACGTCGTTGGGTGCTGCCGGCAGTTTTCGGGTAAGCCGGGTAGTCCGGCCGACAGCCCATCCGGGGTCGCGCTCTGCTCGGCCGCGTTCGGCGTCGATGGCTTCCGCGTACTGCTCGAGGACGTTCTCGGAGGGATGCTCCGGCTCGAGCCCCTCGAGCCATCCGCGCAGGGCCTCTAGCGGCTCGCGACGCAGCGCGTAGATGCGCCGCTGGCCTAGTGGGTGCATCGTGACCAGGCCGGCGCGCTCCAGCGTCTGCAGGTGCTTGGTCGTCTGCGGCTGGCGCAGGCCGAGCTCCACGGAAATCTCCCCGACCGGGCGTGGCCCGAGGTTCAGCAGCTCGACGATTCGCAGCCGGTTCACCTCGGCGAGCGCGGTGAGCAGTTCGAGGTCCACTGGCACGGCAGAAGTATTGGTAGCAGGTATATTCCTCGAGGAGAATACATCGCGATGAGGACGGAGTGAACCATGGGCAAGGTCTTGGCGGAGATGAGCATGTCCCTCGACGGCTACGTCGCCGATCCGGACGACGGGGTCAAGGCGCTCCATGCCTGGTATGGAAGCGGAGACGTCGAGACCCCCACCGGCACGCCCGGTTTCGCGTTCCGCACCTCGGCGGCGAGCGCAGTGATCCTCCGCGATGCGCTTGAGAACAGTGGCGCCCTGATCACTGGCCGGCGCAACTTCGACATCGCGGATGGCTGGGGCGGACGCCATCCCCTCGGCGTCCCAGTCTTCGTTGTGTCCCACTCGACGCCCGCGGGGTGGCCCCGCGAGGGGGCGCCATTCAGGTTCATCGAGGATGTCGGGCAGGCCGTCTCGGCGGCGAAGCAGGCTGCTGGCGACAAGTCGGTGGTCATCGCCAGTCCCAACATTGCCCAGCAGGCGCTGCAACTGGGCCTGCTCGACGAGATCGCGGTCAGCCTCGTCCCGGTGCTCCTCGGAGACGGGATTCCCTTCTTCGCCAAACACGATGCCGCCCCGATTGAGCTGGGCGACCCCGAGGTCCATGCTGGTTCAGGGGTAACGCACCTGCGCTTCGCCGTGCGGCGTCAGAGCGCGTGACCACAGGTCGCCAACCCACTCGGATAGGGCTCCTCGGTGCGTACCCCTGCCTGACCTATCGGGATGTCCGTTCCGCACTGGCCTGGCTGGAAACGGCCTTCGGCCTTCGAGGCCAACCCCTGACCAGCCCCGGGACACCCGATGACGCGCCCCTAAACAGCGCCCTGCTACAGGCGGGCGACACGAAGGTTCTGGTCGAGTCGGAGCGTCCCGACGACCTCCACGGTCCCCACACCGGCGAGGGATGGATCTACGTCGCCGTGAGTGATGCCGACGCCCACCATGCCCGGGCAAAGGCGGCCGGAGCAGACATCCTCGGCGAACCCCACGACTTCGGCGACGGCTACCGCGGATACAGCGCCCGCGATCATGAGCACAACCTCTGGACGTTCGCAACCGCAGTGCCATAAGCGTTAGCCATCGCGCAAGTCCAATTCCGAGCAGGAGGCGCCGCCAAACTTAGTACCCACTTAGTACCCGCAGCTGCTCGCGCAGTTCGCCCCAGACACGAAAAAGGCCCCGTTTCCGGGGCCTTCTCCTATAGCGGGGGCGGGATTGGAACCCGCGACCTTCGGGTTATGAGCCCGGTGCCGTTCGACCGAGCTTTAAGCGCGCGGGCCCGGGCTCAGGGGAATGCCCAGGGGAATGAAAGGGGTCCAAAACAGCCCTTTCTTGACCTCGGCTGACTCCCGTTGACCTATGCGCTGAAGCTGTCCACGGAGGGCGCAAAGCCTTTGGTGGAGCGGGAATTCGGCTCCTCAAGCCATACGCCGGAGACGGGGCAGCTAGGACTCGAACCTAGAATCGCCGGTTTTGGAGACCGGTGCCTTACCAATTTGGCCACTGCCCCAGAGGGGAGACGGATCGTAACGAGCGCGGGGCCGCGCTGCCCGGCCCGGAGGCCCTGGCGACGAAGTGCGGGCGGAGGGACTCGAACCCCCATGCTCTCTCGAGCACCGGCACCTAAAGCCGGCATGTCTACCAATTTCATCACGCCCGCAGGAGCGCTCAGTGTAGTGTTCGAACATATGTTCGACTCCGAGCCTCAGTGAGGCCTGACAGGCAATATCTGCAGGTCATCCACATGACCCGCGCAGGTGCCACCGACCGGCAAATCGCAGATCGAACCGGCATCCCGCGCCGCACTGTGTCGGACTGGCGGCGCGGAACCTCAGAACACCCCTGCAGAGGGTCGATCGCCAATGCAGCCATGACTTTTCGACCCTGCCCGCGCATCAGTACGCATACCTCCTCGGGGTCTATCTCGGCGACGGCTGGATCTCAGCCGGTCGGCGCGGTGTTTGGCGATTGAGGGTCGCCTGCGACTCGCGGCATCCGGGGATCATCGGTAGCTGCCGAACAGCGATGGAAGCGGTGATGCCTGCCAATAAGGCCAGCGCCCGACGGCGACCCGATTGCCGTTGTGTCGACATCTCGATGTGGTCGAAGCACTGGCCCTGCTTCCTTCCCCAACACGGACCTGGCCGCAAGCACCTCCGTCCCATCCAGCTGGTGGCTTGGCAGGAGGCGATCGTCGCCGAGCAGCGTGAGGGTTTCTAAAGGTTTCCTCGCCGGCGACGGAACTTCTGCGAGAGCTGCGACGCGCTCGGAGTTCATTGGACCCGCTCAAGCGATCGACAAATTGCCATTTATCGACTTGCATCTGTCGCCATCCTCGACGACTTCGTCGGCCCAAAGAGATAGGGCCCCCGCAGGGCCTTAACACGCGACCAACGCCGAGTGGTCGCCCGCAGATTCTATGATCGGCGGCATGGGAGTTGGCGAGGTCAGGCCGGGGTACGAGCTTTGGCGGCCGAACCGGGAGAAACCCGGCTCGGTGACGACGAGGTGGGTGATCGTGCTGCTGCTACTCGGGACGGCCGGGCTGGCGGCGCTGATCACGATCGTCGGCTGGACGAACCTCAAGGGGGGCAGCGGGATGGGCGTGGTCTGCGCGATCTACGCGATCCTCTACGCCTTCTTCGCCTTCCTCGTCGCCCGCTGGAGCCGCGGCATCCTGCCGGTCGCCGCGGCGCTCTCGATGATCCTGGCGATCTTCTGCGCGGTCGGCGCCGAAAGCTGGTTCGAACGCGACAAGTCGGGCTTCAGCGAAGCCCTCTTCCCCTCTTCGGTGATCGGCACCCTGGTCGTCATCCTCGGCCTGCTGCAGATCGTCCTCGTCGCCTTCGCGCTCTACGGCTTCAACCAGGCCTGGCACGTCGAGGAGGAGCGCCCGATCGGCTCCGGCGAGAACTACGGCGCCGGCGCCCCGGGCGACGGCTCGCCGCAGCCCGCCTGAGCCGTCCCCCTGTCGCGCCCAGCGCCCTTCGTCGTCGATGCCGGAGGTGGGATTCGAACCCACAAGCCCTTGCGGGCAATTGAGTTTGAGTCAATCGCGTATGCCAATTCCGCCACTCCGGCGCTGTCCGGAACGATAAACCGGGGCCAACCGGCGAGATCCCCCCGGCCCGACGAGAACTAGACTGGCGAGCGTGAACGCATCGGGGGTGGAGATACTCTGGGAGCCTTCCCCCGAGCGCGTCGAGAACTCGCGGTTGACCGCCTTCATCCGCTGGCTGGAGACCGAGCAAGGCCTCGCCTTCGCCGACTACCACCAGCTCTGGCAGTGGTCGGTGGACGAGCTGGAGGACTTCTGGCGCGCCGTCTGGGACTTCTTCGAGGTGCAGGCCGACGGCGAGCGCGAGCCGGTGCTCGCCTCCCGTGAGATGCCGGGCGCCGTCTGGTTCCCGAACGCCTCCCTGAACTACGCCGAGCACGTCTTCCGCGGCAAAGCCGACGCCGAGACCGCGATCTACCACGCCTCCGAGCTGCGCGGGCTCGACCGGCTCTCCTGGGGCGAGCTGCGCGCCCAGGTCGCCGCCGTCGCCGCCGGCCTGCGCGAGCTCGGAGTCGGGCGCGGCGACCGCGTCGTCGCCTACCTGCCGAACGTCCCCGAGGCGGTCGTCGGCTTCCTCGCCGCCGCTTCGATCGGCGCCGTCTGGTCCTCCTGCTCGCCGGACTTCGGCGCCGCCTCGGTGGTCGACCGCTTCGCCCAGATCGAGCCCAAGGTGCTGCTCGCGGTCGACGGCTACCGCTACGGCGGCAAGGACTTCGACCGCACCGACGTGCTGGCCGAGCTGCAGCGCGCGATGCCGAGCCTGACGGCGACCGTGGTCATCCCCTACCTCAACCCCGAGCCCGACGTCTCGGCGCTGCGCGACGTCCGCTCCTGGCGGTCGCTCCTCGACGACCACCAGGGCGCCGAGCTCGCCTTCGAGCGCGTCCCCTTCGCCCATCCCCTCTGGGTCCTCTACTCCTCCGGCACCACCGGGCTGCCGAAGGCGATCGTCCAGTCCCAGGGCGGGATCCTGCTCGAGCACCTGAAGAAGCTCGGCATCCACGTCGACGCCCATCCCGGCGACCGCCTCTTCTGGTTCACCACCACCGGCTGGATGATGTGGAACTTCATCGTCTCCGGGCTGCTGACCGAGGCGGCGATCGTCCTCTACGACGGCAACCCCGGCTACCCCGACCTGGGCTGCCTCTGGGACCTCGCCGAGCGGGCCGGGGTGACGATGTTCGGCACCTCCGCCGCCTACATCGCCGCCTGCATGAAGGCGGGCGTCGAGCCGGGGGAAGGGCGCGACCTCTCGCGGCTGAACGCGGTCGGCTCCACCGGCTCGCCGCTCTCGCCGGAGGGCTTCGACTGGATCTACCAGCATCTCGGCCGGGACACCTGGCTCTTCTCGACCTCCGGCGGCACCGACCTCTGCACCGCCTTCGTCGGCGGCGTCGCCACGCTGCCGGTCTACCGCGGCGAGCTGCAGGCGCGCACGCTGGGCGCCGCCGTGGAGGCCTGGGACGAAGACGGTCACCCGGTGATCGGGGAGGTCGGCGAGCTGGTCGTCACCGAGCCGATGCCCTCGATGCCGATCCGCTTCTGGGGCGATGCGGACGGCAGCCGCTACCGCGAGAGCTACTTCGAGATGTTCCCCGGAGTCTGGCGCCACGGCGACTGGATCGAGATCACCGAGCGCGGCACGGCGGTCATCTACGGGCGCTCGGACTCGACGATCAACCGCGGCGGCATTCGCATGGGGACGAGCGAGATCTACCGCGCGGTGCTCTCGATCGAGGAGATCGTCGACGCCCTGGTGGTCGACGTGCCGAAACCGGGGACCGACGGCTGGATGCCCCTGTTCGTGGTCCTGCGCGGGGGGGTCGAGCTCGACGCGGAGATGCCGCGGGAGATCGCCCGGCGGGTCCGCGAGCGCTGCTCGCCGCGCCACGTCCCCGACGAGGTCTTCCAGATCGCCGAGGTGCCGCGGACGCTCTCCGGCAAGGTGCTCGAGGTGCCGGTGAAGCGGATCCTCATGGGGACCGATCCGGCGAAGGCGGTCAGCCGTGACTCGCTGGCCAACCCCCAGGCGCTCGACTACTTCGTCGAGATGGCCAGGCGGCTGGCGAGCTGAGACCAACCCCCGCGCCCGGTCCCGAGCGGAGCGAGCGCCAGCCCCGCAGCACCGCCATCGCGGCGAATCCCCAGCAGGCGGCGACCAGCACAGCTCCGAGGACGTCGCTCGGGTAGTGCCATTCGAGGGCCACCACCGAGACGGCGACGAGCGCCGCGAACCCGCCGCCAGCAAGCGCCGCGGCTGCGCGCCAGCGCGGCGGGGCGACGAGCACCAGCGCGATCGCGATCGAAGCGGCGGCGGTCTCGTGGCCGCTCGGGAAGGACGTCGACCAGATGCCCAGCGGCGCCTCGCGGGGGTGCGCGAGCACGACCTTCAGCATCTGCGTAGTCAGGTTGGCGCCAACCACCACGCCGGCGGCGGCCACGGCCTCGGGCCGGCGACCCAGGGCGACCCCGAGCCCGCAGACGAGGAGGATCATCGCCAGCAGCGGCAGCGGATCCGCCAGGTGAGCGACGGCTTCGGCGAACGTGGTCGCGGCGGGGCCGGCGTGGGCGGAGGTCCGCAGCAGGAGCGAGGCGTCGAGTCGCTCGACCGGCCCCAGCCCGTACGCGGCCAGCACCAGCGGAACCAGGGCCGCGGCACAGGCGGCGCTAGCCAGGACGGGGGGCTTGATCCTCGCTGCCATCGTCAGACGGTAGCGAGCGACCTTAAGCAGGACTGAACAGCGTCCGCCCGAGCGCCGTTAGCCCGGGCCGCCGGCGCCGCGGCCCGAGCGCCGCCGGCGCCTCGTCGTCGGCCCGCAGCTCGCTCAACGGTGCCAGTCGACCGGCCCGGCGCGGAGGACGTGGGCCCCCAGCGGCCGGCCGAGCACCTCCTGCACGGCCCGCGAGGCCTCCAGCAGGCGCGCCAGCTCGACCCCGGTCGCGACCCCCATCTCGTGCAGCATCGAGACCACGTCCTCGGTGGAGACGTTGCCGGTCGAGCCCGGAGGCACCGGGCAGCCGCCCAGCTCGCCGAAGCTCGACTCGAAGGACTCCACCCCCTCTTCCAGCGCCGCGACGACGTTAGCGAGGCCCTGGCCACGGGTGTTGTGGAAGTGGGCGGTCAGCTCGACCCCGCGCAGCCGCTCGCGGGCGGCGGCGAAGAACCCGTGCACCTGGCGCGGGTTGGCCATCCCGGTGGTGTCGCCGAAGCCGACCTCCTGGCAGCCGGCGGCGGTCAGACGCTCGGCGATCTCGAAGACCCGCTCGGGCGCCACCTCGCCCTCATAGGGGCAGCCGAAGGAGGTGGCGATCACACCCTCGCAGCGCAGGCCGGCCTCGCGCGCGCCCTCGAGGGTCAGCTCCAGCCCGTTCAGCGACTCCTCGATCGAGCGGTTGACGTTGTGCCGGTTGTGGGTCTCCGAGGCGGAGAGGAAGACGCTCACCTCGTCGAAGCGGTCGCGCAGCTCCAGCGCCCGCTCCAGGCCGCGAGGGTTGGGGATCAGGACCGAGAAGGAGACCCCGTCGCGCCGCTCGATCCCGTTCAGCACCTCGGCCGCGTCGGAGAGCTGCGGGATCACGTCGGGCCGCACGAAGGAGGTCACCTCGAGCCGCTTCAGCCCGCTCGCCGAGAGCATGTCGACGAGCCGGATCTTGTCCGCCGTGGCGATCGTCTCCGGCTCGTTCTGGAAGCCGTCGCGCGGCCCGACCTCGCGGATCCGGACGCTGGCTGGCAGCTCGTTCACAGACCAAGCTTATGCGGGGCCCGCCGCCGGTCCCACGGCGGCGCTCCGCGCCACCGGTGCCGGCAACAAACGCGCGGTCGCGACGAGGGTCGCTCGCACGTGCTCGGGCTCGTAGCGGACCTGCTCGTGGGTGAAGCGCAGGTGCGCGTAGCCGGCCGCGGTGTGGGCCTGGTCGCGTAGGCGGTCGCGCGCCTGCTCGGCCGGCGTGCGGTGATAGCGCAGGCCGTCGGTCTCAACCACGAAGCCGAGAGCCGGCCAGAAGAAGTCGACCTCGAACCCGTTGACGATCCGCCGCGTCTGCGGCACCGGCAGCCCGGCTTCGCGGGCCAGCGGCAGGAAGCGCCGTTCGAGCTCCTCGCGGGTGAGGCGGAAGGTGCGCCGGTCGAGGATCGTGCGCAGTCTCGCCACTCCGGGCTCACCCCGATGGGCAGCGAGCGCCCGCCGCAGTTGGGGTGGGTTCACCAGGTCGTATTTGTCCGCCTCGTTGACCGCCCGCTCCACCCCGAGCCGGTCGAGCCGTGGCGCGATGTCGATCAGCGTCTGGACCGGGCTGGTGACCGGGATCCCTTCGAAGGCGCCGGTGTGCTCGCGGCGCAGGGTCGGGCGGCGGTGAACGACTAAACCGGGCCGGCGCACGGGAGACGGCGTCCGAATCGATACCTCGATCAGACCGGAGGGTTTCCGCCCGATGCTCATCAGTCCGGCCGCACTCGAGTGACTCAGCACCGCATCGTCACCACAGGCAAGTACGGCAGCCATCAACTGACCCTGCTCGCTGACCTCGGGGCGACCCACCGCGTAGACGCCAGCGTGCAGCCGATGCAGCCGTCCGCAGGCAAGGCGGTGGGCGATCGCCTCGCGACTGAAGCCGAGTTTCAGCAGTTGCCCCCGCGTCACCACCCCGTGCTGCGCGGCCGCCAGCCTCCAAGCCGCCGCGCTTCGCTCCTTCAAGTCACGCTCGCGATGCTTTTTGCGGGCCATAGCCCGTAAAAGACATCGAGCGCGAGAAGCTCGCCCCCTGGCTCAGGCCATGCCGAGGCCGCCGCTGACGCCTAGGGTCTCGCCCGTCACGTAGCTGGCGTCGTCGGAGGCGAGGAAGGCGACGGCAGCGGCGACCTCCTCGGGCTGGCCGAGCCGGCCGAGCTGGGTCGAGGCGCGCATCGTCTCGATCACCTTTTCGCCGATCTCGCCGAACTCCTTGGCTCCCATCAGCAGTGGCGTCTCGATCGGGCCCGGGGCGATCGCGTTGGCGGTGACGCCGTAGCGGGCGCCCTCGCGGGCGATCGCCTTGGTGAAGCCGATCACCCCCGCCTTCGCCGCCGAGTATGCGGCCGAGCCCTTGGAGCCGACCCGCCCGGCCTCCGAGGAGATGCTGACGATGCGGCCGTGGCCCGCCTCCTGCATCGCCGGCAGCGCCGCGTGGGTGCAGTTCATCGTCCCGAGCAGGTTGATCCCGATCACCTTCTGCCACTGCTCGGGCGTCGTGTAGACGAAGAAGCCGAACTCATCGGTGCCGGCGTTGTTGACCAGGATGTCGAGCGTCCCCCCGGCCGCGGCGACGGCGGCGCCGGCGGCCTCGCGGTCGGTGACGTCCAGCTCAACCGCGTGGCCAGCGATCTCGCCCGCGACCCGCTCCGCGCCCGCGACGTCGATGTCGCCGACCCAGACCTCGGCGCCTTCGGCGGCCAGCCGCGCCGCGACCGCGGCGCCGATGCCGCTGGCGCCCCCGGTGACCAGCGCTTTGCGTCCCTCCAACCTCATCCTCGACCTCCCTCCGGCCTCATCGGCGATGAGCATAGACTGGCGCCCCCCATGCCGGATCTCCCCCCGATCCCGATCATCGGCGGCACCGGCGCCCTCGGCGCCGGCCTCGCCAACCGCTGGGCCGCAGCCGGCGCCCCGGTGGTGATCGGCTCGCGCTCGGCCGAGCGGGCCGAGGAAGCGGCGGCGAAGGTCCGCGAGGCCGTCCCCGGCGCCGACGTCACCGGCCTGCAGAACGAGGAGGCCGCCGCCCGCAGCGAGATCGTCTTCCTCACCGTCCCCTTCCGCGCCCAGTCGGAGAACCTCAACAACCTGCGCGGGGCCCTGCGGCCGGGACAGATCCTGGTCGATTGCACGGTGCCGCTGGCCGCCGCAGTGAGCGGCAAGGCGACCCGCTCGCTCGGCGTCTGGCAGGGCTCGGCCGCCCAGCAGGCGCAGGAGATGGTCCCCGACGGCGTCACCGTGGTCGCCGCCCTGCACACGGTCGGCGCCCCCACCCTCGCCGACACCGCGACCGAGCTCGGCGAGGACATCCTGATCTGCGGCGACAAGAAGGCCGACAAGGCGCGGGTCGCCCGGCTGGTCGAGCTGATCCCCGGACTGCGGGCGGTCAACGCCGGCCCGCTGGAGATGGCGCGTATCGTCGAGCAGCTGACGCCGATGCTGATCTCGATCAACAGCCGCTACAAGACGCACGCCGGCATCCGGCTGACCGGACTGCCCGACGCCGACCACTGGGCGTAGGCCGGCGGTGCGGGTCGCGCTCCTGGCCGGCGGCACCGGCGGCGCCAAACTCGCCGCCGGGATGCAGGAGGAGGTCGGCGCCGACCTGGCGGTGATCGTCAACACCGGCGACGACGTCGAGACGCTCGGCGTCCACGTCTCCCCCGATCCCGACCTCGTCACCTACTGGCTGAGCGGCGAAATCGACGAGGAGCGCGGCTGGGGGATCCGCGAGGACACCTTCACGGTCTTCAACCGGCTGCAGAAGCTCGGAGCCCCGAGCTGGTTCGGGCTCTCCGACCGCGACCTCGCCGCCTGCCTGTACCGGCGCCAGTTCATCGAGGAGGGCGGCCGGCACACCGACGCCCAGTCACAGATCGCCCGCGGCCTCGGGGTCCGGGCGCGGGTGCTGCCGATGTCCGACCAGCCGGTCCGCACGCGGGTGATCACCGAGACCGGCGCCCGCGGCCTGCAGGAGTACATGATCCTCGACCGCGCCGAGCCCGCCGTGCTCGGGGTCGAGCTGGAGGGAATCGAGCGGGCCGAGCCCACGCCGGAGGTGCTGGACGCGATCCGGGTCGCCGAGGTCATCATCCTCGGCCCCTCCAACCCGGTGATCAGCATCGGCCCGATCCTCGCCGTCCCCGGCATGCGCGAGGCGATCGCCGCCTCGCCGGCGCCGGTGATCGCGGTCAGCCCCTACGTCGCCGGCAAGATCGTCAAGGGTCCGACCCACCGCTTCATGGAAGCGCTCGGCCGGCCCAACAGCGCCGCCGGGGTCGCCTCCCTCTACGCCGGCCTGATCGACGCGATGGTCGTCGACGAGGACGACCCCGACCCGCCCCCCGCCGGCGTCCCCACCCACGCCGCGCCGATCCTGATGGAGGGAGCGAGCGGCCGTCTTCGCGTCGCCCGCACCGTCCTCGACTACGCGGAGACCCTCCTCCCCCGGTGAGCGCCACCGCGATCCTGCCCGTCAAGCGCTTCGACGCCGCCAAGCAGCGGCTCGCGGTCGGCATCGAGGACGAGCGCCGCCGCGCCCTCGTCGAGGCGATGGCGGCCGACGTTCTGGAGGCGATCGGCGAAGCCCGCGGCATCGAGCGGACGATCGTCGTCAGCGGCGAGCCGGCGATTCAGGAACTGGCCGCCGCGGCCGGCGCCGAGGTGGTCCCCGACCCGGTCGACCCCGGCCACGTCGAGGCCGCCCGGGCGGGGATCGCGCGGGCCGAGGCGGAGGGGGCGGCGACGGTCCTGCTGCTGCCCGGAGACTGCCCGCTGCTCGACCCCCGCGAGCTCGACAGCCTGCTGACCGGGGTCCCCGAGCCCTACGTCGGGATCGTCCCCGACCGTCACGGCACCGGGACCAACGCGCTCCTGCTCAGCCCGCCCGAGGCGATCGTCCCCGCCTTCGGCGAGGGCAGCTGCGAGCGCCACGTCGACCTGGCGCGCCAAGCGGGCGTCCCCTTCGGGGTCGAGAGGCTGCCCTCGCTGGGGCTCGACCTCGATACCCCGGCAGACGTGATCGCGCTGACCCGCGAGCTCGAGGCCGGCCGCGGCCGGGCGCGCCGCACCGCCAAGGTCCTCGGGATATGAGCGGCGAGGTCCGCGTCCTCCCGGTCGCCGGCCTGCCCGAGGTGACGGAGGGGATGCGACTCGGCGAGCTGATCGCCGAACGGGCCGAGCTGGCCGACGGCGACGTGGTCGTCGTCTCCCAGAAGGTGGTCTCCAAGGCCGAGGGGCGGCTGCGGCGGCTCTCCTCGGTGATCCCGAGCTCCGAGGCGCGCCGCCTCGCCGCCGTGCTCGGCAAGGAGCCGGCGCTGGTCGAGCTGATCCTCGAGGAGAGCCGGGAGGTGCTGCGGGCCGAGCGCGGGGTGCTGATCGTCGAGACGAGGCATGGGTTTGTCTGCGCGAATGCGGGGATCGATGCTTCGAACGTGCCGGGTGAGGACACCGTTTGCCTGTTGCCGGAGGATCCGGATGGGTCGGCGCGGCGGTTGAGGGACGAACTGCTTACTGCGATGGCGCAGGGCCCGGGGGTGGCCCTCGCCGGACGGGGAGTGTCCGGAGAGGGCCAC
>DASVWP010000137.1:0-5174 GCA_036393155.1 Solirubrobacterales bacterium | reverse complement strand
GGACGACGAGGGCGAAGAGATGCCGCTGGAAGCGAAAATGCTGACGAAAACCGTCGAGAACGCCCAGAAGAAGGTCGAGGAGCAGAACTTCCTGATCCGCAAACGCGTCCTCGAGTACGACGACGTGATGAACGAGCAGCGGCGCGTGGTCTACAAATACCGCCGCGAGATCCTCGAAGGCCGCGACATGTCGGAGACCGCCCGCGACGAACTCGAGGGCGTGATCGAGCGGCTGGTCGACGAGTACACGGCCGGCGACATGCTCGAAGAGTGGGACCTCGAGGAGCTGGAGACGCAGCTGCGCCAGATCTGGCCGGTCGGCATCGAGGTCGCCTCTCTGGCCCCCGAGACGGTCAACCGCGAGGACCTCAAGGAAGCCCTCGACGACGACGCGATGAACGCCTACGACGATCGCGAAGGGCAGCTGGGAGAGGAGCTGATGCGCTTCCTGGAGCGCTCGATCCTGCTGCAGGTGATCGACAACCGCTGGCGCGAACACCTCTTCGACATGGACTACCTGCGGGAAGGCATCCACCTCCGCGGCTTCGCCCAGATCGATCCCCTCGTCGCCTACAAAAACGAGGGCTACACGATGTTCTCGGAGTTGATGCACTCGATCTGGGACGAGTTCAGCAAGCTGATCTTCCGCGCCGAGATCGAAATCGACCCCGGCCAGGCGGTCGCCGCCACGGCGGAGACCGGGAGCGCCACCTTCGACTACTCCGGCGGCACGCTGGAGGGCCAGCCCTCGGCCTTGCAGCAGGTCGCCGCCGGCGCCGGCGGGGCGATCGACGTCGCCGCCGCCTCCGCCGCGGGGCCCGGCAACGGTGGCTCCGACGTGGTGGAGACCGTCGTCAACGACGAGCACGCCAACATCGGGCGCAACGACCCCTGCTGGTGCGGCAGCGGGAAAAAGTTCAAGAAGTGCCACGGGGCCTAGGCTCCGCCGCGCGTGCCGCAGCGCCACCACGACCCTGTCAGGGAGTTCATCCGGGCCTTCAACGAGCGTGACCTCGACGCCTTCGTCGCGGTTTGCGACCCCGAGGTGGAGCTGCACTCGATGAAGGGCCTGCGCAAGGGCCGTGAGGCGGCGCGGCTGTGGGCCACCCGGGCGCCCGGCGGCGTGCAGCAGACGATCGAGCTCGAGCAGCTCTACGAGAACGGCCTGGAGGGGGGCGGTGGCCGCGCGGTGGCGCTGATCCGTCGCGTCTGGCACTGGGAGGAGGACGGCTCGGAGGCCGGGGTCGACGAGATGGCCTGGGCGTTCGAGCTGCGCGACCAGCGGGTGCTGAGCTGGCGGCCCTACGAGGACAGGGCGGAGGCCCTCGAGGCCGGCAGGTTCTAAGCTGCAGGCATGGCCGACGCCGCACCTACCGAAGCCGCAGCTCCGCGCCTGGCCGCTGTCCGGGAGCAGTTGTCCCTGCTCTCGGACTACCTTTGACCCCGCTGCGCTAGAGGCCGAAGCCACGCGGCTGGAGGAGGAGATGGGCCAGCCGGGCTTCTGGGACGACCAGGAGAAGGCCGCCACGACCTCCGCCGCCCACGCGCGGGCCCAGCGCCGCCTGGAGATGTTCCGCGGCCTGGAGTCCGACGTCGACGACCTCGACGAGCTGGCGGAGATGGCCGCCGAGGACGACGAGCTGGCGGCCGAGCTGGAGACCCAGCTGAGCTCGGTCGAGCAGCGCCTGGCCGAGCTCGAAGAGGCGCGGCTGTTCAGCGGCGAGTACGACGCCGGCGACGCGGTGGTCACCGTCCACGCCGGCGCCGGCGGGACCGACTCCCAGGACTGGGCCGAGATCCTGCTGCGGATGTACCTGCGCTGGGCGGAACGGCGCGGCTTCAAGGTGGAGATGGTCGAGGCCTCGCCGGGGGAGGAGGCGGGGCTGAAGTCGGCGACCTTCATCGCCCGCGGCGAGAATGCCTACGGGCTCTTCGCCGCCGAGCGCGGCGTCCACCGCCTGGTCCGCATCTCGCCCTTCGACTCCTCGTCGCGGCGACACACGAGCTTCGCCCAGGTGGACGTCGCCCCGGTGGTCGAGGACGGGGTCGAGGTTGAGATCGACGAAGGCGACCTGCGCATCGACACCTACCGGGCCTCCGGCGCCGGCGGCCAGCACGTCAACAAGACCGACTCGGCAGTACGCATCACCCACATCCCGACCGGGGTCGTCGTGCAGTGCCAGAACGAGCGCTCCCAGACCCAGAACAAGGCGGTGGCGATGCAGCTGCTGCGCTCCAAGCTGATCGAGCTGGAGGAGCGCAAACGCTCCGAAGAGCTGGCCAGGGCTCGCGGCGAGGTCAAAGACGTCGCCTGGGGATCGCAGATCCGCAGCTACGTCCTGCACCCCTACACGATGGTCAAGGACCACCGCACCGAGCACGAGGTCGGCGACGTGCAGCGGGTCCTCGACGGCGACCTCGACGAGTTCGTGCGCGACTACCTCAACAAGACCGCGGCGGCCTCGGCGAGCTAGTGCCCGAGCTTGCCTTCCTCGAGCGGCCGGCCGCGGGGGAGGCGGAGGGGCTGCTGGTCCTCCACCACGGTCGCGGCACCAGCGAGCGGGACCTGCTGCCGCTGGCCGACGCGCTCGACCCCGAGCGGCGGCTGCGGGTGGTGACGCCGCGGGCGCCGCTGACCATGCCGGGCTCCCCCGGCTACCACTGGTACCTGGTCCCGCGAGTCGGCCATCCGGACCCCGACACCTTCTTCGCCGCCCGCGAGGTGTTGGCGGGCCTGCACGACCGGCTCTGGGAGGAGACCGGGGTCGGTCCCGAGCGCACCGTCCTCGGCGGCTTCTCGATGGGGACGGTGATGAGCTACGCGACCGCACTCTCGGCCGATCGCCCGGCGGTCGCCGGCATCCTCGCCTTCAGCGGCTTCGTCCCGACCGTCGCAGGCTGGGAGCCCTCGCTGGCCGACCGCCCCGGGACCCGGGTCTTCATCTCCCACGGCCGCAACGACCCGGTGATCGGGATCGAGTTCGCGCGCCGGGCGCGGGAGCTGCTGGAGGGCGGCGGGCTGGAGGTCTCCTACCAGGAGTCCGAGCTCGGCCACCAGATCGAACCGCGGCACCTCTCGGCCGCCGTCGGCTGGCTGGAAGCAGCGCTGTTCGACTGACGGGGAGGGCCCCGCCGGGCAGCGGCTAGTCCGACCAGACGCGGTCGGAGCCGCCGTGGTGGTGCGCGTTGAGGTCTTCGTCGAAGAGGCCTTCGCAGAAGTTGGGGGCGCCGACGGCTTCGAGCTCGACCGTGAACTGGTGCGCCGCCAGGACCTTGGTCATCTGGCTCTGGCTCAGGTGCCGGATGTCGTGGAAGACGCCCTTGCGGGAGAAGTGCGAGGTCTTGCGGGACAGCTCGAGGGCGCCCTTGCCACCTTTGAGCTTGTAGTCGACGCCGACCTTGCCGGGTTCGTAGGACCGGTAATGGACGGTGACCTGAAGGGTGTCACTCGAAGTGTTGACGACGACCGTGGAATGGGTTTCGCTCAGCGTGCATTCTTCGAGCGCTTCCTGTTCTTCCTGTTCTTCGACTTCGGCTTCGCAGGTTTCCTGTTCTTCGCCTTCTTCGAGTTCTTCGCATTCGGCCCACGCTTCTTCGAGTTCGTCGTCGCCTTCTTCTTCGGCTTCTTCTTCCCCTTCGGCTTCGTCGCTGAGTTCTTCGCTGTCCGGCAAGGCCAGGGCGGCGCCCGGCGCCGAGGGGCCGCTGGGCAGGACCGGGGCTGCCTGAGCGGTGCGGACGACCATCAGCAGGGCAACCAGGGCCGCGGTCACGGCGAAGGAGAGGAGCCAGGCGAAGCGGTGGCTCGGGGTGCGGGTCTCGGCGGTGGCGTGGGCGGCGTTCACGGCCCATGAATCGGACGCGCGCGCGGCCCCCTTTAGGGCCCTGGACGAAAGGGCAGCGCTGGGTGAGCCTCGAGGGCGTCCTTAGAGGACGCCCTCGAGGCGCAGCAGCCCCTCCTTCATCTCCAGGCCGCCGCCGTAGCCGCCGAGGCCACCGCTGCTGCGCAGGACGCGGTGGCAGGGGACGACCAGGGGGATCGGGTTGCGCCCGCAGGCCGTGCCGGCGGCGCGGACGGCGCGCTCGTTGCCGGCCTTGGCGGCCATCTCCGTGTAGCTGCTGGTCTCGCCGTAGGGGATCCTCGCGATCGCCCGCAGGACCCGCAGCCGGAAGCCCTCGCTGAGCCGCCAGTCGAGCGGCAGGTCGAAGCGGTCGAGCTTGCCCTCGAAGTAGCGGTCGAGCTCTCGCCGTGCCTCGTCGAGCTGCGCCGGGGACTCCAGGACCCGTGGCGAGATCCGCTCGGCGAGCTCGACCAGCAGCGCCTCGGCGTCCTGGTTGGGCAGCCCGACCCGGATCAGGCCGCGCGGGGTCTGGGCCAGCAGCAGCGGCCCGAAGGGCGAGTCCGCGGTCGCGTAGGCGACGTCGAGCAGGCCCTCGGCGGCGGCCCGCGCGGCCAGACGGTCGAGCGATGCCTTCATGCGAGCTCCTTTCGCAGTCGTTTGACGCCCTCGTGCAGGCTCCGGCGCGCCGCCTCCTGGCTGCAGCCCAGGGCCGCGGCGATCTCGGCGTGGGGGAGGTCGCCGGCGAAGCGCAGGGTCACGGCGGCGCGCTGCTTCGGGGGAAGTCCGCGGACCGCGCTCCAGACGCCGCCGTCGTCGCCCGGAAGCTCCGGCTCGTAGGCCGGCTGGCGCCCCGCCACCGCGCTGACGTCGGCCACCGGCAGCGGCTGGCGGCCGCGGGCGCGGTGGTGGTCGATCGCCTTGCGGTGGGCGATCGTCACCAGCCAGCCGCGCAGGTTGCGGCCGTCGCGCAGCTTCGGGTAGGCCCGCAGGGCGGAGAGGAAGGTCTCCTGGAAGCAGTCCTCCGCGCCCTCGCGACCCACCGCGCCCCGCAGCACCGCCATCACGTCGGCCGCGTGCTCGTCGATCAATGTCTGAAACGGGGGCAGCGTCGTCACCTCGGGGATTAAACGCTGCGCCCGTCGTGGACGTGAGGCGATGAAAGGTGCATTGGCCGCTCATAGGGCGGTGAATGCACTCCGCACCGTTGTTCTAGGCTCTCGCGATGCCCGACCTTCCGGAGTCGACCGAGGAGATCGTCGCCCGCGCCCTGGCCGAGGACCTCGGCGGTGGCGACGTCACCGCGGAAGCGACGGTTCCCGCGGACGCCCGCGCCCG
>DASVWP010000136.1:0-8629 GCA_036393155.1 Solirubrobacterales bacterium | reverse complement strand
TAGGCGGCGAGGCGGGCCGGCGAGGCGCCGCCGGCGTTTCCGTTGAGGAGGTCGAGGATGACCCCCTCGCGCAGGCCGCCCTTGCCGATCTGAAGCGGCTGGCCGAGCAGCTCGGAGACCTTCTCCAGCAGCAGTACCCCGGTGGTGAGGATGCGGACCCGCTGTGGATCCAGCTCGAAGCGGCGCGCCACCTCGGCGGCCGGGTCGCCGCAGAGGACGCGGATCCCGCGCTCGAGGGTCTCGTACTCGAGCACTGCGCCGACCAGGCGGCGCAGCGAGGTGGCGCTGCCGCCGACCGCGACGGCCTGGGCCGGGCGGTCGATCTCGACGCCCTCGAAGATGTCCTCGATGCGGTCGCGGATCCGCCGCACCTCCGCCGCCGAGGGCGGGTCGGAGGCGATCAGCTCGTCGGCGAGGACGCCAGAGCCGACGCGCCAGGAGCGCACCGACTCGACCCCGCCCGCCACGGTGCCGAGGATCACCTCGGTCGAGCCGCCGCCGACGTCGACGACGCCGACCTTGCCCTCGACGGGATGGCCGAGCGCCTTGGTGGCGCCGATGAAGGAGAGCCGGCCCTCCTCCTGCTCGCTGAGGATCTCGACCGGGACGCCGGCCACCGCCTCGATCGCCTTGGCGACCTCCTCCCCGTTGGTCGCCTCGCGAACGGCCGCCGTGGCGACCGCGCGGATCACCTCGGCGCCCAGCTCGCGGGCCAGCCGCACCTGGGTGGCGACGACCTCGCAGACCTCCTCGATCTTGCCGGCGTCGATCGCCCCGTCAGCCCCGATCGCCTTGTTGATCCGCGTGTAGGCGCGCTGCTCCATCACCTTGGTCAACTGACCCCGCAGCGGCTCGGCGACGAGCACGCGCGTGGTGTTGGAGCCGATGTCTATGGCAGCGCAGAGCATGGCGAGACAACTTGAATGTTGGCAAACGGGCCGGACCTGCCCGACCGCTAGGCCGGGTGAGAGGCGTCCTCGAACTCCCGGAACAGCCCGGTGACGACGAAGGCGACCTGCTCGCCGATGTCCACCGCGTTGTCGGCGATCCGCTCGATCGCCCGCGCCGCGAGCAGCATCGTCATCGCCCACTCGCGCTTGTCGGCGTCGTCGCCGATCTCCAGCGCCAGCCGGAAGCACTCGCGGTTGAGGTCGTCGACGCTGTCGTCCTGGCGCACCAGGTCGCGCGCCATCTCGACGTCGCGTTCGGCGAAGGCGCGCTTGGCCTGGCCGATCAGCGACCCCGCCTGCTTGCCCATGGTGAGGATCAGCTCGACCATGTCGCTGTCGGCCGGCGGCTCGTTGCCGGTCAGCGGGATCAGCTTGCAGATGTTCACGCACTGGTCGCCCATCCGCTCGACGTTCTTCAGCACGTGCAGCAGGGCGGAGATCAGCCGCAGGTCGGTCGCCACCGGCGATTGCGTGGCCAGCAGGGTGATCAGGCTCTGGTGGACCTCCAGGTAGCGGCCGTCGATCCGGTCGTCGTCGGCGACGACGATCTGCGCCAGCTCGACGTCCTGGTGCTCGACCGCCTCGCCCGTCCGCTGCAGCGCCGCGCTGACCAGGTCGAGGCCGTCGAGCGCGCTCGCCTCGAGCCGTTCGAGTTCCTCCTGGTACTGGGAGCGGGTCTCCGGGGCCATCAGCCGAATTTCCCGGTCACGTACTGCTCGGTGCGTTCGTCGTCGGGCGTGGTGAACAGCTTCTCGGTCGGCCCCACCTCGACCAGCTCGCCGTCGAGCATGAAGACGGTGGTGTCGGCGACACGGGCGGCCTGCTGCATGTTGTGGGTGACGATGACGATCGTCACCCGCTGCTTCAGCTCGCCGATCAGCTCCTCGATTTTCAGCGTCGCCACCGGGTCCAGCGCCGAGCAGGGCTCGTCCATCAGCAGGACCTCCGGCTCGACCGCCAGCGCCCGGGCGATGCAGAGGCGCTGCTGCTGGCCCCCGGACAGGCCGACGCCGGGCGCCTTCAGCCGGTTCTTCACCTCGTCCCAGAGACCGGCCCCGACCAGCGCTTCTCGGCCGCGGTCGTCCATCTCGCCCCGCGAGGCGCCGGTCAGCCGCAGTCCCGCGACCACGTTGTCGAAGACCGACATCGTCGGGAACGGGTTCGGCTTCTGGAAGACCATGCCGACCGCGCGGCGGACGGCGACGACGTCGATGCGCTCGTCGTAGAGGTCGAGCCCGTCGAGCAGGACCTCGCCTTCGGCGCGGGCGCTGGGGATCTCCTCGTGCATCCGGTTGATGCAGCGGACCATCGTCGACTTGCCGCAGCCCGACGGGCCGATGATCGCCGTCACCTTGTCGGCGGCGAAGCGCAGGTCGACCTCCTTCACCGCCTGGTTGGAGCCGTAGTAGGCGCTGAGCTTGCGCAGCTCGACGTCGCCTTCGTCGCGGCCGCGGTGGGCGCGAGGAGCGCTGGCTTGGGCGGCGGGCGACTGGAAGGGCACGGCGGCTTCGGTGGCAGCCTCAGGCGCGCGAGGCTCTCGTTCGGACTCGGTCATGGTCGGGGGGTCCTGGGGTTGGGGTTCCATGCTAGGGCTCCTGGGGTGACGGGACCAGAGGTCAGGCCTTCATTCGCCGCTGGCTGCGGGCATAGAAGGCGCGGGCGACGATGTTGAGGAGGAGGACGACGGCGATCAGCACGAAGGCCGCGGCCCAGGCTTCGGTGTGGGCCTCGGGGCTGGGCGCCTCGGACTGGTGGAAGATGAAGATCGGGATCGAGGCAAGCGCTTCGCCGGGGTTCGTGAGCATCCCCTGTCTGTAAATAGAGGTGGCGAAGATCAGGGGAGCGGTCTCCCCCGCCACCCGGGCGACGCCGAGCAGGGCGCCGGTGACCAGGCCGCCCATCGCGGTCGGGATCGTCACCCGCAGCACCGTGCGCCAGTGGGCGATGCCGAGCGCGGCAGACGCTTCCTTGAGGGTGCTCGGCACGAGCGCCAGGACCTCCTGGGCGGTGCGGGCGACGATCGGCAGCATCACGATCGCCAGGGCAATCGAGCCGGCGAAGCCGCTCTGCCCCTGCTGGGGAACGACCAGCAGCCCGTAGACGAAGATGCCGGTGATGATCGTCGGCACCCCGTTCAGCACGTCGAGGACGAAGCGGACCGGGCCGGCGATCCGGGCCGGGGCGAACTCGGTCGTGTAGAGGGCGACCAGGATGCCGACCGGGATCGCGATCGCCGCGGCGACGCCGACGATGATCGCGCTGCCGACGATCGCGTTGGAGATGCCGCCGCCGCTTTCGTTGAAGAGGGCGGTCGGCGTGGTGAGGAAGTGCCAGCTGAGCGCGCCGATGCCCTTCAGCAGCACCGAGCCGACGACGAGGATGAGCACCGCGACGGCAAGCAGCGCGGCGATCGTCGAGGCCCAGGAGGCGGCCCGGTTGACCGCGTTGCGGCGGCGCAGGTTGCCGCGGTCGATCAGCAGGGCGTGCTGGTTCGCGCTCACAGCGCCTGCGCCTCCGTCATCCCGTCCTCGGGATCGAGCTTGACGTCCTTCAGCGTCCCCCGGCTGACGATGATCCGCGCGATCACGTTGACGATCACCGCGAAGACGAGCAGGATCAGGCCGAGGTAGATCAGCGACGATTTCATCAGCTGGCTCGGCGAGCCCTCGAACTGCGAGGCGATCTGGGCGGCCAGGGTGCCGCCGGTGTGGAAGAGCGAGACGTTGATCCCGGTGGCGCCGCCGATCACCTGGGCGACAGCGATCGCCTCGCCGATCGCCCGGCAGAGGCCGAGGATCGTGGCGCCGACGATGCCGGGTTTCGAGTACGGCAGCACGACCGTCCTCAGCATCTCCCAGCGGGTCGCGCCGAGCGCGTAGGAGGCCTCCTTGAGGTCGCCCGGCACGGTCTCGAAGACCTCGCGGGTGACGCTGGTGATGATCGGGACGGCCATGATGGTGAGGATCATCGCCGCCGTCAGGTAGCCGAAGGCGGAGGGGTCGCCGCTGAAGATCGGCAGGAAGCCGAGCACGCTCTTCAGCGCCGGCTCGACCGTGTCGCGCATGAAGGGACCGAGGACGAGGATCCCCCAGAGGCCGAGGATCACGGTCGGGATCGCCGCCAGCAGGTCGACCAGGATGGCCACCGGGCGGCGGATCCGCCGCGGCGCCAGCTCGGTCAGGTAGACGGAGATCGCCAGGGCCATCGGCGTCGCGAAGAGCAGGGCGATGAACGAGGTGACGACCGTCCCGTAGAGAAAGGGGGCGGCGCCGAAGCGTTTGGTGACCGGGTTCCAGTCGTTCGTCGTGACGAACTTGAGCCCGTATTCCTGGATCGCCGGCCAGGCCCCGTGGACGACCTCGTAGACGATGCCGGCGATCGCCGCGACGGCGACCAGCGCCGCGAGGGCCGAGAGCCCTCGCAGCAGCGGGTCGCCGATGCGGTCGGTGCGATTGCGCCGGGCGCGCAGTACCGCGTTTGGCTTGAGCGTCCCGGCCTCCACCTATTCGCCGATCTTGGCGAGCGCCTTCTTGTCCGCGGCCACGACCTGCTTGGGCAGCGGCGCGAAGTCGAGTTCGGGGCCGAATTTCTGCCCTTTGCCGATCGCGTATTCGATGAATTCCTTCAGCTCGCCGGCCTTGCCGGATTCGAGCGGCACGATCACGTAGGTGTAGGTCGAGATCGGGTACGCGCCCTTTGCCGAGGACGGCAGCTTGGCGAGCGAGATTTCGTTCTTCGGGCCGATTTCGGAGACCGCGTTGGCCGCCGCTTCGACGCTTTTCACGCCCGGTTCGGGGAATTCCCCGGCAGAGTTTTCGACCAGCGGCATGCTGAGTTCGTTTTCCAGCGCGTAGGCGAGGCCAACGTAGCCGATCGCCCCGTCGGTCTGGGAGATGGCCGCGGAAACTCCGTCATTCTTTTCCGCGCCGACGCCGGTCGGGAACTTGACCGAGGTCGAGGTGCCGACCTTGGAGCTGAATTCCGGGTCGATCGTCGACAGGTAGTTGGTGAACGCGTAGGTGTCGCCACTGCCGTCGCTGCGGTAGACCGGGGTGATCTTCGTGCTCGGCAGGCTGGCGCCCGGGTTCAGCTTGGCGATCGCCGGGTCGTTCCAGCTGGTGATCTTGCCGAGGTAGATGTCGGCGAGGACTTCGCCGCTCAGCTTGAGGTTTTCCGGCGCGCCCTTGACGTTGTAGGCGGGGACGGTGCCGCTCAGTGCCCAGGGGATCTGCTCGACTTCGCCCTGCGTGTTCGCTTCTTCGAACTGTTCTTCGCTCAGCGGGGCATCGGAGGCGCCGAAGTCGACGGTGCGGCTGGTGATCTGGTCGATGCCGCCGCCGCTGCCGATCGCGCCGTAGGTGACGGCGATTTCGGTGTTCGACTCGAATTCCGGCTGCCACTTCGACATCAGCGGGGCGACCAGCGTGCTGCCGGCGCCGACCAGGGCTTCCTTGCCCCCGCCCGACGACGAGGTGGAGCTACCGCCGGAGGAGCCGCCGCAAGCGGCCACGGTAACCATCAATGCCAGCGCCATGACGAAAGCGCCGAGGAGTCTCTTGGACACGCATTTCTCCTTCATTTGGTGACGTGTTTGCGCCACAGTCGCAGCGACACCCCGGGAGCTTGTTATCTCGGTGTGGCGAGGTTGTGAAAAAGATGTAAAAGGGCCGCGGGCTCGCCGCTTGCCCCGCGGCGCCGCGCTATCCGTCCGGCGAGAAGCGGTACCCGATCCCGTTGTGCGTGTGGATCAGGCGCAGCTCCGGCAGCGCCTCGCCGAGCTTCGCCCGCAGGCGGCTGACATAGACGTCGACCGAGCGGTCGTCACGGCGCGGCTGGCTGCCCCAGACCGAGGCGAAGAGTTCCTCGCGGGTCATGATCCGCTGGGGATGGCTGGCGAGCGTGACCAGGAGCTGGAGCTCGCGCATGGTCAGGCTCAGGGGCCGGCCGTCGACCAGCGCCGCATGCTCCTGCGGCCGGATCTCAAGCCGTCCGGCTGACAGCGGCGTCGGCTGCTGGGTCTCCATCGCCATGTCCCTCGAACATGGCGGGATCGTGCCCGAGGACGGCTAGCCAGCGGTGAAACTGTTGTGAACGGCCCGTGACTCGGCCTCAGCCGACATCGAGGGGTCCGGCGCGTCCGGCACCTCGATCACGACCTCGCCGACCGACTCGGGCTCGAAGCGGTAGCCGACGCCGAAATGCGTGTGGATGTAGCTCCAGTTCGGCGAGCGCTTCTCGAGCTTCTGGCGCAGCTTGCGGATGAAGACGTCGACGGAGCGGTCGCCGTGGGCCATCGCGTAGCCCCAGACCCGCTGGTAGATCGTCTCGCGCTCCAGCACCTGGCCCTTGGCGTCGGCGAGCAGGTGCAGCAGCTCGAACTCGCGGCGGGTGAGGTCGAGGCTGTCGCCGCCGACGAAGGCCTGGAACTGGTCCGGGCGGATCTGCAGCTCGCCGGTGAGAAGCGGCGCGGCTTCGGGCTCGTGGCGGCCGCGGCGGCGCCGGCGGGACACGGCTTCGACCCGGGCCATCGCCTCCTCCGGGTGGCACGGCTTGGTGATCCAGTCGTCGACCCCGAGGCGCAGCCCGCGCACCCGCTGGGCGACGGTCGAGCGCCCGGTGCAGACGATCACCCCGAGGTCGGGCAGCATCCCGCAGACCCGCTCCAGGTAGGCCCAGCCTTCTTCGCCCAGCAGGGCCGGGTCGATCAGCAGCGCATTCAGCTTCATCGCCACCAGCTCCTCGGGGGGCACGGCGCCGGCGGCCTGGCGCAGCTGCCAGCCGGCGGTCTCCGCTCGCTTGGCGAGCACGGTGACGAAGCCGCTGTCGGTGTCGATCACCGCGAGGCGGATGGACTGAGGGGCGTTCATCGAGTGAGTGCCGTGACGCTGGTGGGTGGCGCTTCGAACGACAAGGCGAGGCCGATTGTATGGGTCCGGAAACGCGAAAGCCCTGCGTTAACAGGATTTTCACAGCTCGAGGAGGCCGAAATTGCGGGAAAGGCGGCCAGGCCGCCCTCGCGTGCGCTAGATTCCCGCCCCGTGAAGCGCGCCGCCGCAGCATTCCTCTCGATCGTCGCCCTGATGATGGTCGCCGCACCCGCCGCCTTCGCGGAGGACGGGGTCGGCCTGGCCGGCCCGACGACCGACAAAACGGTCACCTTCTTCTGCTTCGGCGTGATGGGCTTCTTCGTCATCCTGGTGATCGGCCTCTCGCTGCTCCAGGGCGCGCTGGACCGTCGCAAGCAGCGGCGCCGCTCCGACATCGAGCGCCTCTCCTAGCGGCCGAAACGCCGCCAGGCGGCGTCCTCGGTCGGTCGTGTGCAAAGCACACTTCCCTTCCCTGCGTCCTTGCCCGACGACCTTTCGCTCGCTAGGACAGCCTGAATCCCGTCAAAAGGCGTTTCTCGGTCTCGCCTTTCACCTTGGCGAGGACTTCGATCCGGCCCTCGAGCGGGGTGTCGCGGATCTTCGTGGCCAGGAGATCGTCGACCTGGAAGATCCCGGCGGAGTTGTTGAGGTCGATCTCGATCCGCACCGGGCGTTCCTCGCCGGCCTCGATCCGCACCTCGTCGATCGCCGCGGCGGAGATCGAGTGGATGCCCTCGTGGCCGGCCTCGAGCGGGATCCGGGTCCGGCCCTGGGCCATGTCGAGCGCGTCGGCGACCCTGACCACCCCGGCCTCCAGCGTGTAGGGCTCGCCGCGGCGGCGATGGCCGATGATCGCGTGGAGGATCTCCGAGGCGACGATCGTCCGCTCCGGCTCCCGGTAGGCGTCGGCGAGCAGCCGTTCGAGGGCCCCGTTGGCGAGGAACAGCGAGTAGGCCTCGTGGTCGGCACGGTGGATCGACATGCCGACGTCGTGCAGCAGCGCTCCGCCGGCGACCACCACCTCGGCGTCGCGCGGCTTCATCCCGTGGTCGGCGACGACGGCGGGCTCGACGCCGGCCCTGACCAGCAGGCGCAGCAGGCGCAAGGCGATGTTGAGGACGATCTGCATGTGGACCCAGGAGTGGTCCGACATCCCGAGCCGCTCGGCGTGGACCTGGGTCATGTACCACCAGGCCCGCACCTGCTCATCGGAGTTGACCGCGTCGAGGAAGCTCTCGAGGCGGCGGTTGCCGCGGGTCGGCGCCCGCACCCGCGCCTCGGCGATCGCCTCGCGGGGCGGCTTGCGCGCCGGCCCCTCGGGGTCGGGCGCCGGGACCTGGTCCTCGGCCGCCGAGATCTGCTCCTCGCTCATCGAGGGCCATCGTAGGGCAGGGCCCGGGCGCGCCTGTGAACGGATCGGTGCGAGTTATGGGCGCTATAACGCCCATAACTCGCACCAAATCGCTGGCTTACGTCAGCTCAGCCGCAGACGGGCCAGGGGCTGGAGCCGGAGCGCGAGTAGAGCAGCGCCGCGCGATAGTCCTGTTCCCATTCCGGCGCCGCGGCGGGGTCCCCGTGGCCGCCGACCGATTCCCAGGTCCCGAAGTCGAACTGGTATTTGCCGCGGTAGGTGCCGTCGGCGGAAACCGCCGTCGGGTCGCCGCCGGACTCGCACGAGGCGATCGCGGTCAGGGTTTCGATGCTGACCCCGCCCGGCAGGTTGGCCATCAACTGCCGGCGCCGCTTCGCAGCGGCGGCCCGGTCGGCGGCCTGGGCCTCGGCGACGGCGGCCCGAACGGTGCGGCGGAAGTG
>DASVWP010000135.1:0-2756 GCA_036393155.1 Solirubrobacterales bacterium | reverse complement strand
CCTACGGTGGCCAGCTGGCGCGGGTGCTGGACTGGGTCGAGGTGAGCACGGCGGCCGGGACGCAGCGGCGCCGCCCCGGGCAGCTCGGCTTCGAATACCGGCGCTCGAACCTCCGCGAAGGCGAGGTGGTCGCCCGCGCCTCCTTCCGCCTGCACCCCGGCGACCCGGCGGAGATCAGGGCGACCCTGGCGGAGATGCGCCGCCGCCGCCGCGAGGCGCAGCCCTCCGGCATCAAGACCTTCGGCTCGACCTTCAAGAACCCCGAGGACGAGCGGGCCGAAGGGCGCTCCGCGGGGCAGCTGCTGGAGGCCGCGGGCTGTCGCGGCCTGCGCCACGGCGGCGCCCGCTTCTCCGAGAAGCACGCGAACTTCGTCGAGAACGACCGCGACGCGACCACGGCCGATGTGCTGGAGCTGATGGCCGAGGGACGGCGCAGGGTCCACGCGCGCTTCGGGATCGAGCTGGAGCCGGAGGTCCAGGTGCTGGGCGAGGTCGAGTGGCCCGGCGGCTGGGAGCTGTGAGGCGCTGGGCGGCGGCGCTGCTGCTCCTCGCCCTCCTCGCCGGGGCCGCCTACTTCTTCCTGCTGCGCGAAAAGACCGTGGTCGCCAAGGTCAGCTCGCCGCAGCCGGCGGCGACGATCGGCAGCGGCTCCGAAGCGGTGGTCGTCAGCTCCACCGGCAAGGTCGTCCCCTGGCTGCCGCCGCCGAAGGAACCGCCGCTGCCGACCCTGCCGCTGACCGAAGAGCCGAAGAGCGGCCAGCTGGCCGGCACGGCGCTGCAGCAGGCGCGGGTCCTGGGGGCGGCGCCGGCGCCGCTGCGGCCCTACCTCGAACGCAGCTACTACGGCAAGAGCGGGGTGGACGTGGTCCTCACCACGGGGATCGAACTGCGCTTCGGCGATGCCTCCCGCGCGGCGCTGAAGTGGCAGGCGGCGGCCACCGTGCTGGCCGATCCGTCGGTCACCTCGCTTGATTATGTAGACCTGCACGCTCCCAACCACCCGTCGTTCGCGGGCTCCGGCCACTCGCTGCCGCCCGCGCCATGAGGCTGCTGAGGCGCGAGGGCGGAGCTGGTCCCGAGGGCGGTACCAAGCAAGCCCCAGAGCCAGAAAACCGGGTATCGCTCCGCATCCCCAAGCGCTTCCAACGAATCCTCGACCTTAGGGTGAGGGTTGCGAAACCCTCGACCCATGGTTGAGGATTCTGCCTTGCAGGATGCCGTTCGGCCGTTTGACAGACCCTTGACAATGCCCTACGTTGAGCGCAATTTCCGTGCTTGCAGCGGAGTCTCGAACCCTTGAGCCTCGCTGAAGACTCGGACGGAACTAAGGCTCAACTCAACTCAAAAGCTTCTCGCCGGCCCCATGGAGCCGGTCTAGTCGGAGAAATCGGGAGATGGAATCCACTTACCTCGCGGTCATCAAGGTCGTCGGCGCCGGCGGCGGCGGCACCAATGCGGTGAGCCGCATGATCGACGCCGGCATTCGCGGCGTCGAGTTCGTCGCCGTCAACACGGACGCGCAGGCGCTGCAGGCCTGCGACGCCGACATCAAGCTCTCGATCGGCCAAGAGCTGACCCGCGGGCTCGGCGCCGGCGGCAACCCGGAGGTCGGCGCGGGCGCGGCGGCCGAGAGCCGCGACGAGATCAAGGAGGCGCTGAAGGGCGCCGACATGGTCTTCGTCACCGCCGGCGAGGGTGGCGGCACCGGCACCGGCTCGGCGCCGGTGATCGCCGAGATCGCCAAGGAAGAGATCGGCGCCCTGACCGTCGGCGCGGTGACCAAGCCGTTCGAGTTCGAGGGCAAACGGCGAATGCAGCAGGCGCTCGAAGGGATCGAGAAACTGCGCAACCACGTCGACACCCTGATCATCGTCCCCAACGAGAAGCTGCTGCAGGCGGTCGAGCGGCGGACCTCGGTGCTGGAGGCGTTCCGCCAGGCCGACGACATCCTCCGCCAGGGCGTTCAGGGCATCACCGACCTGATCACGATCCCCGGCCTGATCAACCTCGACTTCGCCGACGAGCGGACGATCATGCGCGACGCCGGCTCGGCCCTGATGGGCGTCGGCTCGGCCTCCGGGGAGGCGCGGGCGCTCGACGCCGCCAAGGCGGCGATCACCTCGCCGCTGATCGAGGAGTCGATCAAAGGCGCGACCGGGATGCTGCTCAACATCACCGGCCCCGAGGACCTCGGCCTGTTCGAGGTCAACGAGGCGGCGCAGCTGGTCCAGGCCGAGGCCGACGACAACGCCAACATCATCTTCGGCTCGGTGGTCGACCAGTCGATGCGCGACGAAGTGCGGGTGACGGTGATCGCCACCGGCTTCGAGGGCTTCGAGCTGCTGGCGCGCTCGCCGCAGCGGGTGCGGCGGCGGTACGAGAGCCGGCCGCGGGTTTCGGCGGAGGACACCGAAATCCGCAAACTGAGGGTGTCGGAGGACGACATCGACGTGCCGGGGTTCCTCAAGGAATAGCCCGGTGGGGAGGGGACCGTCGGGTATCCCTCCCGCCGCCGCTTCGCGGGAGTTCGTCGGGAGGGACACCCGACGGTCCCACCGGACCCTGCGATTAGCTCCAGCTTGGCGAACCGGCTGGCCGTCCTCCTGAAATAGGCTGCGGCGCGTGAGCGACGCGGCCCCCCTGCGCAGAACTCCCCTTTACGAGCAGCACGTTGCGCTTGGGGCGAAGCTGGTGCCGTTTGCCGGCTGGGAGATGCCGGTGACCTATGAGGGGGTGCGGGAGGAGCACTCGGCGGT
>DASVWP010000134.1:0-10251 GCA_036393155.1 Solirubrobacterales bacterium | reverse complement strand
GCTGAAGCGGGGGTAAGACCTCGTGGAGGGCCGAACCGACCTAGGTTGAAAACTGGGCGGATGACCTGTGGATCGGAGTGAAAGGCTAATCAAGCTCAGAGATATCTGGTTCTCTCCGAAATATATTTAGGTATAGCCTCGAGTTACTATGTTGCGGCCGTAGAGCACTGTTTGGATTAGGGGCCCTACCAGGTTACCGACTTCAGGCAAACTCCGAAGACCGTTACATTTACCTCGGGAGTCAGTGTGCGGGGGATAAACTTCGTACGCGAAAGGGAAACAACCCAGACCATCAGCTAAGGACCCCAAGTGCTAGCTAAGTGGCAAACGATGTCCGAATGCAGAGACAACCAAGAGGTTGGCTTAGAAGCAGCCACCCTTAAAAGAGTGCGTAACAGCTCACTGGTCAAGTGTTCGGGCGCGGATAATTCAACGGGGCTCAAGCTAGCCTCCGAAGCTATGGGTGTGCAGGCCTGCGGGCTCTGTACGCGGTAGGAGAGCGTTCCAACTGCGTGAAGCGGGATCGAAAGGCACCGTGGAGCGGTTGGAAGTGAGAATGCCGGCATGAGTAACGAAAGTGGGGTGAGACTCCCCACCACCGATAGTCCAAGGTTTCCTGAGTAAAGTTCGTCTGCTCAGGGTTAGTCGGGACCTAAGGCGAGGCCGAAAGGCGTAGCCGATGGCCAACAGGTTGATATTCCTGTACCACGTCGTTTCCGTTATGACCGATGGGGGGACGGGGAAGGGTAAGAGAACCCAGGCGATGGTCGTCCTGGGGCAAGCACGTAGCTAGTCGCCGTAGGAAAATCCGCGGTGGCGTTTTGACGCGAGGTGCGATGCCAGCTGGCTTGACCGCCGGCCAGTCTCCGATCCCATGCCTCCAAGAAAAGCCTCTAGGCAGGATTCGCGTGCCCGTACCGATAACCGACACAGGTGGACAAGTAGAGAATACTGAGGTGAGCGAGCTAACTCTCGTTAAGGAACTCGGCAAAATCGTCCCGTAACTTCGGGAGAAGGGACGCCCCGATAGGGTGAACTCCACACGGAGGGAGCCCGAGGGGGCCGCAGTGAATTGGTCCAACCGACTGTTTACCAAAAACACAGGGCTCTGCTAAGTCGTAAGACGACGTATAGGGTCTGACGCCTGCCCGGTGCCGGAAGGTTACGTGGACTTGTTAGCGCTTCGGCGCGAAGCAATGAAACTAAGCCCCGGTAAACGGCGGCCGTAACTATAACGGTCCTAAGGTAGCGAAATTCCTTGTCGGGTAAGTTCCGACCTGCACGAATGGCGTAACGAGTTGGACGCTGTCTCAACGAGAGGCTCGGTGAAATTAAAGTCTCGGTGAAGATGCCGAGTACCCGCAGCTAGACGGAAAGACCCCGTGAACCTTTACTGCAACTTGATATTGGAGTCTGGGGTATCTCGCTCAGGATAGGTGGGAGACTGTGAACCAGTGGCTTTGGCCGCTGGGGAGTCACCCTTGAGATACCACCCTTGGTGCTCTGGGCTTCTAACACCATGCCGTGATCCGGGTGGTGAACAGTGTCAGGCGGGCAGTTTGACTGGGGCGGTCGCCTCCTAAAGAGTAACGGAGGCGCCCAAAGGTTCCCTCAGCACGGTTGGAAATCGTGCGTAGAGTGTAAAGGCAACAAGGGAGCTTGACTGCGAGACCGACGGGTCGAGCAGGAACGAAAGTTGGGCTTAGTGATCCGGCGGTAGCAAGTGGAAGCGCCGTCGCTCAACGGATAAAAGGTACTCCGGGGATAACAGGCTTATCGGTTCCAAGAGTCCACATCGACGAACCGGTTTGGCACCTCGATGTCGGCTCGTCGCATCCTGGGGCTGGAGTAGGTCCCAAGGGTTGGGCTGTTCGCCCATTAAAGCGGTACGCGAGCTGGGTTCAGAACGTCGTGAGACAGTTCGGTCCCTATCTGCTGTGGGCGTTGGAGAGTTGAGAGGAGTCATCCCTAGTACGAGAGGACCGGGATGAACATGCCGCTGGTGTATCTGTTGTCCTGCCAAGGGCACCGCAGGTTAGCTACGCATGGAACGGATAACCGCTGAAAGCATCTAAGCGGGAAGCCGTCCTCGAGATAAGCTCTCCCATCCCCTTGAGGGAGTAAGACCCCTGGTAGACCACCAGGTTGATAGGCCGGCGGTGCAAGCGCAGTAATGCGCTCAGCCGACCGGTACTAATGGGTCGAGGGCTTGACGGATTATTTGTTGTACTGATTACTTACCTTGCGGCCTTGTGCGGTTTTCAAGCTCCACCGGGGCGGTTGTCTCGCAAAATTTCCGGTGGCGCATAGCGAAAGGGAAACACCTCTTCCCATTCCGAACAGAGCAGTTAAGCCTTTCAGCGCCGATGGTACTTGGGGGGAAACCTCCTGGGAGAGTAGGTCGCCGCCGGTTCTTCTTTAGCAGTCCGCGCCTGGAATTGGCGCGGACTGCGAGGCCTCAGTAGCTGCGCGGATAAGCCACCATCGAGTGGCTCGCGTAGCGCTGCTACGCCACGCCCCTCGCTGGCGTCTTCCCGCTTGCTTCTGAGGCCCTCTCGCCGTGGCGCCACTTCCAGGCGCGGACTGCGGGCCACCTTTCAGACTTGCACGTCGTAAGGTGGCGGATGTGAATCGCCGTGGCCGGCACCGGCCGCGACGCCTGGGCGGTCTCCCTCGTGCCCTACGGGCGGAGGAGGAAGGGGCCTTCGGCGGCGCGGCGGCGGGCTGCGGGGCCGAGCGGGGGGGAGGGACGATGGCGGGATTCGCAGGTCGCGGCGGTTCTCCCAACGGGCTCGAGGCCGTACTCGCCGAGGGTCGCGAAGTCGATCATCAGGTCGACGGCATCGGTCAGCCGCCCCGTTAGCGTTTGCTTAGAATCGAACATGGGTTCGAGAGTACGGAGGGGTCCGGACGGATCGCTGCTTCTGCAAGCGGTTTTGCATTCGGTGCGCGAAAATGGCTCTGTAGAGCGGAATCCCGAAGGAGGGCGCAGCACGTTAGAGCACGCCGCAGCGCTACTGATCTCAGTAGCGCTGCGAAACCCCAGAAGCGCGATCGGAGACGGTCCCTAGGGAGCTTCGTCGTGGCGCGATGACCACGCTCCGTGACGTCTCGCACACAAGATCCTACGCGTTTTTGGGGCTCATGTGCAAATTCTTGCTTCGAGGTCGCCTGCCGGTGGTGTCACCCGGCGGGATCTTCACGTCCGTCCCCCGGCGGCCGTTACCCTTGCCCGACCATGGAGAAGTTCGTGATTCAAGGCGGGGCGCCGCTCTCCGGCGAGCTGACCGTTGCAGGCAACAAGAACGCGGCCCTGCCGATCCTCGCGGCCTGCCTCCTCACCGAGGAGGAGGTGCTGCTGCACCGGGTGCCGCGCATCCGCGACACCGAGGCCCAGATAGCCCTTCTGGAGCGGCTCGGGGTGGAGGCCGCCTGGGTGGCCGACAACAGCATCAGGCTCTGCGCGCGGGGTGTCGCCGAGCCGGCGGTCGACGAGGAGCTCTCGCGCAAGATCCGCGCCTCATTCCTGCTCGCCGGGCCGCTTCTGGCGCGCTTCGGGGCCGCCCACATGCCACCTCCGGGCGGGGACTTCATCGGCCGGCGCCGACTCGACGCCCACCTCGACGCCTTCAAGGACCTCGGCGCGAAGATCGACGGCAGCCGCTGGATCGAAATCTCCGCGCCGGCGGGCCTGCGCGCCTGCGAAATCTTCATGGACGAGCCGTCGGTGATGGGGACCGAGAACGCCCTGATGGCGGCGGCGCTGACGCCGGGCCCGACGACGATCTCCAACGCTGCCTGCGAGCCCCACGTTCAGGACCTGGCCCGCCTCCTGACCAAGATGGGGGCCCGGGTCGACGGGATCGGCTCCAACGTGATGACGGTCAACGGGCGCGAGAGCCTCGGTGGCGCCGAGCACTCGATCTCCGCCGACCACATCGAGGTCGGCAGCTTCATGGCGCTCGCCGCGGCGACCGGCGGCGAGGTGCGGATCCGCGACGTCGAGCCGGGCGACCTGCTGATGGTGCGGCGGCAGTTCAAGCGGCTCGGCCTGCGCTCGGAGATCGAGGGCTCCGACATCCTCGTCCCGCCGGGGCAGCAGCTGGAGGTCCAGGCAGATCTCGGCGACGCGATCCCGAAGATCGAGGACGGCCCCTGGCCGGCTTTCCCTGCCGACCTCACCTCGATCGCCCTGGCGCTGGCCACCCAGGCAAAGGGCGAGGTTCTGATCTTCGAGAAGATGTTCGAGAACCGCCTCTTCTTCGTCGACAAGCTGGTCGCGATGGGCGCTCGGATCACGCTGTGCGATCCCCACAGGGCGATCGTCAGCGGTCCGAGCCGGCTTCACGGCGAGCGGGTCGAGAGCCCCGACATCCGCGCCGGGATGGCGATGCTCATCGCCGCCCTGGCGGCCGAGGGGACCTCGGAGATCGGCAACATCATCCAGATCGACCGCGGTTACGAGCAGATCGACGACCGCCTGCGGGCGCTCGGGGCGCAGATCGAGCGAGTCTCGGTCGAGGTCCCGGCGTAGCAGGCATTCCCGCCGCGTTCTCGTAAGGTCAAGGCGATGATTCACCCGATCCCGCCAGGAACCCGCGACGTGCTGCCGGATGAGATGCGCGAGCTGCGCCGTCTCAACCGCGCCCTGATCGAGGTCTTCGAAGGCCGGGGTTACGGTGAGGTCGCGACGCCGGCGATCGAGTACGACGAGGTGCTGGCTCGCGGCGACGGCCGCACCGCGGGCGGGACCTATCGCTTCTTCGACGAGAACGGCGACCTGCTGGCGCTGCGCTCGGACATGACGGTGCCGATCGCGCGCCTGGTGGCCAGCCGCTACGCGAGCGCCGAGCCGCCGATTCGCCTCTGCTACCTGTCGAGCGCCTTCCGCGCGGTGCGCCCGCAGCGCGGCCAGATGCGCGAGTTCGTCCAGGCCGGCGTCGAGCTGATCGGCGCGCCGGCGCCGGAGGGGACGATCGAGGTGATCGAGGTGCTGGAGTCCGCGCTCGACGCCGCCGGCCTGGACCGGGCGGTGATCGGCCTCGGCGACGCCGACCTCTTCCGCCAGCTGCTGACCGAGTTCGGGATCGAAGGCGAGAGCCGCGATTCGATCATCGGCCGGCTCGCCACACACGACCTGGTCGGCCTGGAGGCCGAGCTCTCCGAGGTGGAGGGGATCGGCGAGGAGCAGGTCGCGACCTGCGTCGCCCTCTCCCAGCTGCGGGGAGGCCGCGAGGTGCTGGAGCAGGCGCGCGGGCTCGGCGGCGTGGCGGTCGAACGGGCGATCGCCAGGCTGCAGGAGACCTACGAGGACCTCGACCGGCGCGGCGCCGCCGACCGCGTGCAGATCGACCTCGGCCTGCTTCGCGACCTCGGCTATTACAGCGGGGCGATCCTCGAGGTCTACGACCCCGCGCTGGGCCACGTGCTCGGCCGCGGCGGCCGCTACGACGGGCTGATGAAGCGCTTCGGCCTCGACCTGCCGGCCGCCGGCTTCGCCCTCTACCTGGAGCGGGTCCACGTCGCCCAGCTGGAGGAGTCGCGGCGACAGGGGGGCGCCTCGTGAGCTTCGAAGTCGCCGGCAGCCGCGCCAAGCCCGACGGGCCGCTGAAGCTGGCGGTCCCGCGCGGCGCCCTGTTCGGCGAAACCCTCGACCTGCTGGACGCCGCCGGCATCGATACCTCTGAGCTGCGCGGCGATTCCCGCTCGCTGATCTTCGAGACCGCCGAGATGACCCTGGTCACGATGCGACCCTCCGATGTCCCCACCTACGTCGAGGCCGGCGCCGCCGACGTCGGGATCACCGGCAAGGACGTGCTGCTGGAGCAGTCCGATCGCGCCGTCTACGAGCTGCTCGACCTCGGCTACGGGCGTTGCCGCATGGTGCTCGCCGGGCGCAAGGGCGACGAACGGCTCGGAGAGGCCCAGCGGCGGCTGGGGATGATGCGGATCGCGACCAAGTACCCGCGGATCGCCGAGCGCCACTTCGAGAGCACCGGCCGCCAGGTCGAAGTGATCGAGGTCAAGGGCTCGGTCGAGCTGGCGCCGCTGATCGGCCTGGGCGACGGGATCGTTGACCTGGTGGCGACCGGCCGCACGCTGGAAGAGAACGATCTCGAGGTGCGGGAGGAGATCGTCGAGTGCACCGCCCGCTTCGTCGCCAACCGAGTCGCCCACAAGCTGCGGGCGACGGAGGTCGACGACCTGACGGCGAGACTGCGGGCGGCGGGCGGATGAAGACGCGTCGCTTCGAGTGGCAAGGCCCCGAGGCGACCGTGGCTGGCATCCGGCTCTGGAGCGAGCGCGAGGCCGGCAGCGTCGACGTCGCGGAGATCTTCGAGGCGGTCATCGGCCGCGGCGACGGCGAGCTTGGGGGAGCCAGGGCGAGCGCGTCGGCGGTGCTGGAGCTGACGAACCGCTTCGACTGCCCCGAGAATCCCCGCGACACCCTGGTCGTGGAGCCCGAGCGCGCCGCCGCGGCTCTCGCCGCCCTCGAACCGAGCCTGCGCGAGGCGCTGGAGCTTGCGGCCGGGAACATCCGCACCGTCGCCGAGGCCCAGCTGGGGGAGCCCAGGGAGGTGCGGCTGCCGCAGGGCCAGGTGGTGGGGATCCGCGAGGTGCCGGTGAGAGCGGCGGGCATCTACGCGCCGGGGGGGCGCGCCGCCTACCCGTCGAGCGTCCTGATGTGCGCGATCCCGGCCCGAGTGGCGGGGGTCGAGCGGCTCGCGCTCGCCTCGCCGCCGGGCGCCGACGGCGAGCTGCACCCGCTGGTCCTTGCCGCCGCCGCCCTGGTCGGGCTCGACGAGATCTACGCGATGGGCGGTGCGCAGGCGATCTTCGCGCTCGCCCACGGAACCGGCGAGTTCCCGCCGGTCGACTTCATCGCCGGCCCCGGCAACGCCTGGGTGCGCGAGGCGAAGCGAGCCGTGTACGGGACGGTGGGGATCGACTCCCTGGCCGGGCCCTCGGAGCTGATGCTGATCGCCGGCCACGACGCCGACGCGGAGTGGGCGGCTCTCGACCTCTGCGCCCAGGCCGAGCACGGCCCGGAGAGCCCGCTGGTCCTCGCCGCGGTCGAGGAGCACGTCCTCGATGAGATTGCCGCTGCGGTCCAGGAGGCGGCCGGATCGCGCCCGAGCGTCGCCGAGGCGGCGCTGGCGCTGGTCCAGGTGCCGGACACCGAGGCCGCGATCGCGCTCGCCAACGCCTATGCGCCCGAGCACCTGGAGCTGATGGAGGAGGACGCCGAGCTGCTCGCCGGCCGGGTCACCACCGCCGGCTGCGTCTTCCTCGGCCGCTACGGCGCCACCGCCTTCGGCGACTATGTCGCCGGCTCCAACCACGTGCTGCCGACCGGCGGCGCCGGTCGGTTCACCGGGCCGCTCGGCCCCGGCGCCTTCCGTCGCCGCATCTCGACCGTCGAGATCTCCGCCGAGGCCGCGGCCGCGCTGGCGCCGCAAGTCGACGCCCTCGCCCGGGCGGAGGGCCTCCCTGTCCACGGCGAGTCGGCGATGATTAGGCGATGAGCAGAAACGCTTCCAGAGAGCGGCAGACCGCCGAGACCCAGATCCGGCTCTCGCTCGACCTCGACGGGGGGAAGTCGAGCGCCGCCACGGGTGTCGGCTTCCTCGACCACATGCTGGATCTGCTGGCCCGCCACGGGCGCCTCGGACTGCGCGTGGAGGCGAGCGGCGATCTGGAGACCGGCGCCCATCACACGGTGGAGGACGTCGGCATCGTGCTCGGCCAGGCGCTCGACGAGGCGCTCGGCGATCGCGCCGGGATCCGCCGGTACGGCTCGGCCCTGGTGCCGATGGACGAGTCGCTGGCCGAGTGCGCGATCGACATCTCCGGCCGGCCCTTCTGCGTCTTCGACGCCGACCTGCCGGTCACCTCGATCGCCGGCTTCGACACCGAGCTGGCCGAGGAGTTCTTCCGCGCCGTCGCCAACAGCGCCAAGCTGACCCTGCACGTCTCGGTCCGCTACGGGACCAACGCCCACCACATGATCGAGGCCAGCTTCAAGGCCTTCGCCCGCGCGCTGCGGGTCGCCGTCTCGATCGACCCCGAGGAGAGCGGCGTCCCCTCGACCAAGGGGACGCTGAGCGAATGACCCGGATCGCGATCCTCGACTACGGGATGGGCAACCTGCGCTCGGTCGAGAAGGCGCTCGAGCACGTCGGCGCCACGGCGACGATCAGCAGCGAGGCCACCGAGGTCCAGGGCGCCGACGGCGTCATCCTGCCCGGCGTCGGCGCCTTTCCCCGGGCGATGGAGAGGATCCGCGCGCTGGGACTGGACGAGCTGATCGAGGAGCGTCGCGAGGCCGGCGTGCCGATCCTCGGCATCTGCCTCGGGCTGCAGCTGCTCTTCGAGTCGACCAGCGAGCACGGCGGGGCGGCGGGTCTCGGCCTGCTGCCCGGGGAGGTCACCGAGCTGCGGGCCGAGGGGCTGAAGGTCCCGCACATCGGCTGGGCGCCCCTGCGCTGGGAGCGCGAGTCGCGGCTCGCCGAGGGCATCCCCAGCGAAACCGCCTTCTACTTCGTCCACACCTTCGCCGCCCGTCCCCGTCAGGAGGACCTGCTCGGCAGCGCCGTCTACGGCGAGCGCTTCTGCGCCGCCGCCGAGCGCGAGAACGTCTTCGGTGTCCAGTTCCACCCCGAGAAGTCGAGCGCGGCGGGCCTGCGGCTGCTTGCCAACTTCGCCGGGGTCTGCGCCAAGGCGCCGAGCGCCGCCTGAGCTTCGCGCCGTGATCCTCTACCCGGCGATCGACGTTCGCGGCGGCCAGGCGGTGCGCCTGCTGCAGGGCGACTACGCGCGCGAGACCGCCTACGACGCCGACCCGGTCGACGCGGCGATGCGCTTCGCCCGCGAAGGGGCCCACTTCCTGCACGTCGTCGACCTCGACGGGGCGAAGGCCGGAGAACCGCAGAACCTGGAGACGATCCACCGGATCGCCGACGCCGTTCCCTTCCCGATCCAGGTCGGGGGCGGACTGCGCGACGAAGACTGCGTCGAGAACGTCCTGCGGACCGGCGCCGAACGGGTCGTGATCGGCACCGCGGCGCTGCGCGACCCCGCCTTCCTGGAGGAGATGCTGAGGCGCCACGGGGACCACGTCGTCGTCTCCGTCGACGCCCGCGGCGGCAAGGTCTCCCTCGCCGGCTGGACCCAGACCAGCGACCTCGACGTCGCCGAGGCGGTGGCGCGGCTCAGCGAGCGCGGGGTGAAGCGCTTCCTCTGCACGGCGATCGAGGTCGACGGCACGATGGAGGGGCCGGCGCTGGGGGAGCTGACGCGGATCGCCGCGGTGACGCCCGCCTGGATCATCGCCTCCGGCGGGGTCGGCGAGCTGGGGCACCTGGAAGCGCTCAAGCGCGAAGCGCCCCCCAACATCGAGGGCGTGATCGTCGGGCGCGCCCTCTACGAGAAGAAGTTCAGCGTCGCCGAGGCGATCGCCGCCCTCTCCTGAGAGGGATCTCTACGCTTCAACCATGGCTCTGAAGCGCGTCATACCGTGCCTCGACGTCGACGCCGGCCGCGTCGTCAAGGGGACCAACTTCGTCGACATCCGCGACGCCGGCGATCCCGTGGAGCTGGCCGAACGCTACGACGCCGAGGGCGCCGACGAGCTGGTCTTCCTCGACATCACCGCCTCGCACGAGAAGCGCGAGACGATCGTCGAGCTCGCCCGCCGCACCGCCGACAACGTCTTCATCCCGTTCACGATCGGCGGTGGCATCCGCTCGGTGCGCGACGCCCAGGCCGTGCTCGACGCCGGCGCCGACAAGGTCTCGGTCAACTCGGCGGCGCTGGCGCGGCCCGAGCTGCTGACCGAGCTGGCCGAGCACTTCGGCGCTCAGTGCGTGGTGATCGCGATCGACGCCAAGCGCGACACCGACCCCGAGCCGGCAACCGCCTCCCCGACCTGCGCCGCCCCGGCGGGCTGGTTCGGCGGCAGCTGGGGCGTGTACGTCAACGGCGGTCGCAAGCGGGTCGAGGGGCGCGACGCCGTCTCCTGGGCGAGGGAGGCGGTGGAGCGTGGGGCGGGGGAGGTGCTGCTGACCAGCATGGACCGCGACGGCACCAGCGACGGCTACGACATCGAGCTGACCCGGGCGGTGGCCGAAGCGGTGCCGGTGCCGGTGATCGCCTCGGGCGGCGCCGGCACGCTGGAGCACCTCAGCGAGGCGATCGCCGCCGGCCACGCCGACGCGGTCCTCTGCGCCTCGATCTTCCATTACGGCGCCT
>DASVWP010000133.1:0-13239 GCA_036393155.1 Solirubrobacterales bacterium | reverse complement strand
GCCGGCTGCCCTCTCCTGCTCGACCTCATCGCGGGGGAAGGTAGCGGACGCAGCCCCGGATGTCGCCCGCCGATCTCGCCGCGGCCGGCCCCGGCGCCTAACATCGAGACGATGGCTCGGGAGATCGAGCGGAAGTTCCTGGTCGAGGAGCTGCCGGGGTGGCTCGAGGACTGCGAGCGCGTGGAGATCGAGCAGGGGTACCTGGCGATCGACGCCGACGCCGACGCCGAGGTGCGGCTGCGGCGGGCCGGCGAGGAGCTGACGCTGACCGTCAAGCGCGGCGCCGGCGAGGACCGCGGGGAGTACGAGGTCACCCTGTCGCCCGAGCAGATGGATCTGCTGTGGGAGGCCTGCGCGGGGCGCCGGCTGCGCAAGCGCCGCTACGTGGTGCGCCTGGACGAGGACCTGCGGGCGGAGGTCGACGTTTACGCCGGCGGTCTCGAGGGGCTGCGGGTGGCGGAGGTCGAGTTCCCCTCCGCCGAGCGCGCCGCCGCCTTCCGGCCGCCGGATTGGTTCGGCCGCGAGCTGACCGGCGTGCGGCGCTTCGCCAACCAGGCGCTGGCGGCCGAGGGGATGCCGGAGGACGTGGGAGCCGGCGCGGAGGCGGGGGGTCGCGATGGCGCCTGAGCAGCCGGGCGAGAGCGGCGCCTACCGGCTGAAGCACGGCGAGGACGTCGCCGGCGGCCTGCGCCGGGTCGGCCGCGGGCGCGCCGAGGCGGCGCTCGAGCGCCTGCGCGGGGTCGAGCCGGGGGGCGAGGACTTCGGCGACGCCGTCCACGGCGCCCGCAAGGACATGAAGAAGCTGCGCGCCGTCGTCCGCCTGCTGCGCGAGCCGCTGGGCGAGGGCCCCTACGCGGAGGAAAACGCCCGCTACCGCGAGGCCGGCCGGGCGCTTTCGGCGAGCCGCGACGCCCAGGTGATGGTGGAGACGCTCGACGCCCTGGCCGACCGCTCGCCCGGCCTGCCAGCCGCGGCGCTCGACGTCTGGCGGGGGGCGCTGCGGCGCGACCGCGAGCAGGTGGCGGCGACCGATGCCGCGGGGGTGGCGCGGGCGATCGAGCTGATCGAGCCCGCTCCGGAGCGGATCGCCGCCTGGCCGCTGGACGGCGGTGGCTGGAAGCTGATCGACGCCGGCCTGCGGCGCGCCTATCGCCGGGGACGGGCGGCGATGGAGCAGGCGCGCGAGGACGGCCGCGCCGAGAGCTTCCACCAGTGGCGCAAACGCGCCAAGGACCTCTGGTACCAGCAGCGGCTGCTGGCCGGGGCCTGGCCGCCGCTGCTCGGCGAGACGGCCGAACAGGCGCACGTCCTCGCCGACCTGCTCGGCGACCACCACGACCTCGCGGTGCTCGGCGAGGACCTCGCCGCGCGCGGCTTCGCGCCGGCCTGGAGCGCCGAGCTCTCCGCCGCCCTCGCCGCTCGCCAGGGCGAGCTGGCCGCCGCCGCCTTCGCCCTCGCCGCCCGCCTCTACGCCGAGAAGCCGCGCGCCTACCGGCGGCGGATGCGCGGCTACTGGCGCGCCTGGCGGGGCTGAGCGCCAGTCGATTGTCCCCTCGCTCAGCGGGTAGTCGAAGGGCATGGCAACCGAGAAGCAGCGGGTGGCCGCCCGGCGCAACGTGAAGAAGGCACAGGCCGGCGCCCGCAGGAAGAAGACGCTGAAATCGCTCCCGAAACGGACGCGGACGGCGCTCGGCAAAGAGGCCAACAAGGTCCGCAAGGGCGAAGCGAAGACCCGCGACGAGCTGAACGCGGAGGCCCGGCGGCTGGGGATCGAAGGCCGCTCGAAGATGGGCAAGGATGAGCTGCGGCGGGCGATCGCGCGGGCGCACTAGCCGCGCGAGCTCCGCCCAGCGACCCGAGAGTTGTGCCCCGCCGGGGGCACGACTCTCCACCGGGTCTTGATCCCGGCCGAGCCGCGGGCTTACGATCGACGGCATGGAGAGGGTCGCTCCGGCCAACGAAGAGGCGACCGCGGCCTGGAGCGGGCCGCTGTTCGAGAGCTTCGTCCGCTTCCGCGACCTCGCCACCGCCGGCCTGGGCCGGCACGGCACGCGCGGGATGGAAATACACCCCCCGCGTCCCGGCGACCGGGTGCTCGACGTCGGCTGCGGCTTCGGCGACACCAGCCAGCAGCTCGCGGCGCTGGTCGGGGCGGAGGGGGAGGTGCTCGGGGTCGACGTCGCCGAGCCGTTCATCGAGGCGGCGCGCGCCGAGGCCGCGGCGGCCGGCGCCGACAACCTCAGCTTCGGGGTCGCCGACGTCCAGGTGGCCGATCTCGGCGGCGGCTTCGACTACGTCTTCTCCCGCATGGGGGTGATGTTCTTCGCCAACCCGGTGGCGGCGCTGCGCAACATCCGCTCGGCGATAAACCCGGACGGGCGCCTCTGCCTGGTCGTCTGGCGCCGCAAGCTCGACAACGACTGGATCCACCGGGCCGAGCTGGTCGTCGACCGCTACCTCGAGCCACCGGAGGAGACCGACGTCCCGACCTGCGGCCCCGGCCCCTTCTCGATGGCCGATGCGGACACGGTGGGCGCGCAGCTGGTGCTCGCCGGCTTCGAGGACGTCAGCTTCCACCGCTGCGACCTGCCGATCAAGATCGGCGACGACCTCGACCACGCGGTCGAGTTCAACATGGCGCTCGGCCCGGCGGCCGAGGTGCTGCGCCTCTGGGGCGACCGGGTCGACGAGCTGCGGCCGCGGCTGGCGGCGGAGATCCGCGCCGCGATCGCCGACTTCGACGGCCCCGACGGCGTCCTCGCCCCCGCCAGCACCTGGATCGTCGGCGCCCGCCCCGCGGCCGGCTAGAGAGCGGCGGATCCATGCAGATCTAAACCCGCGCTTTAGATCTGCAAGGAAGTACTGAGGTTCCCTACTCGTAGGTCAGCGCCTGCAGGGGGTCGAGCTTGGCGGCGCGGCGGGCGGGGACGATCGCCGCCAGCGTGCCCATCGCGACGCCGAGGATCGCGATCGCGATCAGGGTGCCGGTGGGGACGCGGATGTCGAGGGCGCTGAGGGTGCTTTCGCGCACCGAGACGATCCAGACGAAGCCGACCAGGAGGCCCGCCGCGATCCCGGCCAGACAGCCGCCGAGGGAGATCAGCAGGCTCTCGTCGAGCATCGTGCGGCGGATCCGCCAGCGCGAGCCGCCGAGCGCCCGCAGCACGCCGATCTCCCGCGTACGTTCGATCACCGACATCGAGAGGGTGTTGACGATCCCCAGCAGGCCGACGATCACGGCGATCCCGATGATCGCGTTGAAGAAGGCGAACTGCTGGTTGATCTGGTCTTCGTAGCCCTGCTTCACCTTGGCGTTGGAGACCGCTTCGACGCCGGGGTAGGAGGTGGCGACGAGGCGGTGGACCTCGGTCCCCAGCAGCCCCCGCTTGGCGGGCGAGCTGGCGTTGACCGCCAGCTGCGAGTCGGTGGTGATCCCGTAGACCTCCCTCAGGGTCGTCAGCGAGACCATCACCTCGTTGCCGCTCGCTTCGAAGGTGTCGAGCAGGCCGACCACCGGCGCGCGGCGCGTCCTCGAGGCCCCTTCGAGGGTCAGCGTGTCGCCGAGCCCGAGCCCGACGTCTTCCGCGTAGCCCTTGCCGAGCACGACCCCGCCGCGGGCCATTCCCGCCATCACCTGCGCGGTCGAGCCGCCTTCGTAGTCGCTGCGGTCGACCTTCGGCCAGGCCGCCGGGTCGACCGCGACCATCAGGCCCGGCTGGCCGCCGCCCGGCAGCTGCCGCATGTAGACGACGCGGCGCGGAGTCACCGTCCCGGCTCCCGGCAGGGCGGCGATCCGCCGCCGCAGCGATTCGGCCAGGCCGCTGCTCGGCGGCCCGTACTCGCTGTAGTCGAGCGGCTGCACGGTGAAATCGCGGGCGAAGCGGGCGTTGACCTCGTCGCGGATCGAGCCGACGAAGCTGCTGCTCATCATCCCGTCGACGACGACGACCGAGAGCGTCACGACCAGCGCCGCCGCGGTCGCCGAGGTCCGCATCGCGTTGGCCCGCAGCGAGTCGGAGGCGAGCCGCCCCTCGGCCGGCATCAGGGCGCGCAGCGGCGCCGCCAGCAGGCGGATCAGCGGCATCACCACGAAGGGCGCCAGCAGCACCATCCCGACGAACATCACCACCGTCGAGCCGACGCCGACCAGCGCCGACCAGGAGCCGCCGCTGCCGTTGCTGAACCAGAACAGGCCGCCGATCGCAAGGCCGGGCAGGAAGAGGAGGAGGCCGGCGAGCGCGCGCCGCAGCCCCGGCCGTTCGCTGTCCGCGCCGCCGCCCGTCAGGGCGCGGATCGGCGGGATCCGTCCCGCCCGCAGCGCCGGGTGCAGGGCGCCGGCGACCGTGGCCAGCAGCCCGACTGCGATCGCCGCCGCCGCGGCGCCGGCGGTGACGTCGAGCGAGGCGACCGGGAGGCCGAAGAGGCTGCGCATCGTTTCCGCCAGGACGTAGGCGAGGCCGATCCCGAGCGCGAGGCCGAGGGCGGCGCCGATCGCCGCCAGGATCAGCGCCTCGCCGACGATCGAGACGGCGATCCGCCGCCGCGAGGCGCCGAGCGCGCGCAGGGTCCCGATCTCGCGGATCCGCTGCAGCACGGTCATGTTGAAGGAGTTGAGGATCAGGAAGGCGCCGACGAACAGCGCCATGCCGGAGAAGAAGTAGAGGACGATGTCGAGGCTGGCCAGCGATTCGTTGGCTTCGTCGCCCTTGCCGGCGGGGGTCGCGACTTCGACCCCCGGGCCGGTGATCGCTTCGATCCGCCGCGCCACCGCTTCGGCCGAGACGCCGGGGGCGACGATCACGTCGATCTCGTCCCAGACCCCGCCTTTGCCGGTCAGCCGCCGCGCCGTCGCCACCGGCATCGCCGCCGTGCCGTAGCCGCCGAGGTCGAGGCTGGACTGGAAGGCGTAGAGGCCGCCGACCACCATCGAGGCCGTCCCCGACGGCGTCGCCAGCCGCATCCGGTCGCCGACTTCGTAGCCCTGCTGCTTGGCCCAGGCCTGCTCGAGCTCGATTTCGTTGCCGCGCTTCGGCTCGTGGCCGGCGACCGTCTTGGCGCCGCTGGTGTTGGGGCCGGCGAAGTCGATCCCGGCGACGAACAGCGTCGAGCCCTGGCCGCTGCCGACGGTGCTGCCTTCGACGATCCGGTAGACGCCGTAGACGGTCCCCGAGACTCCCTTCACGCCCTCCACCGCGCGCACCTTCGGCAGCGTGCTCGCCGGCACCGAGCCGATCGAGGCCTTGCCGGAGACGATCAGGCTGGTGTTGCCGTAGATCGTCCCGTAGAGGTTGGAGAAGGTCGAGTGGATGGTGCTGACGAGGATCAGCACCCCGAAGGCCATGCCGACGCCGAGCACGATCCCGGTCGTGGTCAGCAGCGAGCGCAGCGGCCGCGCCCGCAGCGAGCGCAGGCCGACGCCGGCGAAGCTGTGCAGGCGGGCGCCCTGGGGGAGGGTGGTCGAGCTCACGCCGAGGCCCGCGCCCGGGCGCCGGCCTCGACGCCGCGGAAGGTGTCGATTACGCGGTCGGTGTCCCCGCCCTCGACCTCGCCGCCGATCCGCCCGTCGCGTAGGAAGATCACCCGGTCGGCAAGCGCGGCGGCGCTCGGGTCGTGGGTAACCATGACCACGGTCTGCCCGCCGTCGACCACCCGCCGCAGCAGCCCCATCACCGTGGCGCCGCTGGCCGAGTCGAGGTTGCCGGTCGGCTCGTCGGCGAGGACGACGGTCGGCTCGCGCAGCAGGGCGCGGGCGATCGCCACCCGCTGCTGCTCGCCGCCGGAGAGCTCGGTCGGCAGGTGGGCGGCGCGGTCGCCGAGCCCGACCAGCGCCAGCAGCTCGTCGACCCGGGCGGCGCGGCCGCCCGGGCGTTCGCCGTTGACCAGCGCCGGCAGCAGCACGTTCTCGGCCGCGGTCAGGGTCGGCAGCAGGTTGAAGAACTGGAAGACGAAGCCGAAGACGTCGCCGCGCAGCTCGGTCAGCTCGCGGTCGCCGAGGTCGTCGTAGCGGCGGCCGGCGATCTCCACGCTGCCCTCGTCGGGGCGGTCGAGGGCGCCGAGGATGTGCAGCAGCGTGCTCTTGCCGGAGCCCGAGGGGCCCATGATCGCGACCATCTCGCCCTCGGCGACGGCGAGGTCGACGCCGGCCAGCGCCTGCACCGCGGTCGCTCCGCTGCCGAAGGCGCGCTTCAGCGCGTGCGCCGCGAGGACGGGCTCGGCACCGGCGCCGTCGGCGCTCTGGCGGAGGTCGGCAGCCATGCGGCCGAACCTAGAGCGGTCGACGCCGTCCTCCATCCGCACAACGCGGCAACGATCGCGTGGTTATTCCCGCGGGGGCTTGCCGCGCTCGTACAGCCAGCGGTCGAACAGCATGCCGAGGGGCTGGCCGGAGACTTCTTCGGCCAGGGCGCGGAACTGGTCGATGTCGGCGGTGCCGTAGCGGTGCTGGGTCGCCCAGCGGCGGAGGATCCGCAGCAGCGCCTTCGTCCCCACTTGCAGCCGCAGCGCCTCCAGCGCCATCCCGCCGCGGACATAGGTCGAGGTGGCGAAGAGGTTCGCCGGCTGGCCGGGATGGCCGGAGGGCGGGTCCCAGAAGCTCCTCTTCGAGGCGGGCGTGCGGTAGAGGCGGTCGAAGACCGCCCGCACGCTGGGCCCGCCGTGGCGCTCGGCGTAGAACCATTCGACGAAGGTCGCGAAGCCCTCGTTGAGCCAGATGTTCGGCCAGCGCTCGAGTCCGACCGAGTCGCCGAACCACTGGTGGGCCATCTCGTGGACCACGGTCGGGACGTCGGGGACGTAGCCGTAGATCGGCCGCGTCTGGGTCTCCAGGGCGTATTCGAGGTGCGTGCGGTCGACCGCCGCGCCGACCGCGTCGAACGGGTAGGGACCGAAGAGCCCGGTCTCGAAGCGGAGGATCTCCGGCAGGCGGGCCAGCGCCGGGGCCGACTTCGCGGCGACCGTGGGGTCGACCAGCGTCCAGGCGGGCAGGCCGTCGATCCGCGAGTGCCGCAGCCGGCCGCGGCCGATGTCGACCAGCGCCAGGTACGGGGTCATCGGCTGGGCCTCGACCCAGGTGAAGGTGCGCCGGCCGCCGTGCCGGTCGACCGCGGTCAGCCGCCCGTTGGCGACCGCCTGCAGCGCCGCCGGCACCGTGAGGTGGAAGCTGAACGTCGCCTTGTCGGGCAGCGTGTTGTCGCAGGGCAGCCAGGCGGCGGTGCCGACCGGCTCGCCGACCCCGACCGCGCCGTCGGCGGTGCGGATCCAGCCCTCCGAGGAGCCGTCGGGGTCGACCACCGGCCGCGGGTGGCCCTGGTAGTGGACGACGACGCTGAAGCCTTCGCCCTTGCGGAGGGCGACGCCGGGGGTGATCCTCAGCTTCTGGCGCCCGCGCTGGAAGCGGGCGGGCTGGCCGTCGACGCTGACCGCGGTGACCCGCAGGCCGTCGAGGTCGAGCGCGAGCTGGCGGAGACCCTGGCTGGCGGTCGCTTCGATCCGCGCCGTCGCCCGCAGCCAGCCGCGGCTCGGCCGGTAGGCGAGGCTGACGTCGTAGTGGGAGACGTCATAGCCGGGGTTGCCGGTGCGGGGGAAGAAGGTTTCGCGGGGGGCGGTGCTGGCCCCCGCCGGGGCGGCGAGCGCCAGGCCGAGGAGCGGGGCCAGCGCGGCGCGGCGGGACAGGCGGCGGATCGGGCGGCTCCTGGGCAAGGGCGAATCGTACGCATGGCTCGCCGCGGGGCGGGTACCTGGGGCTCGGCAGCACCTACCGAGGGAGAACGGAGGAGACCATGAACAGCAGAGCGGAAAGAACCGGTGCCGGCGGCATCTCGCTTGGCGGCGTGCTCGTCATCGTCGGCATCGTCCTGATGATCGTCTGGAGCTTCTGGGTCGGCCTGATCGTCGCCCTGGTCGGCCTCCTCGCCTTCGGCGGGTTCGCCCGCGGGCGCTGGTACTGAGGGAGGGATGCCGTGACGCCGGCCTGAGGGCGGCCGAGGGGCCGCCCTACGGCCGGCCGCCGTGGTGGGGGACCTCGACCCGGGTCACGTAGAGCGAGGCCCGCGGCTCGTTGTTCCCCATCCCCAGGCGCCAGTCCGGCGCGACGCACATCAGCAGGTCGCGCCCGTCCTCGCCGCCGAGCATCGTCGCGTAGACGGCGCAGCCCTGCTCGGGGGAGGGGATCCGCTCGAGGATCTCCCCGCCGGGGGCGATCCGGGCGATGTAGGTGTCGAGGGAGTTGCCGGCCCAGACGCAGCCCTCGGCGTCCAGGGTGCAGCCGTCGGGGCCGTAGCCGACCTTGGTGTATTCGGCGTCGATCTCCTCCAGCGGCGGGGTCGGCGCGATCTGGGCGTAGACGCGGCGGTCGCTCAGCGTCCCGTCCTCGGCCAGCGTGAAGGCGGTCAGCCGGGCGGCGATCGTCTCGGCGACGATCAGCGTGTCGCCGGGCGGCGGGATCATGATCGAGTTCGGGAAGTGCAGCCCCTCGGCCGCGGCGTGGACGCTGCCGTCGGGGTCGACCCGCATCAGCGTCGCCCCGGTCGCCTGCTCGCCGGCGTAGAGGTCGTAGCCGAAGCTGTCCACCCAGGCCCGGCCCCGGTCGTCGACCGTCATGTCGTTGGCCTCGCCGCGCGAGAAGGGGGAGAGGTCGGCGTACTCGCTCGGCGTCCCGGTGGCGTCGACCCGCCACAGCTTGTGGCCGGTCATCGAGACCGCCAGCAGGTCGCCGTTGGGCAGCCAGCCGAGCCCCGAGGGCTGCTCGAGCGGGATCGTCCGCTCGATCGCGCCCTCGGGATCGACGGCGAGGATCCGGCCGCCGTCGGTGTAGAAGTCCGACACCCACCAGCGGCCCTCGTGCCAGCGGGGTCCCTCGAAGAAGGTCCCGCCCCCGAGCAGCTTCCTCACCTCTCGCATCGCCCTGCGAGCGTATGCGCGCCGGCCGACCCGCAAAGCGGCTTCTACGCAGGGCTTTGGAGGATCTCCATGGGCGCGCGGGGCGCTCAGCCCTCGGCCCGGGCGCGCTCGATCTCCGCCTGGAAGCGCTGCATCCCGCCGAGCCAGCGCTCGTGGTCGGCGGCTTTGCGCTCCATGTAGGTGGTGACCTCCGCGTGGGAGAGGATCAGGAAGCGGCCGGCTTCAATCCCGGCGATGAGCGCCTCGGCCGCCGCCTCGGGGGAGATCGTCTCGCCGGACCTGGCGGCGAGGCGGGAGGCCGGGTCCTCGGCCCGCCAGGTTTCGAGCATCGGCGTCGCCACGCCCTGCGGGCAGAAGCAGGAGAAGCCGACCCCGGTCCCGGCGCCGTAGGTGATCGCCAGCCACTCGGCGACCGCGACCGCGGCGTGCTTGGTCACCGAGTAGGGCATCAGCCCGGGGTTGGCGAGCAGGCCGGCGGCCGAGGCGGTCGAGTTGATGTGCCCGTGCCGGCGCTCCAGCATCCCCGGCAGCAGCCGCCGCGCGGCCCAGATGTGGGACATCACGTTGACCTCCCAGGTCCGCTGCCACTCGGCGTCGGGCACCTCGGGGCCGCCGTGGGGCCCGGCGATGCCGGCGTTGGAGCAGAAGAGGTCGACGGGGCCGAAGCGCTCCTCGGCGGCGGTGACGAGGCGGTCGATCTCCTCCTCGCGGCCGATGTCGACCGCGAGGCCGAGGGCCTCGACGCCGACCGGCTCGCCGGGGCTCGTCGTGGTCGCTCCCGCCGCCGCGATCTCGGCCGCCACGCGCTCGGCACCGCCGCCGTCGAGGTCGGCGACCACGACCGCCCGCGCCCCCGCGGCGCCGAGCGCCCGGGCGATCGCCGCGCCGATCCCCTGGGCGGCGCCGGTGACCACGCAGTGGGAGCCGGAGATCTCCATCGCAGCCCTAGCCCGCGCCCGTCGCGGCGCCGGCCTCCTCGGCCGCCTGCGCGCGCATCGTCTCGGCCACCGCCCGCGCCAGCTCCGCGCCGCGCAGCTCGCGCGGCGCCTCGCGCATCAGCCCGCCCAGCAGGGTGCGGCAGAACTGCTCGGCGATCCGCTCCGCCGACCAGCGCCCCTCCGGCTCGAACCAGGTCCACGACCAGTTGCACATCCCGAACAGCTGCAGCGCCGCCAGCGAGGGGTCGACCTCCTCGAAGGTGCCCTGCTCGACCCCGCGGCGGAAGACGTCGGCGACCAGCGCCGAGTAGTCGTCGCGCATCGCCCGCACGCCGGCCATCCCCTCCTCGGCGGCGAAGCGGACGATCTCGCGGGCGAAGGCGACGGTCGCCGCGCGGTCGTCCTGCTGGGCGAGCATCAGCTGGTAGACGATCAGCTGCAGCTGGTCGACCGGGTCGGGGTGGGCGGCGAGCAGCTCGTGCGCCTCGGCCAGGCGGCGGCGCATGTAGTCGGAGTGCAGCTCCTCGAGCAGGCTTTCCTTGCTGCCGAAGTGGTGCAGGACCGTCCCCTTGCTGATCCCCAGCGCTTCGGCGACGTCGCGCACGCTGACCTCGTCGTAGCCGCGTTCGGCGACCATCTCGGTGAAGCTGCGGAGGATCTCCCCCCGCTTGCTCTTGCGCTCGACCGCCATCAGCGCAGGCTATCCGCCGCCGCCCTCACGCCAGCAGCTCCCGGGCGACGATGAAGCGCTGGATCTCCGCCGTGCCGCCGCCGATCTGCATCAGCTTGGCGTCGCGCATGAAGCGCTCGACCGGGAACTCGTCGACGTAGCCGTAGCCGCCCAGCACCTGCACCGCCTCCGTCGTCACCCGCATCGCCACGTCACCGCCCAGGAGCTTCGCCGCCGAGGCCAGCGCCCGCAGCCCGCCCTCGCCGGCGTCCAGGCGAGCGGCGACGCTCCAGGTCAGCGCCCGGGCGGCCTCGGTTTCGGTGAACATGTCGGCGAGCTTGCCCTGGATCAGCTGGAAGTCGCCGATCGGGCGGCCGAACTGGCGCCGCTCGCGGGCGTAGGCGAGCGCCGCCTCCAGCGCCCCCTGGGCGATCCCCACCGACTCCGCCGCCATCAGCACCCGCTCGCTGTCGAGCCCGTCGAGGAGGATCGCCCGGCCGCCGCCGGCCTCGCCGATCAGCGCCTCCGGCCCGACCTCGCAGTCCTCCAGCAGCAGCTCGCCGGTCGGCGAGCCGCGCCATCCCATCTTCGAGAACTTCCTGCCGCGGCCGAAGCCGGGGGTTCCGGCGGGGATCGCGAAGAGGCCGAGCTCGCGGCCGCCGGGCTCGCCCGTCCGCGCGTAGACGAGCGCCAGGTCGGTGACCGGGCCGTTGGTGATGAAGGTCTTGGTCCCGTTCAGCCGCCAGCCCTCCGCGGTCCGCTCGGCCCGCGTGCGCATGCTCATCACGTCGGAGCCGGCCTCGGGCTCGGTCATCGCCAGGCAGCCGACCAGCGAGCCGTCGATCAGGCCCGGCAGCCAGCGCCGCTTCTGCTCCTCGCTGCCGTGGCGGACGATCCGCCCGACCACCATGTCGGCCTGGTGCAGGACGGTGGCGGCGGTGGAGACGCAGACGGCGGCGAGCTCTTCGCCGACCACGCAGAGCTCGATCAGGCCGAGGCCGGCGCCGCCGTGCTCCGGCGGGGCGCTGGCGCCGAGCAGGCCCAGCGCCGCCGCTTCGGCCCAGCTCTCGGCCGGGAAGCTCTGGGCGGCGTCGATCGCCCTGGCGCGCGGGGCGACCTTCTCGCGGGCGAACTCGCGCACGGTCGCCCGCAGCAGCAGCTGCTCCTCGCTCAGGCCCAGCTCGGCGGCGCGCGGCAGCGGCATCGTCCCTAGCTCCCGGTGAACCGCGGCGGGCGGCGCTCGAGGAAGGCGCGGGCGCCCTCGCGGCGGTCGGCGGACTCCAGCAGCGCGGCGAGGCGCTCTTCGGTGCGCTCGGTGGCGGCGGCGAGCGGCAGCTCGGCGTCCTCGCGCAGGGTGGCGAGGATCGCCCGGGTGGCCAGCGGCGCCGCCTCGGCGATCCGCCGCGCCAGGGCCAGCGCCTCCGGCTCGACCCGGTCGGCCGGAACCGCCCGCAGCAGGCCGAGCGCCTCGGCCTCGGGCGCCTCGATCAGCTCCCCGGTCAGCGCCAGGCGGGCGGTGGCCGCCGGTCCGATCAGCCGCGGCAGCCGCGCCAGGCCGCCGGTCGCGGGCATGATCCCGAGCCGCGCCTCCGGCAGGCCCAGCTTCGCCTCCGCGGCGGCGATCCGCAGCGTGCAGGCGCAGGCCAGCTCCAGCCCGCCGCCGATCGCGTGGCCGTTGATCGCCGCGATCGTCGGCACCGGGATCGTCGCCACCGCGTCGACCGCCTCGCGCAGGCGGCGGTTGTAGGCGAGGTTCTCCGCCGCGCTCGCCTCGCCGATCTCGCGGATGTCGGCGCCGGCGGCGAAGGTCCGGCCGCTGCCGGTGAGGACGACCGCCCGAACCGCTGGGTCGGCTCCGACCCGCTCGGCGGCCTGCCGCAGGGCCTCGGCCATCGCCCGGTCGAGGACGTTGCGCCGCTCCGGTTCGGCGAGGCGGATCAGCGCGACGTCGCCGTCGACCGAGGCCTCGACGGGCATCTCAGACCGCCAGGACCCCGTGCGCGTCGGGTTTCGTCAGCACCAGCTCGCCGATCGCGCAGTGGGGGGAGAGCTGGAGCAGCGAGCGCACCGACTCGGCGACGTCGCGCGGCTGGATCATCTCCTCCGCCGGCAGGCGGTCCTTCATGTAGTCGGCGAGCGGCGTGTCGACGTAGCCCGGGCAGACCGCGCAGGACTTGATCCCCTCGCCGGCCAGCTCGCGCTGCATCGCCTGGGTGAAGCCGACCACCCCGTGCTTGGTCGCCGAGTAGACGCCGAGCCCGGCTTCGCCCTGCTTGCCGGCGACCGAGCTGACGTTGACGACCAGCGCGTTGCCGTGCTCGGCGCCGGCGGCGCGCAGCAGCTCCAGGGCTTCGCGGTAGAAGAGCATCACCGAGCGCAGGTTGAGCGCCAGCTGCAGGTCCATGTGCTTGGTCTTCACCTCGCCGATCGGGCCGGCGATCCCCAGCCCGGCGTTGTTGACCAGCACGTCGAGGCGGTCGAAGCGCTCGCGGTGGGCGGCGAGGACGCGGGCCGGGGCATCCTCCTCGGCCATGTCGGCGGCGACGTGGACGACCTCGGTGCCGAGGGCGGCGAGCTGGGCGGCGGCCGCCTCGATCTTCTCCGGCGTGCGCGAGGTGACCGTCAGGTCGTAGCCCTCCTCGGCGAGCATCGTCGCGATCGCCAGGCCGATTCCACTGGATGCGCCGGTCACCAGCGCGACTTTCCTACCCATGAATGTAGACTAACCGCACG